>NZ_JBGRUO010000007.1:0-226910 GCF_041537905.1 Ruegeria jejuensis | reverse complement strand
GCACACGTCAGCCGTCTTCTCGCCAGCCTCCTGTTCCTTGATCATCTGAATGATCTGTTCGTCGGAGAACCTCGTCTTCATTTGTCCGTCCTTTAGTTGGGCGGACTCTACACAAAGCTGGAGGAGATTCAGGGGCTCAGGTCACCAGGAGCGATGGTGTCAACGGCCCGACACCTGACGATCTTCCGTCAAATCAATGGACAGGGTGGCCAAGCTTTCATCTGTATGCAGCGACCTAATGCGCAATAAGTAATAGCCTCTAAGAAAGGCGATTGTAGCTCTAGAATCCAAGGACCCTGAGTTGTGTGGGTCATCGTCGTTCTCTGCGACGAGTTCGTGTGAACTGTCAAAAACCTGCAAATGCGGGTCTCCACTTGGTGATTTAAGCTCTACCGTGATGTTGGTCCTTAGAGGTAACCACTATGCGCTCGCTCAATCTGTCGAGCCGCGCATTAGCAATGCGCTTGTCTCTCAGCAATTTGTTAAGCGCGTATTGCTCATTCTTGCCTGCTTGCTTCTGCGAGCACACTTCATCGGCGTAGCGTCGCAATACGTCGCCAAGCACCACATTGCAAAGTGCCCGCTTGTCCACCATTTCCCCGCGTTCGGCTTGCAATTCGGTTTCGCGTGCCCACGCTACCGCATCAGCACGCTTTGTGAACGACTTGCTGCGACTTGTGCCATTTATGCGGACCTGCGCTTGCCACTTGCCATTCGCCCGTTTGTTGATCGATGCCATATCTCACTTGCTCCACTTGGTTTGTGGGCGTGAGTGCAGCCAATTTGCAGCAGATGACGGGTGTGGTAACTACATGCGCGCGACAACGCACGCCAAGTCACTGTATTTGCAGGTGATGCAGTGGTGGGTGATGAGAGACTCGAACTCCCGACATCTTCGGTGTAAACGAAGCGCTCTACCAACTGAGCTAATCACCCGTTGCGGGCGGATGTAGCCAAGGTCCGGGACATGTGCAAGGGGTCCGGTGCGGAAAACCCCAAACAAATACCCCTCCTGGCTCGCCCGCCCAAGGTCAGACGATCAGCCGACGATCATCTGCTTCATGCGCAGCGCCTCGTATTCCAATTCCTTGAGCCGGAAATTCACAACGTCGCCAATGGTGATCATGCCACACAGATTGTCATCCGCGACCACCGGCATATGACGGAAGCGGCCCTCGGTCATGCGTTTGAGCACATCCATCAAGGCATCATCGGGCGCACACGTCACCACATCGCTGGTCATCAGTGCCGAGACCTCCTGCGGCAGGGTCTGACCCGGCGTTTCCGCCATGCGCCGCACGATGTCGCGTTCCGACAGGATGCCTTGCAACTTGCCGTTCTGGTCAGTGACCATCAATGCGCCGATATGCTTGTCTTTCAGGATCTGGACCGCATGGCTGATCGTATCATTGGGGCGCAGGGAAAATACCGCGTCTCCTTTACCCTCCAGCAATTTGGCCACGGTGGTCAGCGAATGCGACAGGTTCGACTCCACCGATTGGCTATGGGTCTTCTTATCGGCCTTGTCGCCACGGCTGGGCGCTTGGTAAGAGCTTGGGGCCATAGGCTGAATTCCTTCTGCGGATGTGACTCTGTTCTAATGTCACTTTAACGCGGGATGGCGATCCCGGAAGAGGGAATTTGGACGCGGGACACCAGACCGCAGGATCGGAGCGACGAAAATGGGCGAAGAACTGTATCTCACACCGGTGACCGGGGCGCTGATCGTCTTTGCGGTGGTGGTCTGCGGCCACCGGTTCCGGCTGGCCTGGAAGGATCAGGCGCCGGGCTGGCAGCGCCGCGCCTGGCTATTCGGCGTCCCGGCGGCACTTGGCCTGCTGGCGCTGGGGTTTCTGCCGCTCAAGGTCTGAGCAAGGTTTGACTCCCTCCGAACCCGCTGGCATATGCCGCCCATGATATCCGACCGGAGTTTTCCCATGCTGAGATGGTTCCCTCTGCTCTTGCCCGCGGCGCTTGTGGGGTGCCTGTTCGATGAGGAGTCCGAGGTGGTGCGCCTGTCGGGCGAGACCATGGGTACGACCTACAACATCACCATTGTGGGCGAGGATCTGGACGAGGAGGCGATGGCCGTGGCGGTGACCGAAAGCCTCGCTGCCACGAACGCCAAGATGTCGAACTGGGACCCGAATTCCGAAGTTTCGGTCTTTTCTGCCTCTGGTGACACGCAACCGGTTGCGGTGTCGGCCGAATTTGCCACGGTGATTGCGGCGGCGAATGAGGTGCATGCGCAAAGCAACGGACGGTTTGACGTCACACTCGGGCCGCTGATCGAGCTCTGGGGCTTCGGCCCCCGCAAGCCAGAGGATCCGGTGCCAAGCGATGAAGCCATCACTGCAGCGCTCGATCATGTGGGGCAGGACCGGTTGCTGCTGCTCGACCCTGGCGCGGGCACACTGGCGAAATCTGACGCAGCGGTGGGAATCAACCTGGCCGCCATCGCCAAGGGCTATGGCGTCGACGCGGTTGCAGCGGCAGTCGAAGGGTTCGGCGTCGAGAACTACATGGTCGAGATCGGCGGCGATCTGGTCACGCGCGGCGAGAATGACAAGGGCGAGCCCTGGCGCATCGGGATCGAACGACCCGATGCTGCGGTGCAGGCGCTGGAACTGATCGTTCCAGTCAGCAATCACGGCCTCGCCACCTCAGGCGATTACCGTAATTTCTTTGAAACGGACGGCGTGCGCTACTCGCATATCATCGACCCCACCACAGGGCGTCCGATCACCCATCGCACCACCTCGGTCACGGTGGTGGCTGACGACGCGATGATGGCTGATGCCTGGGCCACGGCGATGCTGGTTCTTGGGGCCGAAGAGGGCCTGAAGATCGCAGAAGAGCGTAAACTTGCCGTGTTCTTCATCAGCAGGGCTGCACAGGACGGCACCGAACCTTATATTGTCGAGCAAAGCAGCGCCTTTGCCGAGATTCTCGCGGGCCAGTGACGGAGACGGATCATGAGCACTTTCATTCTTGCCTTTGTGCTGCTTGCGCTGGTGATGGTTGGCATGTCGCTGGGCGTGATCCTGATGGGCAAGACCATCAAGGGCAGTTGTGGCGGGCTGAACGCGATCTCGGGCGCCGATAAATGCGTGGTCTGCCAGAAGGATGTCGACCCTGACAGCCCGCTGCGCGACAAGCTGCAATGCAAACGCGCCCGCAAGATGATCGAAGAGATGGAGCGCGCGGGCTAAGCCCTAGCGCTTGAACCGTGCCACGCCGATCGCCTCGATCAGCGTCTGACGCACCGGGTCGGGCTGCGCTTGCACCGCCCCGAGTACCTCTCGCAGCTCTGCGCGCAACCCATGCATCTGGTCGATGAGCGAGATCATCATTGATAGCGCATCCGCCTCCATCTCATACTGGTCGTGCAATTCACAGGCCAGTTCCAGCCGCGCTACGTCAAGGCTCTGATAGACCAGTCCCTGATCGGACTGCGTCGGGATGACGATTTCCGCCGCGAGGTATTCGGTCAGCCGGTCGGGCGTAAGCCGTGTGATCGTCGCAACGAGTTGGGTTTCGGTATAGGTGCGGCTCATGACGGCATCCCCGCGCGTGGATCGTAGCCGTGGACATCGCGCCACGTCTCCATGAACTGTTTCAGGTCTTCGTCGACCTCTTTCGGCATCGTCACGGTCAGCTCGATCAGTTGATCACCCCGGTCCGAACCGCCGCGTTTCCTGACCCCCTTGCCACGTAGTCGCAACATGCGGCCGCTGCTGGTGCCGGGCGGGACCATGACGTTCACCTTGCCGTCGATCGTAGGCGCGGGAACCTTGCCGCCCAGGATCGCCTCATCGAGCGAGATCGGCAGAGTGATGCGGATATCATCCCCCTCGCGCTGGAACAGCGGATGCGGCGCGACGCTGATTGTGACCAAGGCATCCCCCGGCGCGCCCTTACCCATGCCGGCATCGCCCTTGCCGCGCAGCCGGATGGTCTGGCCATCGGTGATCCCGGCGGGGATTTTAACCTCGACCCGGTCGCCATCGGGCAGGGTCAGCTTCTGGCTGGCACCATAGACCGCATCCAGAAACGAGATTTGCAGAGTATACTGGCGGTTGCGGCCGGGCGCGTGAAACTCATAGGCCTCGCGTTGCCCGAATCCGCTCTGGCCGCGCCCGCGCATGAATTCCGAAAAGATGTCGGACATATCCGGCTGATCACCAAAATTGGGTCCTGTGCGATAGGGGTTTCCCGCCGCCTCGGCATAGTCGCGATAATAGTGCTGCTGCGGCTTTTCCTGTCCCGAGGCATCAATCTCACCCCGATCAAACCGCGCCCGCTTTTCGGCATCCTTGAGCAGGTCATAGGCGGCGGCAGCGGCTTTGAACTTTGCCTCGGCCTCAGCGTCGCCGGGTTTCAGATCCGGGTGGCATTCCTTGGCGATGCGCCGGTAGGCTTTCTTGATCTCGGCGTCAGAGGCGTCTTTCGAAACGCCCAGCACGGAATAGGGATCGTCGCTCATCCTCGCCTCGCTCTGTTATGGCCGCCAGCGGTTCATCGGACGCCCTTGAGCAATTTTTATCACGCGTTTCCAACCGGTCAAACCGGAACTGCGCTCCCCAAAAGAGCCCAACGGTGTTGCCAAGATGTGGCGCGGGATTCACCATTCGGATATTCGGGCGGCTGTTAGCGTCGAAAGGCCCGTGCGGCAGTCGCGCGGGTATTTCCGGGCCAAGGCCGACTGACCCTGCGCAGAAGACACTGCTATGAGGACGGGGGCCAGCGATAATGCGGTGCCCGCTCGCCCCGCAGGTAGCGGATCACATCTGTCGCATCTACCACCAGTGAGGTGGTGTTGAAAGCAATCAGCATCACCACCCACCAATAAAGCGCCGGATTGGCCTGCTGGTCTGGCATTGCTGACGCGAACCAGATCAACATCGGTATCCAGAACACATGGCCGATGCCCAAGAGCCGCACGAAACCCAGCCGCGTATAGAGTACCATCATCACCGCGATGCCCATCAGCGCCGCCAATAGGGCCAACTTGCCGTAAGGTGTATTCAGAAAGAACAGCGCGGCCAGATTGACCGCAATCAGGCAAATCGCCCAGATTCGGGGCAGCGGGCGAAACCGCAGCAGGACGATCCACAGAATTTCAAAGACGTGCATGGCATGACCTCTCTGATATCTCGCCATTGGAGGGTAGCAGGCGCGATCCGGCAAGGCCCCGATGCGTTTGGGGACGGCAGGATTGGACCGAACACCCCGAAATCGCCTAGACTGGGGACAACCCGCTGTACAGGGGTACTGACAGGATGAAACGCAGACGCTTCATCGCCAATATTCTCCGCACCGCCGCGCTGATCAGCGCGGCACCGCGCATGGTGATTGGCCAAAGCCACGAAGGGGACCCACGTATGTCACTCACCGAACCCGAGGCTGAGACCCTGTCGAAATGGTGCGATCTGCTGGCACCCGGCGCGGCGCGGGCCGGGGTGGCACGCTATGTTGACCAGAATGTCTCAGGCGGGTTCAGCGACTCCATGCTGCTGCTGCGCTATCTCGACAGCGGCGCGATGCTGCCTTTCTATCGCGGCGGTATCGCCGGGATAGAACAGGAAAGCCAGCACAGGTTCGCCATGGGTTTCGCCCGGCTGGACCCACAACAAAGCGCAGAGATCGTGGCGGCGGCGGCCGGGTCGAAGACCGAAGCCTGGACAACCCCCGACCCCAATTTCTTCTACTTCATATCCCGCAGCGACGCGGTGGATATGGTCTATGGAACCGAGGCCGGGTTTGCCCAGCTTGACATTCCCTATCTGGCCCATATCGCCCCGCCCAAGCCATGGTGAACGCATGAGTGATCACATCCATGATCCTGTAGACGTGGTTATCGCCGGGTCCGGCATCGCGGGCAGCACCATGGCCGCCGAACTGGCCGAGGCGGGCTTCTCGGTTCTGGTGCTGGAGGCAGGCCCCGAGCGCAAACTGTCCGAGATGGTCAGCTCGCAAATCTGGTCGCGTCGGTTGCGATGGGCAGGGCCGGAAGTGATCGAGACTGGCGATCTGGTGGGCGCCGCGAATTTTGCCATGGGCTGGGGCACGGGTGGTGCGGGGCTGCACTGGTATGCCAACTGGTACCGGCTACACCCGGATGATTTCCGGGTCAGGACGCTGCATGGCAAAAGCCTGGACTGGCCGATCAGCTATGACGATCTGCGGCCCTGGTACGACCATGCGCAGGCCTATTTTGGCGTCTCGGGAGATGCAAAGACCGATCAATGGTCGCCGCAAAGCGATCCCTACCCGATGCCGCCCCTGCCGCTCTCGCGCCAGTCGCAGGCGCTGAAGAAAGGGTTTGACGCGGTGGGGCTGTCGCTGGTGCCCAACTCGCTGGCAGTCAACAGCCAGAGCTATGACGGCAGGGCGGGCTGCATTCTGGACGGCTGGTGCGATGCGGGCTGCCCGATCGGCGCGCTGGCCAATCCGCTGGTGCTGCAATGGCCCAAAGCGCTCAAGGCCGGAGCCAAGCTGCGCCACCATGCTTATGTCAGCAAGATCACCACCGACCCGGCGGGCAGGCGCGCCACCGGTGTCGAATATCTCGACGCCGACGGCGCGCGGCATCTGCAACCTGCCTCAATCGTGATCCCGGCCTGTCACACGATCTGGAACGCGCGGCTTTTGCTGCTTTCGGCCACTGACAAGCACCCGGACGGGTTGGGCAATGGCAGCGGGTTGCTGGGCCGTCATTTCACCTCGCATGCGCTGACCACAATCCACGGGCTGTTCCCGGACGAGACAGAGCCCTATCTGGGCGTGACGGGAGCCAATACGCTGTGTCTTGAGGGCTATGACGACAAGACTCCCGCAAACGGTGCCTTTGGCAGCCGCGCCTGGTTGGCAGCGCAGGCCACAAAACCCAACGATCTGCTGGGGCTGGCGCTGGCCCGGCCCGAGCTATATGGCGCAGCGCTGGATGACTATATGCGCCGCGCCGCCCGGCATTACGGCAACATGACCGTGCTCTGCGAAGAAACCAGCATCCCGGAAAACCGGATCGAGCTGGACAGCCAGAAAGACCGCTTTGGACTGCCCGCAGCAAAGGTCACCAACACCCTGCCGAAGGATAACGCGGCACGCTCTGGTCTGGCCAAGGCCGAAGGACTCAAGATCTTCAAGGCGGCCGGGGTCAGCGAGCCTTGGGCGGGCAAGCGCGCGCCCATGCATATGATCGGCGGCACGATCATGGGGGATGATCTGGCAACCTCGGTGACCAATTCCTATGGGCAAACCCATGATGTCGAGAACTTGTTTCTGGCAGGCGCGAGCCTGTTTCCAACCCCCGGCGCCGTGAACCCCACCGCGACGCTGGCCGCTTTGGTGTTCCGCACCGCCAAACATATCAGCGACAACCGCGCGGCCCTGCTCAGGTAAGCGGCGGCAGGTCCCAATGGGCGCGTGGCGGCTGTGCTCGGCCCATGCCGTCAAAGGCATCCAAAAGCGTGCCGAACCAGCGCTCCAGCGCCGATCCTTCCGTCCAGAAGTGGCGCTGACTGACCACCCGCGCCCATTGGAACGTGCCAAACAGGATATAGTCGCCGTAGTCGGGCGCATCGCCGCCCAGATACGGCGCGAGCGACAGGGCATCCTCCACCGGGGCCAGTGCCGCGCAGACCTGCGCGGCTGCGGGCTCGGGGTTTGCACCGATCTCCTCGACGCTTTGGCCGAACTTGGTCAATGTGCGTTCCCGGTAATAGGATTTGTCGATCTCGGCGGTCAGCGGGAACTGTTCGGCGATCACCGCGCGAAACAGCGCCGGATGCAGCGCGCTGTCGGCCCAGCTGTTCAGGAACCGGCAGCGCGACAGGGCAGCGGGACCGGGCATCAGCGGGTGTTCAGGGTGGGCCTCATCAAGATAAAGCGCGATCTGCCAGCTGTCGCGCACCCACTGCCCGTCCTCCACAAGGACCGGCGCGGTTATGCCACCGGAGGCGGCGATACGGTCCTTTTCGGTGATGTGCCAGGGCTGGAGGTCATATTCCAGCCGCTTATGGGCCAGTGCCATCCGGATTCGCCAACAATAGGGGCTGAGCCTGCAGGCAGAATCCTCGCCGATCACCTCGAAAAACCTGCGGGTCTGTGCTTGCCCGGACATCGCACCGCTCCTTCTCATGCCGTACGGCTATCGCGCATGCCTGCGACAGCTAAACCCGCAAAATAGCTGGTTTTTGAGTGCACTCCAAGCTTCCCCAACGCACCCGCGATGTGCATGGTGTATCACACGCAAGGCGATGTTTACGTCAGGAGACCCCGAGATGACACAGACCGGCCCCGCCAATCTGCACTATCTGGCCAACCCCCTGCTGAACAAGGGAACCGCCTTTTCGCAGGCGGAACGCGACCAACTTGGCCTCACCGGACTGCTGCCACCGCATATCGAGACGCTGGACGAACAGATCGACCGCGCCTATGCCGCGTTCCTCTCCCAGACCTCGCCAATCGAGCAACATATATATCTGCGCAACCTGCAGGATGATAACGAAACCCTGTTCTATGCCCTGCTGATCCGTCACCTGCCCGAGATGATGCCGATCATCTATACACCGGTGGTAGGTGATGCCTGCAAACAGTTCAGCGAGATCTACCGCCATCCACGCGGGCTTATCATCCCCTACCCCAAGCGCGATCAGATGGAACAGATCCTCGACAACGCCATCATATCCGATGTGCAGGCAATCGTGGTCACCGATGGCGAGCGCATTCTGGGGCTGGGCGATCAGGGCGCGGGCGGCATGGGCATCCCGATCGGCAAGCTCTCGCTCTATTCCGGTGCCGGTGGTGTCGATCCGGCGGTGACATTGCCGATCCTGCTCGATCCCGGCACCAACAATCAGGAACGTCTGGACGATCCGCTGTATATCGGCTGGCGACATGAACGGGTTTCGGGTGAGGAGTATTTTGAGTTCGTCGATCTCTTCGTGCAGGCGGTGAAACGGAAATGGCCGCATGTGCTGCTGCAGTTCGAGGATTTTGCCCAGCAGCACGCCGCGCCTCTGTTGGCCAAGTATCGTGACCAGCTTTGCACCTTCAACGATGACATTCAGGGCACCGCTGCCGTCACCGCAGGCACGCTGCTGGCCGCAGCCAATGTGACCGGGGTGCCGCTCAAGGAATCGCGCATCGCCTTTCTGGGTGCCGGATCGGCCGGGGCGGGAATCGCCGAGGAACTGATCAAGCTGATGGTCAAGCAAGGGTTGTCCGAGGCGGATGCTCGCGACCGGGTCTATATGGTCGACCGGCACGGGTTGATCACCGACGCGATGACGGGGCTGCTGCCCTTCCAGCAAACGCTGGTGCAGCCCACCGCCAAAGTGAGCGGATGGGCGGAAGGCGACATTTCCTTGCTCGACGTGATCACCCAGGCCAAACCCAACATTCTGGTCGGTGTCAGCGGTCAGGCCGGACTTTTCACCGAAGAGATCATTCGTACCATGGCCGCAAGCTGCGATCATCCCATCGTGCTACCGCTGTCGAACCCGACCTCGCGGATCGAGGCGACGCCGGAACAGATCATCCATTGGTCCGACGGCAAAGCCATTGTCGCCACCGGCAGCCCTTTCGACCCGGTCAGTTACAAGGGTGACAGCCATCACATCGCCCAATGCAACAACTCGTACATCTTCCCCGGAATGGGGCTGGGCGTGCTGGCCGCAGGCGCGACGCGAGTGACCGAAACCATGTTCATCGCCGCCGCCGAGGCTCTGGCAGCGCTCTCGCCCGCACAGGCCGACCGCCGCGCCAGCCTGCTGCCGGATGTGTCCGATATCCGCGATGTCAGCCGTCAGATCGCACTGGCTGTGGGGCTGACCGCACAGGCCGATGGCGTTGCCCCGCAAACAACCAAAGACGAGCTGCAGGCAGCGATCGCAGCCAAATTCTGGACCCCGCACTACACAGACTTCGCAACCGGAGACGCATGATGACATTCGACCTGATGAGCTATCAGCCCCGTGGAGACAAAAAGAACTCGGACTTCTTTACCGAGTACCTGCCGCGCATCTACGAACGCCGCCAATCCTCCGGCATTGCCGATCAGGTCGGCAATATGCGCGCCGTGGTGCAGCAGGTCGAGCCGGACGCGATACTGGACACCATTGTCGAGCTCTATGTCATGACGCCTTACCGGCATACCGCCAGCTATCTGGGCCGCACGCATCGCTTCTCGGTGCTGCATTCGCATCCCGACTATCCAGCCCTGATCCTGATGGCGCCGCTCAGCGATGCGTTCGAGGATTTCATTCCCCGCATCAACCGCATGTACCCGCTGGCGCGCAAGATGCCGCAGACCCGGTATGTGGGCGAAATCTATGCGGCGAGTGATCTGAAATTCCTGCGTGACACGCTGGAGGATCAGAACATGCGGTTCGAATATGCGGGCGACACGGAAAACCCGTTTTATACCGGCAACGGGTTCCTGTTCACCACGCCCTCGGATTTCACCGCCAATCGGGTGGGATATTCCAACCTGGATTTCAACAATCCCAATTCCCTGGGCCTCGGCGATGTGATCGAGTTGAGCGCCGAGGAACGCGCCCGTCTGGATCAGGCCGCCGCCTTTGGCGCGGACAGCAATATCTCGCCGCTGATGCTGGGGCTGGATCATATGGCCACCCGTATTCTGGCCGGAGAGCGCGAGGACGCGATCCTCGAATTCCTGACCATGGTGCCATACTATTTCTGGGGGGCCTACAATATCTCGGACATGAACTCGTCCACCAATGTCAACCGCAACCCGCATGTGGATGACGACAAGAAATCGCCTGCCAAGGTCTTCACCGCCAACAACACGCCCTCCTTCGTCAATTCATTTGACCGGCTGCCGATGCCGACCGAGGATTTCGTGCGCAATTTCGGGCGTCGCCTGCATCACATGGCGGTCGAGATCAAGGATGGCGACCATGCGGGCGGCGAAAAGAACGTCGATTTCGTGGTCAACACGCTAAAGGACAAAGGCGTGCCGTTTCTGGCGCATGTGGTGGGCGAATGCAAAGACGATCCAAACCTGAAACAGATCTTCTCGAAGCATTCGCGCTACACGTTGCTGATCACCGAATATATCGAGCGCTGCCACAAATATGATGGCTTCTTCACCAAGGACAATGTTGCCGCCCTGACGGCCGCCGCCGGGCAGGATGAACAATACCAGCATGGCCATGTCTTCGACTGAGCGGCACAGGATTTAGACAGAACTGTATTTGCTGTTATGATCTGGCGATGATTTATCGGTTTGGGGCGTTTTCATTTGATATCGCGCGGCAGGAATTGCGCCGCGGCGATGCGCTTGTCGAGGCTGAACCACTGGCACTGGCGCTGATCCAGCACCTGATCGAACATCGTGACAGGCTGGTCGGCAAGGATGAGCTGTTTGATGTGCTCTGGGACGGGCGGGCGGTGTCGGATGCGGCGCTGTCGACCTGTATCAAATCCGCCCGCCGCGCGGTGGGGGATTCCGGCACGCTGCAGGCGGCGATCAAGACGGTGCATGGGAAGGGCCTGCGCTGGATCGCCGAAATCGAGCCCGCCCCGACCACAACGCAACCGAACACCCAGACCGACCTGGACCAGCCTGACGAGGACTGGACCCAGGCCTCGCGTCACCCTTCTCTTGCAATCCTGCCTTTTGATGTATTGGGCGGTGACATGACCGCCGCCACGCTTGGCGAGGCGATCCCCCATGAACTGATCGCCGCCATTTCGCGGCTGCGCTGGATTTCGGTGATCGCGCGCGGCTCGTCCTTCCGGTTCCGGTCAAACCACGGCAATCTGGATGAGATCAGGGCCAAACTGGGTGTGCGTTACTGCCTGACCGGCTCGGTCGAGATGATCGGGCGGCAGGTCTGCATCAGCGTGGAACTGGCCGAAACCTCGGACGGTCAGGTGATCTGGGCGGAGCGGTTCCAGTCCGCGCTGGATGATGTGCACCAGATCCGCGAAACCATCGTGGCGCAGGTGATCTTTGCGGTCGAAATGCAGATCCCGCTCAGCGAGGCCGCCAAGGCGCGGCTGCAATCGCCCGAAAATATAGATGTCTGGGCGACCTATCATCTGGGCCTGCAATCGCTCTACCGTTTTGATCAGGACGACAATGCCCGCGCCATGGCCCATTTCGAAAAGGCCATTGCGATGGACCCCGGCTTTGCCCGCGCTCATGCCGCGCTGTCCTTTGCCCATTTCAAGACTGCCTTCATGCATTACGGCAGCGACCGCGATATTGCGGTGAACGCCGCGCGCAGTGCTGCTGAGCGCGGGATCGAGTTGGACCCGATGGACCCGTTCACCAATTTCAACATGGGCCGCTCGCTCTGGCTGATTGATGAGCTGTCGGGCGCGCAAAGCTGGCTGGACCGCGCTACCTCGCTCAGCCCCAGTTTCGCGCAGGGCCTCTATGCGCGCGCCTGGACCGAGATCGTGTCCGGCGCCAGCGAAACCGGCCGCCGCCTGTCGGATGAGGCGCGCACGCTTAGCCCGCTGGACCCGATGCTCTATGCCATGTTGGGCACCCGGGCGATCAGCCTGTCGCAACAGAACCGTGACTATGAAGCGGCCAAATGGATCGAACGTTCGGCCAATGCGCCCGGCGCGCATTACCTGATCCAGGCGATTGCGGTGGCGCTCAATGAAATGGCGGGCAAACCCAGTGTTGCCTCCGTCCGCGCCGAACGGTTGCTGAGCCAACGGCAGGAAATTACACAAGCGCAGTTCTTCCGATCCTTCCCGTTTCGCGACGAGACCTATCGGGCACGGATCGCCGAGGCGCTGCGCAAACACGGGATCGAATAACCAGGCCTGCCATCGGAATTTTCCACGTTTCCTCAAGCTTTCCCCAGACGGCCCTCAAGACATCGCCGCTATCTGCGCATAGCTTGGAGCAACAAACCGGGCCTCGGGACGTCAGACGCGGACCCGTTTAGAAATTTATTGAAAGCCAAAGAAGGGGCGCATTATGACCACCGAAACCGTCAGAACCACCAAGGGCCACGGCCACACCTATGACAGTGTGCTGGACACGATCGGCAACACACCTGCCATTCGGGTCAACAATATCGCCCCCGACCATGTCGATATGTACGTTAAGTTCGAGGCGTTCAATCCGGCAGGCTCGGTCAAGGACCGGTTGGCGATCAACATCATTGAGGCCGCCGAACGCAGCGGCGCGCTGAAACCCGGCCAGACCGTGGTCGAGGCGACCAGCGGCAATACCGGCATCGGGCTGGCGATGGTCTGCGCCCAGAAGGGCTATCCGCTGGTGGTCACCATGGCCGACAGTTTCTCGGTCGAGCGGCGTAAACTGATGCGGATGCTGGGGGCCAAAGTAATTCTGACGCCGCGCGCTGAAAAGGGCTTTGGGATGTACCGCAAGGCGGTGGAACTGGCCGAAAAACACGGCTGGTTGCTGGCCCGTCAGTTCGAGACTCAGGCCAATGCCGACATTCACGCCGCCACGACCGCGCAGGAAATCCTGAACGACTTCGACGGCAAGCGACTGGACTATTTTGTCACCGGTTATGGCACAGGCGGCACGGTCGCAGGCGTGGGCCGGGTGCTGCGCGAGGCGCGTCCCGAGACAAAGATCATCCTGTCCGAACCCGCCAACGCGCAACTGATCGGCAGCGGTCACGTGCAGGAACGGGGTGCCGACGATGCTCCCGCTGCCAGCCACCCGGCCTTTGAGCCTCATCCGATCCAGGGCTGGACCCCCGATTTCATCCCCGCCGTTCTGCAGGAGGCCATTGATGGCGGCTACTACCAGGACCTGCGCCCCGTCGCAGGCATGGTGGGTGTGGAATGGGCCAAGAAACTGGCAGCACAAGAGGGCATCCTGACCGGTGTCTCCGGCGGGGCCAGCTTTGCCATTGCCATGGAAGTGGCCGAAAAGGCCGAGCCGGGCTCGACCATCCTTTGCATGTTACCCGACACCGGCGAGCGTTATCTGTCGACCCCGCTTTTTGACGACATCGCCGAGGAGATGACCGAGGAAGAGATCGAAATTTCGACCTCGACCCCCGGTTATCACATGCCCTGACATGTCCGTCCCTCTCGCAGAACTGGAGCTGGCCTGCGCGCAGGCCCTGTCCTATCGACAGGGTCTGCCTGACGCCCCATGCAATGCGGTACGCGATTACGCGCAGATGCTCGCCCTCTATGACGCGCCCCTTCCCGAGATCGGAGAACCGGGCGCGGATGTCATCCGCGATCTGGCCGAAACCGCCACGCAGGGCCTGACGCCGATGGCGCATCCGCGCTTTTTCGGCTGGGTGCTGGGCGGCTCGGCCCCGGTGGGGGTGGCCGCAGACTGGCTGGTCAGCGCCTGGGGTCAGAACGCCGCCTTTCACACCAGCTCGCCCACAGTGTCGGCGCTGGAGCAGGTGGCCGAACGTTGGCTGCTCGACATTCTCGACCTGCCGCGCGAAGCGGCGGTGGGTTTTGTCACTGGCGCGACGGTGGGCAACTTCACCGCCCTTGCGGCGGCGCGCGGCGCGCTATTGCGCCGACACGGCTGGGACCCCGATCAGGACGGGTTGTTCGGAGCGCCGCCGGTTTCGGTGTTTCTGGGTGACGACGCCCATACCTCGGTTTTTTCGGCGCTGGGATATCTGGGCTTTGGCCGCCGCAGGGTGCAGCGGATCGCCACCGACGATCAAGGCCGGATGGACCCAAGTGATCTGGCGAGGCAGATGGCGCAGCAGCCCGGCCCGGCAGTGATCATCGCACAAGCCGGTCAGATCAATACCGGCGCTTTCGACTCGTTTGACCCGATTGCCGATATCGCAGCCAAGCATGACGCCTGGCTGCATGTGGATGCGGCCTTTGGCCTCTGGGCGCGAGCGCATCCGGACTACCGAGCCCTGACCCACGGCATCGCGCGCGCGCAATCCTGGGCCGTGGACGGGCATAAATGGCTGCAAACCCCGTTTGACAGCGGATATGCCATCGTGCGCGACCGTACCGCATTGGAAGCCGCGATGGGCATCGATGCAAGCTATCTGCCCGAGCGCGTCGCGCATGACAGGATCCCCTCGTTTCTGGTGCCCGAACTGTCACGCCGCGCGCGCGGCGTGCCGACTTATGCAATGCTGCGCAGCCTGGGCCGACAGGGCGTCGCGGACATGGTGGCGCGACACTGCGAAATTGCCCGCCAGATCGCTGACCTTTTGACGAGTCAGCCAGGCATCACGATCTTGAACGACGTTAACCTCAACCAGATCATCCTGCGCTTTGGCGCGGGCACGGGCTGCGACCTGGCCACCGAGCAGGTCATTGAAACCCTGCGCGAGCAGGGCGCCTTGTTCGCAGGCGGTGCCAAATGGCGCGACCAATGGGTCCTGCGTCTTTCGGTGATCTGTGAGGCCACCGCCGTGCCCGATGCCAACCCGGTCGCAATGGCCATCCTTGACGCATGGGCACAGGTTCGCGATAGGCTTTGAACCGACAGGTTTTCGGCTTGCACAATTTGGTATGCAACAGTATACAAATATTAGCTCATCATGCCGAGATCGCCATGACATCCCCCATCCTGCGTACGCTTGTCATAGCACTTATCGGTGTCGCCATCTTTATCGGGATCGGCCTGCCCCTGCCCTGGCTGTTGGGGCCAATGTTCGCCTGTCTGGCCGCAGCACTTCTGGGGGTCGATCTGCGCGCACCGGAGCGGATCTGCGCCGGGATGCGCACGATCCTGGGCGTAGCGGTGGGGGCTT
The DNA here is from genome assembly GCF_041537905.1 of Ruegeria jejuensis. Classification (NCBI taxonomy): domain Bacteria; kingdom Pseudomonadati; phylum Pseudomonadota; class Alphaproteobacteria; order Rhodobacterales; family Roseobacteraceae; genus Ruegeria; species Ruegeria jejuensis. The sequence continues at coordinate 211,182 of NZ_JBGRUO010000007.1, read as the reverse complement.
CTATCACGCCCGCTGTCGTGGCACGGCTGCCCGATATGGCCGCATCCATCGCTCTGATCCCGCCTTTCATCCTGCTGATCGGGCTGATTGGCTATCCGTATTTTCGCAAGCTCTGGGGTTTTGACCCCGCCACAAGCTATTACGCCGCGATGCCCGGCGGATTGCAGGACATGCTGGTCTTTGGCGAAGAAGCGGGCGGCTCGGCCCGGGTTCTGAGCCTGGTCCACGCCACCCGCGTTCTGGTTATCGTCAGCCTGCTGCCATTGTTTCTGACTGAGATCTTCGATCTGGACCTATCGAACCCGCCCGGCAAGCCGCTGGCCGATGTGCCCTATCAGCAATTGATCCTGATGGCCGTCATCGCCATCGCCGGATGGCGCATCGCGGCCGCCATCGGAATGTTCGGCGCGGCCATTCTCGGCCCGATGATCCTGACCACCATCGCCAGCCTTGCCGGGCTGATCGACCAGCGCCCCCCGGCCGAGGCGATCCTGGTCGCGCAGTTCTTCATCGGCATCGTGGTGGGTGTCCGCTATGTCGGGCTGACGGTGGCAGAACTGCGCCGGATCGTTGTCGCTGCACTCGGGTTCACGCTGGTCTTGGCTTTGCTGTCCGTGATTTTCATGGAGATCGTGATCCTGCTGGGCCTGTCGGACCCGGTCGACGCTATCCTGGCCTTCTCTCCCGGCGGGCAGGCTGAAATGGCCGTGATCGCACTGATTGCCGGGGCGGATGTGGCCTATGTGGTCACCCACCACCTGACCCGGCTGATCACGGTGATCATCGGCGCGCCCCTGGTTGGACGCTGGCTGCGCTGAGTAGTGCCAATACTGGCCGCTATTGCCACCTGCTGCTATAGCCGAATGTGAACATGTGGGAGAATTTTGCCGGTGTCAGATCTGTTGATCTCGCGCAGCGCCGATATCCCGGACCCGCTGCGTGTAGCGCGCGCCAGAAGCCTGCCCCATCTGGGGCCGCGGTTGCTGTTTCTCAGCGGCGGCAGCGCGCTCAACGACATTGCACGACGGCTCAAGCTCTATACCCATAACTCGATCCACCTGATCACGCCGTTCGACAGCGGCGGCAGTTCGCAGGTGCTGCGGCAGGCCTTTGACATGCCCGCCGTAGGGGACCTGCGCAGTCGCTTGATGGCACTGGCCGACGAGACAGAGCTGGGTCAGCCCGACATCTTCCGCCTGTTCAGTTACCGCTTTCCCCTGGACGCTGGCGCCACGGCGCAAGAGGAGGAATTCCGCGCGCTGCTCTCCGGTGAGCATCGGCTGATGCGCGCCATTACCCAACCTATGCGCCGTCTGATCCTGTCACAGCTACGCAGCTTCGCCGAACACCGCCCCGACGGTTTCGATTTGTCCGGGGCCAGCACCGGCAATCTCATCCTTGCAGGCGGTTACCTGAGCCATGATCGCGCGCTGGAACCGGTGCTGTTTCTGATGTCCAAAATGGTCGATGTGCGCGGCACGGTGCGGGCGATCGTCGATGACACGCTGGGTCTGGGAGCGGAGCTGGAAGATGGTCAGATCGTACTCGGCCAGCGAGACCTGACCGGCAAGGAAACCGCGCCCATCACGGCGCCTATCCGGGAGCTGTTCCTGACCCGTGGCGGCATGCGCCTTGCCGCGAATTCGGTGCCGCTGCCCAAACGCAACCGCCGCCTGATCGACCGCGCAGACCTGATCTGCTATCCCCCCGGCAGCTTCTATACCAGCGTGTTGGCCAATCTGCTGCCTCACGGGACAGGACGGGCAATCGCGGCGCGGGATGTGCCCAAGATTTACCTGCCCAGCCTTGGCCACGACCCCGAGTGCCTCGGGATGACCCTGCCCGATCAGGTCGCCACCCTCTTGGCTTGCCTGCGCACCGATGCGGGCGCCGACTGCCCGATCCAGACGCTGCTCTCCGCTGTGATCTGCGATACCGAGGCCACGCCTGCGGACCAGCGACAAGAGGTCGAAGCGCGGTTCGCCATTCCCTGCCTGCCCCTGGCGCTTTCCGGCCCCGACCTCATGGACCGCTATGATCCGAAACCGGTTTGCGAGATGCTGATCTCATTGTCCTGAAGAAGATAGGGGGCGTCCAATCGCTGTGTTTACATCAAACCTCTTTTCAGGCGCCGAGACATGTTTGCCTGTTGCAGGGTCGCCGTCGCGGCCGAGATTCGCCACCGCATGAAGCCTGCTATCAAGCAGCACGATCTGGTCCCGCAGCGACAGGGGAAGTCGACAGAAACAAACCCAAGACTCAGCTCAACTGGCGGGTGGCAGAGCGGCGATCTCCGGCGATTGCAAGGCCGGTGCACCGACCCGGTCAGCCATTCAGGTCGCGCAGGCTAGAGGCGAGGTCGCCCACCGCCTGAACGGTCCGCATCAAAAAGCCCAGCATCGGCATGCCAAGCACGAACAAATTGATGATCGACCCGCATTGTCCTGCTCTCGCTACTGCGCCGTTGCCGACATCAGCACAAACGCGCATGCCGCATCTGGAAACCAAGTCCGGGAAGCCTTTCGCTTGGGGCCGATGTCGCAACAAAAACGCGCGAGGGAAACGGGGTACGTGGACAAGTTGGAGCCGAATCTGTTCCGGTATCTCTTTCTATGCCCATGCAGTCCACACGAAGACATTCCTGAAAATTCGCAATCACCAAGTGCCGGCCTCAGGGCGAGTAATAATTCCAATTCTGCCGCCCCCGGCGATACGCGCGGTCCTGCCACAGCCGGTCTTGCGTCACAATTTCGGCAGGTTCGTCGTTCCAGAATATCTTAAGTGCCGACCCCTCGGGACGGGCTTCCAGCACGATAAGCTCTTCCCTTGCATCTCCGGTCACGTCGGCCGCGTAGGTCCGCGCTGCCTCGGTCGGCCAGACCCGCAGGAAATCGCCTGTAAGCGCATCCACCAGCGCGATTTGGCCGTCGATATGGCGCTCGGTCACAAACAACAGCTGCCGCCCGGTCCCGTCCCAATGCACCGGGCGCACAAGGTCGATCCCGTATTCACCGCGGCGCGGGCTGCGCCCGCCGCGCAGGTCCACCTTGATACGGTCGTTCAGCCGCTGGAGGAAATTCGCCTCCGGGTCGGCGCGGCAATCGCCCACATGACACCAGCCCGGCGGAGCGGTGTCGCTTACCGACCAAGACGCGATCACAGTGCCGTCCCCGGCCATCACCCATGGATGGTTGCCGCAGGAGGAACGGGCAAAGACCTCCTGGCCGGGTTGATCCGGATCGAACTCGCCCACCGCCAACTTATCGGGGTCTTCCCTGCGGCGGCATTCGCCAATGGCCCAGATGCCACCCGGTTCATGATGCCGCCACCAGCCCGGGCCAGTGACACCCATCACGATCGTTTCATCATTGCCATGCTGTTCTGCCAGCGCAATCTCCAACCCCGGCGCGGCCAATATATCACCCACCGCAAGACTGTCGAAACTGTTCATCTTGGTGCCCTCACGCGCTGCAGAGCGCAGCACCTGTCCCCTGGAGTCCAGCAGGATCGGCCCCAGCACTTCGTCGCGACCATCGCCATCCAGGTCCAGCACCCGAACGATGCCGTGCTCCACCCCCTGCCAATCGGTTACATGCCAAAGCGTTTCACCGGATTCCAAGCTGATAGCCCGCAATTCGTTTTGCGAGTATTGCAGCACCGCATCGCGATCACCGGTGCCGCGAAAATCGGCGATCGCCAATCCCTGCGCCCCCGGAAAGTCATAGCTCCGTTTGATTTGACCGGTCCCGCCTTCGCGGATGACCAACGTGCCATCGGGCCGCAGATAGGCCAGTTCCTCGGCACCGTCCCCATCCATGTCACCTGCAATCGCTCCCGGTCCATGGCTTCCCGGAAACGGAAACCCCTGTGCGCTTTGACCCAGGTTGATGTTGTCCTGTATCTGCCAGAGTGGCGCGCCCTTGTTCGAATAGGCCGCTATATGGCCCGGCGCCGTTATGAGGAAATCCATATTGCCATCCCCTGTCAGGTCATGGGCAAACAACCCGCCTTCCGAGGGCGAGATCAACGGGATGTCAAGTTCGAACACCATCGGATTCTCGGGATAGGGCGCCGCCAGGGCGGGCGAAAGCACGGCAAGCTGGCCGATCAAGATCCAGATAATGCGCAAACCTCTGCGGCCCATGACTTTACCTGCAGCGATTGGGGCGTCCATTGTTGCGCGCCACCTGATTGCCCCAGCGCAGCAGGTTGACATTGCAATCGTCGCGGTCGATCGCCACTTCGATGAAGCACAAACCGTCCCGACTCTGCGCCTCGGCGACCGCTTCATCCAACTCGCCCTCGGTGGTTGCCCGTGTCCCCCAGGCTTTGCCCTCGCCTGCGCTAAACACCTCGATCAGCCGGGAATAGTCCCAGTTCTTGATCGTGTTATAGGGGCCATCATGAATTTCCACCTCGATCGTGTAGCCGCCATTGTTAATAAGAAAGATGATCGGGTTTGCATCATAGCGGATCATGGTCGAGATTTCCTGCGCGGTTAGCTGGAACGAACCGTCACCGATGCAGGAAATCAACCGACCACCGCTTTTGCCAAGTGCATAGCCCAGCGTTGCACCGACCGACCAGCCGATTGAGCCATATTGCATCTGGATCTCGAACCGCGCCCCGTCGGGCAACGCAACATCCATGCCGTTGAACCAGGAATCGCCTGTTTCGACCAGCAGGGTGCTGTCGCCTTCCAGCAGGCTCTCGATCCGCGCGAAAAGCTGGCGTACGGTCAACGGCGTCTCGGCCACGCCGGGCGCAGGTACATGGCGCGGGGTGCGGACCCGCTCAAAGGCTTTGACCGCGCCGTCACTCGGGGTCAGCCTACCGCTCAGCGCTTCCAGAAACTCGTCCATGCGCACATTGCTGTACCTTGTCTCGCCCAACTGGACCGAGATGGGATGCGCAATCACCGCCTTGGACGTTTCGAACCCAAGCTGATGACCCGTTGTGGTGTAATCGGTAAAGACCGGCCCGGCAAAAAGCAGCGCGTCGGCGGCATCGACGATCTCACCGCAACCCGGCGTACTGACCGGGCCCCAGTAGATGCCCATGTAATTCTCGTGCGCCTCGGAAAGAAAGCTCTTGGCATTGGGCATTGCCGCCTGCGCATAGCCGCAAGCATCGGCCAGGGCGCGCAGGGCCGGTTCCGCTCGCGCCGCGCGGGTCTTGCTGCCCGCGATCAAGACCGGGCGTGCGGCGGCATTCAGAACCGTGGCCGCGTGATCGACGGCGGCGGCCAGTGAACTCGGATCACTGGTGACCTGCCGGGCAAAGCTGCGGGCAATCGGCGCAGAGGTGGGCGCATTTGCGATATTCGAGGCGATCTCGATATACACCGGCTTGCGGCGCAGCATCGCGGTGTCGATGGCCCGGTCGATCGCTACCGGGGCAAGCGAGGGGTGATGGATGCGCACCGCCTCGGCGGTGACCCGGTCGAAAATCTCGCGCTGATAGCCGTAATCGACCTCGCCCAGAGTGTGATGCAGATATTCCCACTCGGCCTCGGAATTGGTGTTGGGGCCGCCGGAAATGGCGATCATCGGCAGGTCTTCGGCATAGGCCCCCGCCACCGCATTCAGCAGGCTCAGCCCGCCCACCGAGAAGGTGACCACCGCCGCTGAGGGGCCACCGGTTGCACGCGCATAGCCATCGGCAGCGTAGCCTGCGTTCAACTCGTTACAGCAACTGATCATCCGCAGGTCCGGATTGCCCAGCAACTCATCGAGCAGCACCAGATTGTAATCCCCAGGCACTGCGAAATAGTCGCTGATTCCAGCCTCCTGCAAGCGCCGCGCAAGGTATGACCCGACCGTCCAATGCTCTGATGCCATGGCAATACCTCTTGTGATTGTCTTAAAAGAAAGGGAACTGCCCCTAACCTAGAGGCTGGATCGTGGCCTTGGCAAGTTTGCGTAGCCGGAAACCCAGGCTCCGCTTCCCCAGCCGATAACTTATCGAGGGCGGATCCGCGTACGAGCGCGTCAAAATGCCTGCCCGTCCCAACGCGCACAGATGACGTGTCAGCTTGTGCGCCGAGGTTCCCATGACCAGCTGAACGGCAATTGTATCTGATCCGCCCGCAATGGCTCCGCTGCTCAAGCCAGCGGAACCAGATGATTGTCCCATTGGCACCCCGAATGCACCAGTCCAGCAGGCCGCCCCTGCCCCAGCCGTCCGGTCAGGCCGGTCCCGGCGGTGAAGAAAAACCCCGATGGCCCCGCGCCGAGGCCGCAGACATCCTCAATCTCATGCGCCCCGGCAAAACTGTGACCATCCGCATCGAACACATGCAGAGCGCCGCCGCGCGGCGCGGTAATCCCCACCCGCGTGCCATCGTGTGAAAAGGCAATGCTGCCCGCATAACCTTGGGTCTGCGCCTGCTGCGCCTCGGGCGCGGCCAGGAACACCGGGTCGGAGCCGCGCCGGTGCAAGCCCAGCAGGGGCGGATGCTTGGTTGTCTCACCCTGCCATTGCATCGCAAAGCCCAGCAGCCCATCGCCGCGCAGTGCCAGATGGCGGATGGAGTTCTTGTGCTGCCCCGGCGGCGGCGCGACCTGTTCCAGCAGGCGGCCCTCCAGCGTCATATAGCTCAGGTTTGGCTCCATGAAAGGCAGGTTCAGTTTGGCGCGGCCGGTATCGGGATGGGTCTCGATGCCGCCATTGGCGATGGCCAGTGTTTCGCCATCGGGCATCAGTATCATGTCATGCGGCCCGACCCCGCCCGAGGACATCTCGCCAATCCGCGCATACGCCCGCGTGGCATCCCAGAGCCCGATCACCCCCTGCCCCGCATCATAGTCGTTCTCGGTGGTGAACAACGTCCGGCCATCGCGCGAAAACACGCCATGGCCGTAGAAATGCCGCCCCTCGGGTGCGTCTAGCGTGGCGATGCGCTGACCTGTCAGACAATCGATCACCAGTGCAAACCGGCCCGGTCTGCGGGCAAACGCCACGGCTTCGGGCTGCACAGGATGGGCGGCCGCGGCATGGCCCCTGCCAGGCAGGGGCAGGTCAAAGACCATCTCACCCGAGGCACGCAGCCCGGCCAGCCGATAGGAGCCATCGGGAAACAGGGCGGCGGCCAGATAGTCCGGTGCACCCGCCTCGGCCCAGCCGGCGGCGGGCAATGCGCTTGTTGCCGCGAGACCGGCTAGAAAGCGGCGCCGTGTGGTCATCTCAATCTCCGTCCAGCGAATTGAACCCCGCCGCGACGCCAAGTTGCGGGCCAAGCTGGGTTGCGGTGATTGCGCGGATTTCGTCGATACTGTTTTGCAGCGCCTCGACCCGGAACCGACCCTGCGGCGTGGCAACACCAGCGAAAACCGGGTCCTCCAACCGTTTGGCCAGGCCAATGCTGCGGTCGAATGCGGCATCAAGCTCCGCTGCCGTCCCCGGATGCCCCTGCGAGAGCAGCGTCGCCAGATCGCGCAGCGCTGCCAGCGACAGGATCACGTTGCGCAGCGACCGCTCCGAGCGGCGGGCTTCGGCGCGGTTCGGGCGCGGCTTGTCGAAACTGCCCATCGGGCGTCCCAGGCGCGTATCACTGGTAAATTGCAACCCCGTCGTGAGCGCTTTGAACAGTTCCTGCGCCGCTTCCTCGTCGCTGCGATAGCGACTGTCGGGGCCGGGCGCGGTCAGCAGCGCGGCATAATGTGGTGTCCAGTCAGACAGGATGTCGACCACGATCCGGTCCATGTCTTCGGCTATTGCTCGGATCAAATCGCAGCGATAGGCCTCATCCCCCGCGGCCGAAAGCTGCGCGTCATACAGTAGAAATTCCAACGCAAAGAGGCCGCGCGCGGCGACGGACACCTCACCAAATTCCGCCGGGTTTTTCACAGCCGGGTCCTGATCCGCTATCAGCGCAGACAGTGATTTGGGCGTGAACCCTTTGGTGTCAGGCCAGAAGGCGATGGCAAAGGCGCGATCCTGCGTCTCGGTCGGGCCAAAGCGCAGATGTGACACGCCCATCCAGGCATCAAACGTGTCGTGATAGGGAGCTTCAAGACCCGTGCAGCCCTCAGCGCTTGCTGCTTTCAGCTCCTCGGTCCGCTGCGCCAGCGTCTGAAACCCTGGCAGGATATGGCCATCGACCACCTGCCGCACAGGCGTCTGAGCTAGGGTCGCGCCGGGCAGGGCCATCAGGCACAGGGCAAGGATACGCATCATCTACAGGCTCTCCAGAAATCGGATCAGGGCGTCACGGTCACGTTTGGGCATCTCGATCACCGCATCCCGCTGGGCCTGCGCCTCGCCACCATGCCACAGCACCGCTTCAAGCAGCGACCGCGCGCGCCCGTCATGCAGGAACCGGGTGTGGCCCGAGACCTGCTCGGTCAGGCCAATCCCCCAGAGCGGCGGCGTGCGCCATTCGTGCCCGGTGGCGCGGCCTTCGGGGCGGTTGTCGGCCAGCCCCTCGCCCATGTCATGCAGCAACATGTCGGTATAGGGCCAGATCAGTTGGAAACTGTGCTCGGGACGATCCTCCAGCCGGTGGGTGACAAAGGCCGGGGTATGGCAGGCGACACAACCCGTCTCGTTGAACACCTGTTTGCCCCGCAGCACCTCAGGGTCGTCCTCATCGCGCCGTGCGGGCACGCCCAGATTGCGGCTATAAAAGCTGGTGAGGTCCAGCGCCACCTGATCTACCTCATGCACGCGCACCGGATCATCGCCGTGCGGCGCAACAAGGCAATCCATCTGCGCCTCGGTGCAATCGCCCGCAGGTGCGGGAAAGAGCGGCGAGGATATCCCGATATCGCCCGAGAACGCCGCCGCCGATTGCTGGCTTACGGTGGGCTGACCCGCCTTGTGCCCGAACCGGCCGAGCATCGGGCGGCCCTGCTCCAGCGACCAGACGATATTGGCGCGGCCCGATATGCCATCGCCATCCGCATCCTCGGGGTCGGCACCGGCCAGAATATCCGCCGTTGGAATGGCTTCGAGCAGGCCAAGCCCGATCATCTGCGGCGCCACGCGTGGGCTGAGCATGGCTTGCGGATGCAGCGGGCCATAGCCGAGGTCATCCACGTGATAGATCGGCTTGCGCAATGTCGCCTGTTCTCCGTCCGACAGCGGCAGATCAATCTCTTCGTAGGTGATCCGCAACGTGTATTCCGCCGGATGCCCCGGCAGCGCGAAATCCTGCAATTGTTCGCCATAGACCGGGTCGGGTTGCGTCGCCAGATAGCCCTCGATCGCTTCCGCGCCCGCCTCGCCAGGCACTGATATCCGCAGCAGGAACGAGACCGGGCTGTCATCGGACGAAAGCGGCGGATGGCCGCGTCCGTCCTTAATATGGCAGCGCTGACAGGCGCGTGCGTTGTAAAGCGGCCCCAACCCGTCCGAGGCCAGGGTCGATGAGGGCGACGATACCCAGATCTTCTTGAAGAGCCCATTGCCGACGCGGAAATCCAGCTCCTGCTCAAAGCTCAGATTGGCCGAGGGTTGCGAGAACGCATCCGCGTCGCTACGCGACCGCACGGTGGCGGCGCCAGCAGAGAGGTGTTCGAATTGCTGGGGTTGCAAAAAATCCGTGGCCGGGGCGGTGACGGCGGCGATCCGCGCCCTCTCTTCCTCGGTCCGGGGCAGACTGTTGAGATGGCGGTCGCGCAGCGGCGCGGTTTCCGTCTCGGCCGCAAAAGCGGCCGGGCCGATCAGCCCGGCCAGCATGACAAGGCTACTCAGCCTCATCCATTTTAGACGCGTTGAGCTGCGCATAGTTTTCCGCACCGATCCGGTCATGAAGTTCCAGCTGGGTTTCGAGAAAGTCGATATGACCCTCTTCATCGGCCAGCAACCCCTCGAACAGCGCCATCGAGACGAAATCCCCGACCGACTGGCAGTATTTGCGCGCCTCGGCATAAAGCGCCTGCGCTTCCTGTTCGGCGGCCAGATCGCATTCCATCGTCTCTTTGGGTGTCTGACCGATCCGCAGAGGGTTCAGCTTTTGCAGATTGGGGTGGCCTTCCAGGAAGATGATCCGCTCGATTAGCTTGTCGGCATGCTCCATCTCTTCGATGGATTCCTCGCGGCTTTTCTTGGCCATGTGGCCCAGGCCCCAATCATCCTGCAACCGGTAATGCAGCCAGTACTGGCTGACCGCCGTTAGTTCGTGCCGGAGAGACTCGTTGAGGTATTCAATGACTTTGCTGTCGCCTTGCATTCGCTGGGTTCCTTTGTTGCTCCGCCCCTGAGGGACCGGAGTTGAACGGGTATTTCCAAGTTATCGTTTTTTCTCATGGAGTCCAAAAAGAGTGGCATGCAGCCGCCGCAATCCGCGGCCTTGCCAAGTGCTCGATAGATTTTGCCGGGTGTGATCAGGGCCCGCGGGTCCGAGGCGCGCATCCAGTCGATGGCGGCGTCGATCTCGGTGTCCGAAATATTCTGGCAGTGACAGACGATCATGTTCACATCCTGATCAAAACGGGCCGGGCGCGGGGTGCGCCCGGCAGTTACTCGTTACTGGAAAACCGCATCCGGGTTATCCAGGCTGTCGGAGCCTTCGAAATCCACCTGATCCAGGCCCAGGGCGCTGACCACGCGTTCGATGCTCTTGGTCTGATCGACCAGACCGGCCACGCCGCCCATCACCAGCGCTTCGCCCGCCGCATTGCCGCGCTCCAGCATCTGGTCATAGGCAAAGCCTGCCTCGGCCGCAGTCTTGATGCGACCAAGCGCCAGCATCGTGTTGGCCAGTTTCAGCTTCATCTCGGCATCCAGCGCCGGATCGGTTGCGATCACCAGATCGCTGAGGCTCGGGCCAGAAACCAGCGTACCATCAGCGCCGACATACTGGCCCAGATAGACGTTCTGCACGCCCAGCCCATCATAATAGTGGTCATTATGGGTGTTGTCGGCAAAACAGGAATGCTCTTCCTCGGGGTCGTTCAGCATCAGGCCAAGGCGCATGCGCTCACCGGCGGTTTCGCCATAAGACAGCGAGCCCATGCCGGTCAGGATCGCCACAACGCCCGCATCCTCGTTTTCGGTCAGCGCGCCGCGCGCCTCGCCACCCTCGGCCCATTGTGCCGCCATCCATTCCAGATCGCTTACCAGCAGATCGGTTGCCGCCTTCAGATAGGCCGCGCGGCGGTCGCAATTGCCGTTGGTGCAAGCGTCATCCCGAGCGTAATCGGTCCAGGGCCGGTTGCCTGCGCCAGTGCCATGACCGTTCAGGTCCTGACCCCAGAGCAGGAATTCAATGGCGTGATAGCCGGTGGCGACGTTCGCCTCGATCCCGTCCGCCTCATGCAGGGTGTCAGCCAGCAGTTCGGGCGTGATCTCGCTGGCGTCGATCTCATTGCCGGACAGGGCGAAATTCGGGTTTGCGATCACGTTCAGAGCGGCAAATTCATTGTCGTCGGTGGGCCCGCCATAGGAGGCGTCCACATAATCGATCAGGCCTTCATCCAGCGGCCAGGCGTTTACCTTGCCTTCCCAGTCATCGACAATCGCATTACCGAAGCGGTAGACCTCGGTCTGCTGATAGGGCACGCGCGAGACCAGCCACGCCGCCTTCGCCGCCTGCAGCGTCTCCGCCGACGGGGCCGCTATCAGCGCATCCACTGCCGCCTGCAGCAGCTTTGCGGTTGCAACGCTATCGCCATATTTCGCCGCCGCGATGTTCGAATAGTTGGCCAGCACATCAGCCTTGCTGACATCGGCTGACGCCAGGCCTGGCGCACTCAGCGCAATCGCTGCAAACGCGGTCGAAAGAAGCGCAGTTCTCATCTGAAATATCCCTTGTTCAGCTTTGGTCCCGTCCTGTCCCCCGGATGAGACTCAGAAAGACGCGCCATAACTGAGTAATTTAATCGGGATAGTCAACCCGAGTTTTTTACTCTGGATTGCAAATCCCTGTGTCCGAAAGACGCACCAGGACAGCGGAACGGAAAGAATCTGTCAAAAAACCGTCACGTTAGCGCTGGCGCGGGGGCCTTGCTGGTGGCCAAGCTGGGCGAAACTCCTTATATGCACCCCGGACTCAACAAACTGGGGGCTGTTCCCTTGTTCGATCTGCCAACGCTTCGCGCCTCGCTTTCCGACAAATACGATCTTGCGCCCTCGCCCGAGATCGCGGCTGAGCTGAGCCATATCTATGACCGCATGAGCCGGGTGGTCACGCCCGCGGACTGGGCGATCTATGCGCCCTACGTCAAGGCGATCAATGCGCTCAAGAAAGAGCGCAACGCAGTGATCCTGGGCCATAACTACATGACGCCAGAGATTTTTCACGGCATCTCGGATTTCGGCGGTGACAGCCTGCAGCTTGCTATCAAGGCAACCGAGGTCGAGGCCGATGTGATCGTGCAATGCGGCGTGCATTTCATGGCCGAGACCTCAAAAATTCTCAGCCCCGAAAAAACCGTCCTGATGCCGGATATGGAGGCAGGCTGTTCGCTGGCCGAATCCATCACCGCCGAAGGCGTGGCTGAAATGCGCCGCCGCTATCCCGGCGCGCCAGTGGTTACCTATGTGAACACCACCGCCGAGGTCAAAGCAGCCTCCGACATCTGCTGCACGTCGTCCAACGCCGCTCAGATCGTCGCGGCGCAAGAGAGCGACACTGTGATCATGACGCCGGACCAGTATCTGGCGCAAAACGTGGCCAAGGAGGTCCCGCAGAAAAACATCGTCTGGTGGGAAGGCTCCTGCATCGTGCATGAGCAGTATTCGGCCAAGGATTTGCGCGATTTCCGGGAATGGAACCCCGGCACCCGCCTGATCGCCCATCCCGAATGCCCGCCCGATGTGGTGGCCGAGGCCGATTTCTCCGGCTCCACCAGCGGCATCATCAAATACGTCACCGATGAAAAGCCGGAAAAGGCGCTGCTGATCACCGAATGTTCGATGGCCTCGAACATCTCGGACCAACTGCCCGAGGTCGATTTCGTCGGCCCCTGCAACATGTGTCCCTTCATGAAGAAGATCACGCTGGAGAAGGTGCTTTATGCGCTCAACACCATGACCGGTCAGGTCGAGGTTGACCCTGCCGTGGCCGACAAGGCGCGCCTGTCGGTGCAGCGGATGATTGACCTCAGCCGTCAGCTCGGTATCTGAGCCAGCTCCATGCAACTGCTTACCACCGATCGGGTGGTCATTGTCGGCGCCGGGCTGGCCGCGATCTACGCGGCGCTGAAACTCGCGCCCCGTCCGGTGGTGATGATCTCGCCCGATCCGTTGGGCGTGGGCGCAAGTTCAGCCTGGGCGCAGGGCGGCGTTGCCGCCGCGATGAATCCCAATGACAGCCCCGAAGCCCACGCCGCTGATACGGTGCGCGCAGGCGCAGGCGCGGTGGATGCGGCGGTGGCCGAGTTCGTCACCCGTGCGGCGCGCGACCACGTTCTGGACCTGACCGATCTGGGCACCGGCTTTGATCGCACAAGCGATGGCGGCTACGTGCTGTCGCGCGAAGCGGCGCATTCCATGGCCCGCGTGGTGCGGGTCAAGGGCGATCAGGCCGGGGCGGAGATCATGCGCGCGCTGATCGCCGAATTGCGGGAAACACAATCGGTGCAGGTGCTGGAAGGCACCCAGGCGGTGCGGTTGGAAAGTGACGGCAATCGCGTCACCGGCGTGGTTCTGACCCGCTCCGATGAGGCCGGATCGCAACCTGTTCTGCTGCGCGGGTCAGCAATCCTGTTGGCGGGCGGCGGCTCTGGCGGGCTTTATGCGCTGACCACCAATCCGCCGCGCATTCGCGGCCAGGTGATCGGCATGGCCGCCCGCGCCGGGGCCGCCATCGCGGATGCGGAATTTGTCCAGTTCCACCCCACTGCCATTGATGTGGGTGAGGACCCTGCGCCGCTCGCCACCGAAGCGCTGCGCGGCGACGGCGCGGTACTGATCAACCGCGACGGTACCCGCTTCATGACCGATCTGCACCCCGAAGCCGAGCTTGCGCCGCGCGACGTTGTCGCCCGCGCCATCTATGCCCAAACACAGGCCGGACTGCGTCCGATGCTCGACACGCGCGCCGCGATCGGCCCCCGCATCCTGACCGAGTTCCCCATCGTGGCTCAGGCTTGTGCCCGCAACGGGCTGGACCCGGTGGCGCAACCCATCCCTGTAGCCGCCGCCGCGCATTATCATATGGGCGGAGTTGCCACCGACCTGAACGGGCGTGCTACGCTCGATGGTCTCTGGGCGTGTGGCGAGGCCGCCTCGACCGGGTTGCACGGTGCCAATCGTCTGGCCTCGAACGGGTTGCTGGAAGCGCTGGTCTTTGCCCGCGCCTGCGCGCAGGACATCGCGAAAAACACCCCCCTGCCCGATAGCGCCCCGCGGCTCGACCTTGATTTCCAGTCGGACGGTCAGAGCGCCGACCCCAAGGCTGTCACAGAGCTGCGCCAGACCATGACCGACCATGTGGGCGTTGTGCGGGACGGCGACGGGCTGCGCCGCGCGCTGGCGATACTTGCGAAGCTGGAACAAGACCACCCGGCCTGCGACGCGTTCAAAAACATGACCGCCACCGCCACCCTGATCACCGCCGCTGCGCTACTGCGTGAGGAAAGCCGGGGCGCGCATTGCCGGTCAGACTTCCCCCAGACCGAAGACGGGCCGGGCCGCCGCGCCCCACTGCATTTGCGCGATGCGCTGGCACTGCGCGACCAGATCGCAAAGGACATGACATGACCCAAGCCCCCCTGCCCGATCTGGTGTTGGAACCGATGGTCCGCGCAGCGCTGCTAGAAGACCTCGGCACCAATGGCGATATCACCACCCGCACGGTGATCCCCGCCACCACCACCTATGCTGCGCGTCTGAATGCCCGCGAAGACGCTGTTGTCTCGGGCATGCAGGTGGCGCGGCTGGCTTTCCGCCTGATGGATAGCGACCTGAATGTGAACACGCTGATCAACGATGGCGAGCCCTGCCGGAAAGGCGATACGCTGATGGAGATCCAGGGCAGCGCTGCCTCGATCCTGTCGGCTGAACGGGTGGCGCTGAACTTCGCGGGCCGCCTCACCGGGGTGGCAACCCAAACCGCTGCTTTGGTCGCTGAGACCAAGGGCGCCAAAGCGCGCATCACCTGCACCCGCAAAACCACGCCGGGCCTGCGCATTGTCGAAAAGCAGGCGGTGCTGCATGGGGGCGGCTTCAACCACCGCCATTCACTGTCCGACGCGATCCTGATCAAGGACAACCACATCGCTGCTGCCGGGGGCATCGCACCAGTGATGGCGGCCACCAAGGCGCAGGCCTCACATATGGTGAAGGTCGAGATCGAGGTGGACACGCTGGATCAACTGGCCGAGGTGTTGCAGGTCGGCGGCGCGGAGGTGGTGTTGCTCGACAACATGTCACCCGACACGTTGCGCGAGGCGGTTGCGATGATCGACGGGCGGCTGATCGCCGAGGCCTCGGGCAATGTCACCGGCGAGACGGTAGCCGCAATTGCCGCCACCGGGGTTGACTATATCTCCTCCGGCGCGCTGACCCATTCTTATCGAACGATTGATCTGGGGCTGGACTTCGGGTGATCGGGAAAGCGTTCTAGGGTCTGGACTAATTAAATTTCAAAGCCAATCGATGACGGTCGCCGCGAGGGCGATCGGGGAGAGGAAGACCTTCGAGCGCCTGTCGTATCGGGTCGCCACCCGCCACCAATCCTTGAGCCCGGCGAACATGATCTCGATACGGTTGCGCCTTCTGTAGCGGCGTTTGTCATATCTGACGGCCGTCTTGCGCTGTTTTCGGCCAGGGATGCATGCGCGTAAAGTTGTGGGCAGCATCTATTGCGCTCTCGGCATTCGACTGGCCATGCAAGAGCGGTAAGGACCGTCCCGGGTCAGAACCGCTTGGTGTCCCGGCCAAAATTGCCTGATGGGTGCCGGAGATTTGCCCCAGGTTGACGGTTGAGGCACTCATGAAACTTTCGCTTCGGGGACGCCTTTATGTTTGGCGCAGAGCGATCTCAGACGGGAAATTCAACTCTGAAACAAGCCTGTCAGAACGCCAAGGTTCTGTTCCAGGTCAGCATCGCTATCACCGCCAACCAGCATGTAGCCGTATTTGCCATCTCCCCAATGTGCCGTTGCCAGACCGCTCAGGGTTCCTCGGATCACGCCCTTTTTGGCAGATAAGGCATCCCCTTGTAGGATGCAGAATGCGATGGGCAGCCCTTCGGGATCGGCAAAAACGATCTGCACTAAAGGTGTGCCGCCCAGTGACAATATCTGCGCGCGTTTCAGCTCAAGCCCAGGCAATTCAGCGAGTTTTTCACGTTGCAGAGACCGCCCCAGCTTGGCTTCTGCACGCGCGAACTGCTCGTCCAGCACATCCGGAGTGGTGTCGAGTTGAGAAATGGTCTCCGGTGAATAGAGCGCCTGATAGATCGCAACTTGTTCCCGCCAGTTCAACGCATCCGGCCTTGTCAGCCAGAATGTCAGGCCAAAAGTGGCAAGCCCCGCCAAGACTGCCACAAGGGCCAAAGGCCCGTATTTCGGCGATGCCTGCCCGGTTTCGACCTTAGGTGGATCGGCAAGGGTGCCCAACCTGTCCTCGCCCGGAAGCGGTTCGAATATCTCTTTCAGCGCTGGTCCGAACGGGTCTAGCGTGATCAAGCGATGTTCGAGTGCCGGATCAGCTTCCACCGCTGCCTCAAGGGCCTTGCAGGTCTCACTATCCAGAGTGCCGTCGAGATACGCTTGCAGGGTTTCGTCCGAAAAGGTCATTTCATTTCCCGCCGCATCGTCACGGCCTCGTGATGCTGAAGCACGGTTCTGAGTTTTTGCCGCGCCGCCGACAATCGGCTCATGATGGTTCCGATGGGCACGTCCAGAAGACCAGCCGCTTCACGATAGCTATACCCCTCGACAAAGACGAGCATTACCGTTTCACGCTGAACCGTTGGCAGTTCCATCACTTTGGTAAACACTTCAGCGGCGTAAATATTCGTTTCTGTGTCTGGACCGCCTGCAATCAGGTCAACTTCGGGGGTCACCGCCAACGATTGGGTGCGGCGGATCGTGCGGGCGCGCACCTCGTTCAGCCAGATCGACCGGCAGATGGTCAGAAGCCAGGAATCCAGCCGCGCCTCTGACGTCACTTGCGTGTGACGTTCCAACGCGCGCAGGCATGTCGCCTGCAACAGATCATCGGCGACATCCGCGGCACCGGACAACGCCAGGCCAAATCGCCACACCTTTCGTTTATGCGTTTCGATCGCCGCCCGAACGGCGTGTTCTGATCTCATTTCCGTATCCACCGAATAAATCCGGACCTTTGGGTGTTTGTCAGACATGGGCCAAACGCTTGCGACTTGGCTGTCACA
The DNA here is from genome assembly GCF_041537905.1 of Ruegeria jejuensis. Taxonomy (NCBI): domain Bacteria; kingdom Pseudomonadati; phylum Pseudomonadota; class Alphaproteobacteria; order Rhodobacterales; family Roseobacteraceae; genus Ruegeria; species Ruegeria jejuensis. The sequence continues at coordinate 193,892 of NZ_JBGRUO010000007.1, read as the reverse complement.
AATTCTGGAGGAAAGAAATGAAACTTCTGTTGAACATGATCACGATTGCGATGGTGACGGCGGCACCACCGGCCCTTGCCGAAAGCTGGGTGCTGGATAATGACGCGTCCAGCCTGGCCTATGGATCGATCAAGAAAAACGCGGTTGGAGAGGTCAATGTGTTTGAGACCCTGTCCGGCACGGTCTCGGATGATGGCGTCGCGCGTATCGATATCGATCTTGCATCGGTCGAAACCAATATCGACATTCGTAACGAGCGGATGATCGAGCATGTGTTCCGGAACGCGGGCACTGCCACGCTTGAAGCGCGGTTCGACATGTCCGAGATTTCCGGGTTGGCAGTGGGTGGCAGCGCCATTATCGATAGCGAGGCGGTGTTGTCTCTGGTCGGTGCCGAGATCGCTTTTGATGCCGAAATGTTTGTGGCTCGCCTGTCCGAGACGCGGGTGCTGGTCTCTACCAACGGTATGGTGTTTCTGAGTGTTGAGGAGGCCGGGATCAACGCTGGCATCGACAAGTTAATGGAGCTTGCCTCGCTGCCCGGCATCACCCGCACCGTGCCGGTCACCGCGCGCTTCATGTTTGACAGCGACGGCAAACAGGCGTCGGCGACACAAGCCGCGCAAGTCGAGACCGTCGCGTTTCAGGGCGATGTGAAGGCGGGCAAGAAAGTGTTTCGGAAATGCAAGGCCTGTCACCAGCTCAAAGAAGGTCGCAACGGCGCAGGTCCGACGCTGCATTCTGTTCTGGGGGCACCGGCTGGCCAAGTTGCGGGGTTCAATTACTCTGACGCGATGGCGCAATCGGGTATTGTCTGGACGGATGAAACCATGGCCGCGTTCCTGACGGCGCCCAAATCGGTCGTACCCGGAACAACAATGCAGTTTCCCGGCCTCAAGAAAGAAAGCGACGTGGTCAATCTGATGGCCTATCTGGCAGCAGAAACGCAGTAATCTGCGAGCAATGCGCGGGTCTGCCGGATGTGCGGCGGCAGACTGGTCATGCGCAATAGGCTTCGGCCTGCGTGCTCTGTTCATCTGCGTTGCTGCAGGCGCAGATGGCTTCCCGGCACACGTTTGAAATGAAATCCTGAACCAGACGGATGCGCGCGAAGCCGCGGATGTCAGGATGGGTCAGAACCCATAGATCCGCCGTGCTTTTCAGCAAGCCGGGAAGCACCTCGATCAGATCGTCATCTGACCTGCCAAGGTACTTTGGGAACGGGGCGAGGCCAAGGCCGCTCTTCACCGCTTCGAGCTGCGCAAAGATGTTGTCGGTGGTGAGCGCCACGTTGCAACGGTGGGCGATCTCGGCAAATTCGAGTGATTGCTGGGTCTTCTGCAGCGCGCCGATGGCGGCAATGACGTTATGGCCCTCCAGATCGGCGGTGCTTTCAAACGGCGGAAGCTCGGCCAGGTACAGGCGCGAGGCATAGAGCCCAAACCAAATATCGCCCAGTTTGCGCGCGATCAGCCGCTCCTGCTCCGGCGGGCCGATCCGAACCGCGATATCGGCTTCGCGATTGAGCAGGTTCACCCGCCTGGTCGAAAGCGTGAGACGAACACGGACTTTGGGATGCTGATTGTGCAGGTCGCGCAGGCGGGGCGCCAGCACTGTCTGCCCGAGCCCGCTGGGTGCTGCCACCGTGACCGTGCCATGCGACAGGTCATCATCCTTCATCACGGCCTCGCCAGCTGCCAGAACCTCGCGTTCGATCCGTTCCGCGCGGGCGAGAATGGAGGCGCCGTTTGGCGTCAGTTTAACGCCTGAAACGCTGCGGTCGAACAGAGTGGCCGACAGCTCGGCTTCAAGTTTGCGCAGCTTGCGGCCCACGGTTGCGGGGCTTTCCCCAAGAACACTCGAGGCGGTCGCGATGCTTCCCGAACGCGCCGCCGCGAGGAAGAAGCGGTAGAGATCCCAATTCTGTTTTGTCGCTATGTCAGAGCTCACATCCAGGCCCGCCATGCCCATTGCGTTGCCCCATCAATTTGAGGACCAACCATGCAAATTTGCTAACGCCAAGCCCAGTGAAACGCGACTCAAATTTAGTTGTGCCGGTGTGAACAAAGAAAAGTTTTTATTATTTACAATCGGGTAACGCGCATCCTGGCGTTTCTTCAACATGAAGCGCAGCCATTCAAATTTGAAGCGTTGTCCGGTTTTCCTCCGATCACAGGTTCAGTTTTGGTTGGTGCCTATCCAGCCCGTGAGTGAAATCTGGAGATGAAATCATGACTATTCAAAACGGCAATATGCAGCCCATCATCGGCACGGACGTTGCAGATAACTTGCCCGGAACCGCCGGGGACGACGATATTCAGGGCCTGGGTGGCAACGACACCCTCACCGGCGGCCTAGGCGATGACACGCTTGATGGGGGTGCGGATATCGACACGGCGGTCTACTCCGATATCGATGTTCCGGTCGAGGCCGATCTGGCCGCAGGCAGCGCAAGCCGCGAAACGGGGTTCTCGGTTGTCGTGACCGATCAGCCGCTTGCGTCGCTGACCACTGATCAAAGCCCCTCGGAGCTCGCCGACGAAGCGGCGGCGGGCAATCTGTATTACAACATTCACACCAACGACTTCCCCGGTGGTGAGATTCGCGGTCAGTTGTTGCTGCAGAGCGACGAAACGACCAACGGCATTCGCACCATCACACTGACCGCCGCTCTGGATGCCGCGCAGGAGCCGGAGAATGCCAGCGACTCGCTGGCAACAGGCGAGGGGACCGTGGTGATCGTGATTGATGGCGCGGATGTGACCTACAGCTCGGATCTTTCCGTATCGGGGCTGGCAACCTCAGACCTGCTGCCGGTCGCAGGCGTCAGCGCGATTCATCTGCACAACGCTCCCGCCGGCATTAATGGTCCGGTCATCACCGATATCGTTCAGGACGCGGGTGGTGATATCAACGGGCTGAACCCGGCCGAAGAAGACGGCAACGTCTTTGCCGAGGTGATCGAGACCGACAGCTTGATCAGCATCGAAAACCTCGATGGTTCAAATGACGGTGACGTTCTGGCCGGTGACGGCAATGCCAACGTGCTGAACGGGCTTGATGGTGATGACGTGCTGAGCGGCCTGGGCGGCGCGGATGTGCTCAATGGTGGTGCCGGCGACGACACTCTGTCCGGTGGCGGTGGTGTTGACATCATCGACGGCGGCGAAGGTGTTGACACCAATGATTTCGGCAACATCAACCTCGGCGCACAGGACCCGACGATTGCAGGCGTGACCGTGGTGGTGAATGCCGACGGCTCCGGCACGGCGTCCTATAATGGCGGCGGCGGCAACGGCCCTCTAATCGAAGAAGAGTTCGCGGGCATCGAGAATGTGACCGGGTCCTCGAACAACGATGATATTCGCGCGCTCGGCGCAACTCCGAATACCATCGAAGGCGGCGATGGCGACGATTTCATTGCCGGTGGCGGCGGCACGGATGTGCTGAGCGGCGGCGAAGGTATCGACACCAACAGCTTCATCAATATCGGGGCCGAAGTGGTTGCTGATCTGGGATCGGGCAGCGCCTCTTATGCGCCGAACGAAAACGTTACCGTGTTCGAGAATTTCGACGGTTTCGAAAATCTGGATGGCTCGGCCAATGACGACCAACTCTTTGGTGATGGTGGTGCCAATACACTGACCGGCAACGAAGGCAACGACCTGCTCGTGGGTCGCGGCGGCGCGGATGTGCTGGAAGGCGGCGCAGGCAATGATGTGCTGCGTGGCGGCGGCGGTTCGGATGTCACCGATGGTGGCGAAGGTATCGACACCGCCGATTTCCAAGATATCGGCACGGCCGTCACGGCAGATCTTTCGGCAGGGACGGCAACCTATCAGGGTCCCAATGGCGAGGTCGCCGATACCCTGGTCAACATCGAGAACCTGACCGGCTCGGCCAATGACGACAACCTGACTGGCGATGCGGGCGAAAACCTGTTGGCCGGTGGTGCGGGCGACGACACCATTAGCGGTGGCGCAGGTGACGACGTCATCCGGGGCGATGCAATCGGCGACGGAGAAGCCATCACCGTGACCGTCACCAACACGCTGGGCGAAGGCGGTACTTTCCTGACACCGGTCTGGTTCGGCTTCCACGATGGCGAAAACTTCGATCTCTGGACCGATGGTGAGGCCGCCAGTGGCGGCTTGGAACGGATTGCCGAAGATGGCAGCGTCGAAGGTATCGCGGCAGAGTTCAACCAGGAGGTTGGCGATGGCGGCGTGGACGCCACGATCATCGGCGGTGCCGGTGCCCCCGGTCCGATTGATCCGGGTGAAAGCGCCAGTTTCACGCTGAACGTCAATCCCGACGCGGTTGGTCAGGGCTTTTTCACCTGGGCGACCATGGTGATCCCGTCAAACGATGCCTTCCTGGCGTCCCCAGACGATGCCCTGCAGGATTTCATCTTTGATGCGGATGGGAATTTTGCCGGACCGCTGGTCATCGAACGCTTTGGCAGCGACGTGCTGGATGCGGGCACCGAGGTCAATACCGAAGAAGACGCCGCCTTCCTCAACCAGACCGCACGCGATCAGGGTACGGCGGAAAACGGCGTTGTGCGCCAGCATGAGGGGTTCAACGGCTCCGAAGGCAACCCGGATGGCACCGCGGTCAACATTCTGGGCGGCACCACCGCGGCAGGGACTATTGTTGATCCGACCGAGGGCGACTTCACACGCACTGGCGGCGACGAGCAGTTGCTGCGCATCGTGGTCGATCTGGCCGAAGGCGGCAACGACGATCTGTTCGGCGGCGCGGGCAACGATGTTGTCGATGGCGGTCGTGGCGATGACCTGCTTGATGGCGGCATCGGCGATGACACGCTGATCGGAGGTACCGGTCGCGACACGTTCCAACTGCGTCGCAATGGCGGATCGGATATCGTGGCTGATTTCGGTGCCGGTGCCGAGGGTGGTGATTTCCTGGATGTGTCGGATTTCGGTGTGACCAGCATCGACGATCTGGATATCGTGCAGGACGGCCCCAACACGGTGATCACTCTGTCCGAAGACACTCAGGTCACGCTTGAGAATGTCGCACCCAACGAGTTGGTTGCCGAAAACTTCGTCTTTGCGGAAGAAGAAGTGATCGAAATCACCCCCACCAATGGTGATGACGATCTGGTCGGCTCGCCCGACGCGGATGAGATCAACGCCGGGAACGGTGATGACCTGATCGAGGCCGGAGGCGGCAATGATAGTGTCAATGGCGGCAATGGCGATGACGATATCTTTGGCCAAGGCGGCGGCGACGAATTGTCGGGCGGCAACGGGGATGACAACCTCGAAGGTGGCCAGGGCAACGACAATCTTATCGGCGGGAATGGCAACGATCTGCTCGTCGGCGGGGCCGGAGCGGACAACCTCGATGGGGGCCGTGGCGATGATATCCTCGAAGGCGGCACCGGCAACGACACCCTTGAAGGTGGTCGTGGCGATGACGTTCTGGATGGCGGCGCGGGCAACGACCTGATCTGCGGCGGATTGGGCGATGACCTGCTGATTGGTGGCGCCGGAGATGATCGTCTGGAAGGCAATCGCGGCTCGGATACCTTCCTGTTCGAAGGCAATAGCGGCGACGATGTCATCACCGATTTCGAGGCGTTCGCCAATGGGGACTTGCTGGATCTGAGCTCAGCAGATCTCGATTTCGAGACCTTCGCGGACGTCTCGGATGCGTTCACTCAGAACGGCGATGATCTGGTGATCGATCTGGGCGACGACAACTCGATCACCCTGCTGGGTGTTCAGGCCGCTGATCTGAGCGAAGACAACGTGCTGTTCTAAGCGCGGTTACGGCGGCGGTCTGGAAACAGGCCGCCGCCGGTTTTTCCTGTTTTGATGGAGGCATCGATGCGATCCCAGACCGCACACACACCGGATCTGAACCGGGTGCTCAAGGCCATATTGCCGGGCCTGTTTGTCACCGGCGGATTCAGCCTGCTGATCAACCTGCTGATGTTGACCGGCCCGCTCTTCATGATCCTTGTTTATGACCGCGCGCTGCCCAGCCAGAGCGTGCCGACCCTGATTGGTCTTTCGGTGGTGATGATCGGGCTCTATTCGGTCTTTGGCCTGCTGTCTTTGGTCCGGTCGCGGCTGTTGGTCCGGCTGGGCAATCGCGTCGCAAACCGCTTGCAGGAACGGGTGTTCACCGCCCAGCTTTTGCAGACAGCGCGAGATGGCGGCACTGGTGGGCATGACGCCACGCGGGATCTGAATGTTATGCGCGAATTCATGGGCGGACCAACCCCAGCCGTTCTGTTTGATGCGCCCTGGACCCCGATCTATCTGGCCTGCGCCTATGTCCTGCATCCCTATCTGGGCTATGCCGGTCTGGCTGGTGTGGTCTTTCTGGTTCTGGTCGGGGTGCTGAATAACAGCCTGACCCAGCGCCGGGCGCGCGAGGTGAACACCGATCAGACGCGCGCGAACCGGGTCATGTCCGATATCGCGCGCAACAGCGAGGTGATCACCGCGATGAAGATGGGCGGCGACCTCTATTCCCGATGGAGCCTGTTGCAGAACCGGGCCCAAAGCGGGCAGAGCCGGACCAGAGATCTGGCCTCGTCGCTATCAACGCTGTCGCGCACCGTGCGGATGCTGTTGCAATCGGTCGTGCTGGGGCTTGGGGCCTATCTGGCGATTGGTGGCGATCTCAGCGCCGGGTCGATCATTGCCGCCTCGGTGATTGTTGGCCGGGCGCTGGCCCCGGCTGAGCAGGCCATATCCGGCTGGCGTCATTGCGTGGCAGCGGTTGCTGCCGGCAAGCGTATCAACAGCTTGTTAATCGACAACCCGGTGCGTGGCACCAGCATCAAGCTGCCGCCGCCCAAGGGCGACATCGAGCTCAAGAACGTCTACGCCGCCGCGCCCGGACAGAATCAGCCGATGCTCAAGAATGTGAGCCTGTCGCTCAGCGCGGGCGAGGTTCTGGCGGTCATTGGGCCCAGCGGTTCGGGCAAGTCAACGCTGGCGCGGGTGGTGACGGGGGCCTGGGCCGCCATGCGCGGCCATGTCCGCATCGACCGCGCCGATATCGCTTATTGGAACGCGCTGCAATTGCGTGAAACCGTTGGCTATCTGCCCCAAACCGTGGAGCTTTTTGACGGAACGGTACGCGAAAACATCGCGCGATTTCAGAGTGATGCAAGAGACGAGGATATTGTAACTGCTGCGATTGGCGCAAACGCCCACGATCTGATCCTGGGGTTGCCCAAATCCTATGACACAGCGCTTGGCGAAGGCGGCAGCGCTCTGTCGGGCGGAGAAAAGCAGCGGATCGGGCTTGCGCGCGCGCTGTTTGGCGATCCGTCCGTGGTGATCCTTGACGAGCCCAACTCCAACCTCGATGCGGCCGGGATGACCGCGTTGAACATGACCATAGAGCGGCTGAAATCACGGGGCAAAACCGTCGTCCTGATCGCGCATCGGCAAGGTGCTCTGGCGCTCGCGGACAAGGTGCTGGTGCTGGATAAGGGACAGGTGACCGCCTTTGGCCCGCGTGCGGAAATCCTCAATACCTACTCACAGAACCAGACCCGTAAGGCGGCTGGAACCAGAATGAAGGAATCCTCCCATGTCTGATGCGAAAAACACCTTGGACCCCGTACCAGCCGAAGGCATCGGCGGCTGGACCTTCACAGGCCTCGCGCTGGGTGTCGGTTTGCTGGCCGGGCTGGTGGTCTGGAGCCTGAACACCCGCATTGACGGCGCGGTTGTAGCGCCGGGTATGGTCGGGCTGGAGACCGATCGGCAGGTCGTGCAGCACCTTGAAGGTGGGATTGTCGCCAACATCCTCGTGCGTGAGGATCAGGCAGTGACACGCGGCCAGGTGCTGCTTGAGCTGGATACCACCCAGGATCAGACAGAGCTGAACGCCACCGCGAGCCAGATCGCCAATCTGACGGTCCGACGCGCGCGGCTCACGGCAGAACTGGACGGCGCGGAGTTTCCACCTGCCGATCTGGGCCTTGCAATCACCGAAACCACCCGCGCCATTATCGCCGCGGAATGGCGGCTCTTTCGCAATCGCAGCGAGTCCCGGCATGCAGAGGCCGCTTTGCTGGAAACCCGCCGGCAGGCATTGGCGGCCCAGATCGACGGGCTGCGTAGTCAGAGCCATTCACTGACGGCTGATATGGCGCTGACCGAAGAGGAACTGACCTCGGTCATTTCGCTGCATGACAAGGGGCTGGTGCCGGTCACCCGCCTGCTTGAGGTGCGCCGCAGCAAGCTCGACATCGACGCGGGCCTGTCCGGTAACGCGGCGCAGATCAAGAGCCTGCAAGCGCAGATTGCAGAGGTGGACAGCCAGTTGCGGAGCGCGCGCGCCACCACCGCCGAGGAAATCGCGATCAATCTGGCCGAGACCGACCAGCAATTGCGCGAGCTGCGCGAACGGCGCGCCAGCCTTTGGGACCGTGTGCAACGCAGCCGCGTCACTGCGCCGGGCGAGGGCCGCATCCTCAACCTGGCGGTTCACACGCGGGGCGGGGTGATCGCGCCGGGGCAACCGATCATGGAGATCGTGCCAGTGCAGGAAGACACCATCCTGACCGCCAACATCCCGGTGACCGAGATCGACCGAGTGATGCCGGGCCAGGAGGCCATCGTGCGTTTCACCGCTTTCAACCTGGGCCAGACACCAGAATTGCAGGGGCAGGTGAGATCGGTTTCTGCCGACACACTCACGGATCCGGCGACCGGTAACCCCTATTACAGCGCAGAGATTATGCTGAGCGAGGCCGAACTTGCCCGGCTCGGCGGACAAGAACTTGTGCCGGGCATGCCTGCAAATGTGCATATTACGACAGGCGAGCGTCTGGTCGCATCTTATCTGTCGCGCCCTCTGGTTGATGCCTTCGCTGAGACGTTTCGCGATGAGTAGGATTGCCTTCAAACCATTGGCAACTGCCATAAGTTTTATCGGCACCCGTCGTCTGCGGTAGGGTTTGTGATTTAACTGACAGGTGCCGAGCTAGGGTTCGACCGCGATCGGCGGCGGGCCCATCCAGATTTCGATCGGTTCGGCTCGACCGCGAAGCGTGTGTTGGCCGGCGGGGCGCAAACCCATCTGTTCTGCATGCTCGCGCGTTTCCGGATTTGACAGTAGCAGGGCGCTGGACAGAGCAATGGCTGCGCTTTGCGATTTTGCAAAATCCTGCAGGCGACTGGCCGTATTCACCACATCGCCACTAACCGCGAGTTGTTTGTGACGCTTGCCACCGATGATACTGGTTTTGACCGGGCCTGCATGTCCCCCAACCCTTAGGCCGAGACCTGGCCAGTCTGAACATGCGCCAACCGCCGCGTAGAGAGCCTCTATGAAGCGTAGCGCGCGAATTGAATCGTCCGGGCCGGGCTCTGGCAGGCCAAAGACGACCATGGCACCATCTCCGGCAAAATGTGCAATGATACCGCGCTGCGGTTCCAGGGACTGTTCGACAAGCCCGTGAAAAAGCCGCAAGAAGTCAGCCGTGCCTTCGGGGCCGAGCCTCTCGGAATGCGTCGTGAAGTTTGCGACATCGACAAACAACACGACTGCGGGCCGTGCTGAGGCTTCAAAACGCGGGTTAGTCGCATCTGCCAGCCGTTCAACGAGCAGCGGCGATTGATAGAGCGCAAGATTCGCCGCGCGTCGACGATGTTGCACAAGGCGCAACCCGGCTCCGGTACTGGTGCCCAGCAGCAACGAAAAGATCGCCGTGACCCCGTCCAGCCACCACCCGGCGACAAACGCGGCTTGCAGCACAATGGCCAATGCGATGAATACTGTGGCGGTCGCGAGAACCCCCAGCCAAGGCCGGTCCAGCCTCGCCGCGAAGAACCCGAGCGTGCTCGCGATCAGCGCCAATGCGATGTCCCATGACCACGTTAGTGCGTCGTGCCGCAGAAAACGCTGTTCGATCACGTTTGCAGCCAAGGTTGCATGCAACTCAACTCCGGGAAAGGTAGCATCGTACGAGGTCGCATGCCTGTCTCCAAACCCGGTTGCGGTCGCTCCGACAAATATGATCTTGCCCCGCAGGTCCGGATCAGCAAGCTCTGCGAAGGAATAGGTCGGAATCGTACCTGCCTGCCCATAGAAGTTCAGGGGGATGGCCCCCTGCCCGTCTAATGCGATCTGTGTTTCCCCGACTGAAAGACGCCCGCCGGTTGGCGATGACCTCAACTGCAAATCCAGTTCAGAATCTGACGCCTTCAAGGCCGCCATGGCGAGCGAAGGATACCAGATGTTCCCGCCTTGGGTCGCCAGGTACTGCGCCGCGCCAAGTCGGCGAGCTGCCCCATCAGAATCGTGGCGCAGATTTACATGGCCAATCGCCGCCATGCTGCGAAGGGTCTCAGTCGGTCCCAACGCGGGCAGCGGGTTGTCTATTTCGGGGGCAATCACGACTGAAAAGCCGCCACCCTTGAGGTCTTGCAGCTCAGCATCGACAGGAGCCTCGGCCACCCCGAGAACCGCATTGATCCTGGCCAATGCCTCGGCAAGATCACTGTCGCCCGCACGCGGACCAATCAGCAGAAAATCCAACGCAATCGCTGCCGCGCCAGCTTCGGTCGCAACAGACACCGCCTCTGCCAATGCTGATCGAGGTGGCGGAAAGGTTTCGAGCTGTGACATTGCGGCATCGTCAAACGCAATAATTGCGACCCCCGCCGGGGGCGATATAGGGCCACGCGAAAGGAATCTTGCGTCAAGCAGTCGGCCTTCGACACCCTGCCAGAAAGGGCTTCGGTCTCCGGGATGCCAGATCGCGATCAACAGGCTCAACAGCACTACGATCGCCCCGGTGATGCGCCATTCGCGTCGAAACCCGTCCGGTGCTACCATTCCACCCCGAGAAGCACGTCGAACTCCTCAATGCGCGCTTGTCCCCAATGCGCGACCGAACCGATCTCGCCAGAGGAGGATATATCAACACCCTCCCCCGCTCCAAGTTGTGCATCAGCTCCATCTACCGCAACAAAGACCGTGCCCTCTCGTGTGAAAATGGCGCTCGCGCCACTCTCGACTTGCATCGCCCATTCAGTGGAGCGTACAGCGGCGACGGCAGATGGTGTTCTGACCTGGACGCCGCTCCCGTCTTCCGAGGAAAAAAGGAACCCTGCGATGCCGTCGATCAGGCGAAGTCCAAAGGGGCGTGTATCACCATCCAGCAGACCCAGCACATCGATCTCGCTCTCGGGGCCCACGACGACTTCAAGACCACCAGAGCACGCCATGGTGACCCGTGCCTCAGCTTCCGTGCGCAGCTTTGCATTCAACCCTAAGCCCAAACCGTTGACTGCGGATTGGGTCTCTGCGCCTCTGGCAGAAACAACCGCCTGCCCTTCCACGCGTGTCACAATACAGGTTCCTTGTGTTTGAGCAACGACAGGGCAGGCCAAGCCGATCCAGAAACAGGCAAGAAGGACAGCAAGCAAGTTCTTGTGGATCATTGCGGCCTCGCAGCAGTAGGTACACCCAAGAGTGAAGAGTATGAGACGAGAGGTCAACCAATGGCGCCCTTATGTTTCTGGTGCATAGCGGGAGGCTGCTCATTGCGATCAACGTTGGCGTTCATCCCGGGCACAGAAACTTCGCGCAGTACCACGAGTTGGGGGCTGCGCTCGGATCGGGACGGGCAGGAAAGGTTGCAACAGATCCGTCAGCTTTCCGGCACTCCGGCTTTTCGCATCGCATCGAGATAACGGTTGAGGTCCCTTTCATGCTCGAATGGTTCCAACTGTCTGACACGCGCAATGGTGAGATCCGGTTTGACTTTCAAAACGTGTTCCATGGCGTCGCGCGCCTGAGTGTCATTTCCAAGCATGGCATGGCTGAATGCCAGAAGCTCATAGGTTCCCGTGGTCTTGGGATTGCGCTCGTTGAGCAGGTCGATTGACTTCTGGTAATCGCCGGCAACGAAATGGGCCAGTGCAATGTCCCAAAGGTACCATCCCGGATGAAACGGGTTCAACTCGACTGCGGTCTGCATGTAGCTCAACGCCTCATCGGTGCGCCCCCGATAGCTGAGCGCCCAGCCGAGATAAACCAAAAAATCAGCGCCGTTCGGGTTGAGTTCGACCGCACGTTTATATGCCTCAATCGATAGCTCGTGCTCACGCTGGAAAAGATAGACTGCACCCATAGCCCAATGCGCATAGGGTTCGTTCTGATCGGCGGAGAGCGCCCTGTTGGCGAGCCGGGCAGCATTTTGCAAATCTGCATCCGGGTTGTCTGAACGGCCCTCCCAGACATCGGTCACATGGGTCCATGCCGCCATCGCATAAGCCTTGGCAAAGCCCGGGTCGATCTCGACGGCGCGCAGAAAGGCTTCACGGGCCAGCAGATTGTCTTCTGTCGTGAACTTTTCCCAATGAACCATACCCTTGAGGAACATATCATAGGCCTGCAGGTCGCGTGTCGGTAGCTTTGCGACGCGGGCAAGTTCGGCCCTGCGCAACCGACCGTTGGCGGCCTCGACCGGTCCGATCACACCGACAACACGAGTTGCAAGATCGCTCCGTATGCCCAGTAAATCGGTTGCGTCGGGTGAATACCGTTCAGCCCAGATTATTCGGTTGGTGTCGGTTTCGAGCACCTGCATGTTGACCCGCACCTGTTGGTCATTCCACGAGATATCCCCAAAGAGCACATATCTGACCCGGAGCGCCTCGCCGATCTGCTGGGGGCTGGCATTTTCGAACTCCGGCCGGAAGCTGCTATTGGCTGCGATGACGGCCAAACCGCTGAATTGCGCCAGATCGGTCACGATATCCCGGGCCAATGCATCAACGAAGTGGGTCTGTTCCTCGGTCCCACCTCCCAACTCCAATGGCAGCACCGCAACAGAGGGAAGCGCTCTGGTCGGTGGGCCAATTGCGCGCAATCTCGAGGTAACAACTGCCGCGACCACGATAGTGAGCACCACTGCTACGGCGGCAACAAAAAGCACCCGTCTCGGCCCTGGCTGGGCGACTTGTGCCATCCGCTCTGCGGTCTCGATCTTTCGGAGCAATTCGATCTTCGACGATACCCCAGCTTTGCGATAAATCGTGTTGATATGAGTGCGCGCGGTGGATGGTGCGATCCCGAGATCGAGCGCGATTTCCTTGTAACTTTGTCCGGACGCATAGGCCTTGGCGATCTGACGTTCGCGCAATGTCAGATCTGCCATCGGATCGGCAACCTGCAACATCTCATATCCACAATAGCACTAACAATAAGTCTGTATTCTAGCAGAAATACGCCGAGTGCAGTAGCCAAAATACGCTGTTTGCAGGATCGCAAGTTGCCTGAACCTTCTGGAAAATAGAGAGGTATTTCTTCCTTGGCGGTAAGGTGATTGCGATGCGGTTGAACAGACTTTCAGAGATTTTTGTTGCGTTACGCGTACTAGATTCAGCCACGTTCGGACGCGAATTCTTCTGGTCTTTGAGGCGGGGCCGGTCTGCGATCCTGATCGCCTGTTTCGTCATAGCCGCGACAGGTGCAACCAAGGCTACGATACCGACACCCTCCAGCAATTCATCGGTCGCACATTGTTTTTGACCTGTCCGCTCGGGAGGCTTGCCAAATGGAGCGAAGACTTGCAGCCATAGTTGCGGCAGATGTGGTCGGCTATTCGCGGTTGGTGAGAGATGATGAAGAAGCCACACTGGCGGCGCTACGCAGGTTGCGCAAAAGACTGATCGAACCGAGGATCAAGCAGCATCACGGTCGCATCGTCAAGCTGATGGGCGACGGCATTCTGGCAGAATTCTCCAGCGTCGTCGGCGCTGTAACGTGCTGCGTTGAAGTTCAACGAATGCTGGGGGCGCGAGATGCCCGCGAGACGCAGATTGTCTTTCGCATCGGCGTCAATGTGGACGACGTGGTTATTGAGGGAGATGACATTCTGGGAGACGGCGTCAATGTTGCCGCGCGGCTGGAAGCGCTGGCCGACCCGGGTGGCATATGCATATCCGATGTTGTTTATGAGCAGGTTCGCGACCGGTTCGACCTGGTCTTCAGGGACATCGGAAAGCAGAGAGTCAAGAACATCAACCGACCGGTTCAAGCCTGGAAGTGGCCCGCTTGCATTACTGAAATCGATCATCAGCCCGACAAGATCGGAGCGTCCCAAATCTCTGCCGACATACCCTCGATCAAGATCCTGCCTTGTGGCAATATGTTGGGGGTTTCAAGGGAATGGGCCCCCCCTGTTTTTTGATCTGACAGATACTGAAGGTGCAAGCCGTCAGAACCTCTCAGTCGGCCATTTTTTGGTGGTGGCCACCTGCTGTGGTATGATTCCGGTACGAGCCAAAGGATTTGGACATGTTCGAAGATTTGAACCCAATAATTGTCTTCCGTATGTCCGAGCGACTGTTGCTGACCGGTATCGTCATTGTGGTCGCACTGGTAATACTCGTCGGGTTTTGGAAAACCGTGCAGAAAGTGACGATCAAGGATGGCGGCCCGTTGGGCATTGCAGGGTCAATGGCGTTATCGACACCGGTATTCGCACTTGCGACGATCATCTTGTACGCATGGGTCAGCCTCTCTCACCCGATTTCCTATACCGCAGCGTCACCCATGTCCGAGATTACGGCAGATCAGGTCGCAAGCGTTCCTGAAAACCTGTCTGGTCAATTTGTCGGATCGGTCAGCACGCAGACCAGTGCGGAGGCCGCGGCCGAAGTCAGCAGCTATGCGCGCCAACGCACCCGCCACCAGATATGGACGCTGAATTGCATTGCAGACACAACCGCTGTGCGCGCACCCGCCCAAAGTGATCTGACGGCAATCAAACTCCGCCTCATGCAAGAGGTTTGGCACAGTGATTGGGGCAACCGGGTTCAATTTGAAAACTGGGCGCGCAATCCTTCCGAAGGTGCCGCCCCTCCCGCACAGGCTCTTGAGTTCTTTGACGGGAGACATACGGGTTGTTGAAATCAGCCTTTGCCCTTTGTATCTTTTTTGCCTCGGCCGCCGCCGCCGAGGTTGTTTATAGCCCGGCAGATTTGCAGCGTGTGCGTGACCGGGCAATCCCGACAATCGAGAACGTTATGTGGCAGGATATCGTGCCCCGTTTGCCAGGCCAGTTTCGTGATCGCGCCAGAAACGTTCAGCTGATTTTCCCCGAACGCGGCCCGGGCCCCATGTCATTTTATGCAGCGCCGAACAGGCAGGAAATCTATATTCCGTTGACGTCATTGCGGTTTTTTGACGATATCTCGACCCTCCACGCATGGTTTGAATCCCGCAATTGCCCGCAGGAATATATCCAGACTTACCTGGCCGCGCTCCTGCGGGCTGACGAGGACCTGCCCGCGCCACTCATTGCGTTTGGTCTGGATCGTGAAAAGTTGTTTGCCGACAACTACACATACGACCTCAGTGGCAAAATCTACTCGTCAGGTGTGCAGTTCATTCTGGCGCACGAGCTTGGGCATCTATTGCTTGAGCACCAACCTGGAACCGGCGGTGCCGAGAGCCGCCGTCAGGAGGCCGAAGCGGATGAGTTTGCGCTGAACCACTTCGCGAGATTGGGCGGCAATCCGATGGGCATTTTCTGGTACTATCAGGCCGCCTGGTGGCACGATCCGGCAAGCGAAAAAAGTCGGCGGGAGAACACGCATCCGGTCTCGGCCGAACGCATCCGGGCGATGGCCAATCGACTGATTGAGAACCCGCGCGATTTTGCTCATGGAGAGGTCAACCCCGAGCGTGAAGCCAGTCTCGTCCGGCAACTGGGAATGATGACCGCCGCGTTTGCCGACCTGATCGATGACGACAGTTTTCTGACTTGGCTTGCACCTGCGATGTTCAACGACTTCCCGCTATCCGATCTGAAACAGGCCTGCCCGACCTAAGTCTTGCAGCCCCAACAAGTCTCCTTGCGCCTTGAATACGGGCAACTGGTGCATGGGGGCCTGCGGGGCCGATATCGGCCGCCGCATGATGAAGCTTTGCGAGCGCGCGTTCCAAATGTGGACGACGCACTCAGTTAACCCGGCGGCGCAACACCTTCGATCCCATCGGCCCTAGCCGCGCAACCGGGTGCCCTCAGGGTCAAGCGGCGGGTCGCCGAGGACTTTCGCTTGGTGCGCCTTGCCAAGGACCGCTACCTCGACCGCTTGGCCGGGTGTAACGCAATCAGGGCGCAGGTAGGCAATGGCCAGCGATTTTTCGACGTGATACCCGAAAGCACCCGAAGTCACCTGCCCGATTGGCGTGCCGTCCGGCAAGAACACCGGCTCTCCACCCGTCGCGTCGGCGGTGGTTGCGTCGATTTCGATCAGGGTCATCACCTCGCGCGCTGGCTGGTCGCGAACCGTCAACCATGCGTCCTTGTTCAGGAAATCCTTGTCAGCGCGGATCAGCCCGTCAAGGCCGGATTCCTGTGGCCACCATTCAGGTGAATAGTCGCGTCCCCACGACCCGTAGCCTTTTTCGACACGCAGGCTCATTAGGGCGCGGCTGCCGACCGGACCGGCCCCAACATCACGCCCTGCCTCCAGCAACGCCGAATAGAGCGTCATCTGGTCGGACACATCGCAATGCACCTCCCATCCCAGATCGCCGGTAAACGATACCCGTAGCGCGGTGCAAGACACACCTGCGACCGTAATACGCTGGGAACGGAAGAACGGGAATGCTGCGTTGGAAAGATCCGCATTTGTCAGGCGTTGCAGTATGCTACGCGCTTGGGGGCCCGCGACATTGAACCCGGCCATCTGCTCGGTCTTGCTTTCAAACCGGGTCCCCTCTGGCAGGGGCACCTCGCGGAAAAAGCCCTGATGATACCGCTCGGCCATGCCCGAACCGATCACAATAAAGGTTTCTTCGTCCAGACGTGTGACGGTGAAATCTCCGGCAATGCCCCCACGGCGCCCAATCAGCGGTGTCAGGCAGGACCGGCCCGGAAGACGCGGCATCCGGTTGGCGAAAACAGCGTTCAGCCAGTCTTCGGCCCCCGGTCCCGCGACCTCGTATTTGGCAAAGTTCGAGATGTCGATGATGCCTGCATTCTGCCGCAGCATGCGCGCCTCGCGGCCAACACTGTCCCACCAGGGCTGGCGGGTAAACCCGGCACTATCCGGCGTATCGGCATCGAAGTAGAGCGGGTGTTCCCAGCCGTAGTTCAGACCAAAGGTCGCGCCCAGTTCCTTTTGCATGGCGTGGACGGGTCGCGCGCGTACCGGGCGACCGGCCTCGCGTTCCTCTCCCGGGAAGTGGATCTTGAAGCGGTTGGCATATTGATCGGCCACCCGCGCCTTGGTGAAGCCCTTGCCAGCCCAGCTGCCAAAGCGCGCCACATCCCACGCGAACAGATCGAGCGTCGGCTCGCCTTCGACCATCCATTCGGCGGCCAGCTTGCCCACACCGCCCGATTGGCTGAATCCCGGGATCATGCCGCAGGCGCAGAAATAGCCGGGTTTCTCTGGCACCGGGCCCAACAGCAGCGAGGAATCCGGCGACCAGATCATCGGCCCGTTGATCACCCGTTTGATGCCCGACGTTTCAAGCGCGGGCACGCGCGCGATGGCGCGCATCATGTTGTCTTCGATCCGTTCAAGATCGTCGGGGAACAGCTCATGCCCAAAGCCCTGGGGCGTGCCCTGCTCTGCCCAGAACCGTACATCCTTTTCGTAGGCACCCACCAAAAGGCCCTGCCCTTCCTGGCGCAGATAATACTCACCATCGCGATCAGCGACCGACGGGAGACGACGATCCATTGCTGCGATCGCGTCGATCGTTTCGGTCACAAAATACTGGTGTTCTGTTGGCAGCAGCGGCAGTTCCAGCCCGGCCAGCGCGCCGACTTCGCGGGCCCAAAGCCCTGCGGCGTTGATCACCCAAGGCGTGCGAATGTCACCGGCATCGGTCCGTACGATCCAGCTGCCATCAGGTTGCGGTTCGGTGCCGGTCACGGGAGTGAAACGATGGATGGCCGCACCATATTGCCGCGCACCCACCGCGTAAGCGTTGGTGACACCCGAGGGATCGACGTTCCCGCCATCTGGTTCGAACATGATGCAGCGCACACCGTCAAAATCAACGAGCGGGTGCAGGCGCTCAGCCTCATCGCGGCTGACCTCATGGAAGTTCATGCCATAGCGTCGCGCCTTGGCTTCTTGCAGGCGCAACTGTTGTTCGCGCGCCTCGGTCTGGGCCAGGTACAGGGAACCGGGCTGAAAAACGCCGCAGCTTTGGCCTGTCTCAGCCTCAAGTTCCTTGTACAGCGACATCGTGTAGTGCTGCATGCGGCTGATATTGCTGCTGTCATGCAGGCCGTGGATGTTCGCCGCCGCGTGCCAAGTCGACCCCGAGGTCAGCTCTGAACGTTCCAGCAACACGGCATCCGTCCACCCCAGTTTTGCGAGGTGGTACAGGATCGAGCATCCGATCACGCCGCCACCGATGACGACAGCCTGCGCATGGCTTGGCAATTTGGTTTCTGATGTCTTGGTCTGAGTCATGGCGCGTCGCTTCCTTGCTGCGATGTCTTGGGCTTGATCGCTTAGGCGATGTTTCGAGGTGCTGATGTGAGATCGATAAGTTCGGAGATTCCGCTGCCTTCGCCCAGACGCGAGACAGCGGCCTTTATGGCCCCTGCCCGATCAGGCCCCAGGGTCGGAATGGCATAGGCGTCAAATTTGGCTTCGACCTGTTCTTGACTGATAGGCGCTTCGGGATCACCGATGGCTTCGGTTGGGCCAGAGACAACCGTGCGCCCGTCCTTCAATGTCAGGGTCGCGCTGGCGATGCGGCGCGCCGGGAATGCCTCGTTGAACTCTGCGCTTTCGCAGACGCCCATGGTGTTGGACAGCCGCAGTATCTCGGGGTCGGAGAAACTCTCCTGCGTCAGGTCTGCGGGTGTCACATCCCCGCGCACGGCGGCCACGGCGGCCGGGTAGGCGGTCGAGTATTGTGCCTCTTCCGTGGATTTCGGGTGCCGCGTGGCAAGGCGAAGCGACTGATGAAAGGTGGTGATGTCGATCCGTTCTATGTCGCTTGACTTTAGCCCGTGTTGGGCGCGCAGGTTCAGCACCGCCTGTACGGGTGGCTGGGCCCAGCGGCAAACCGGGTAGGCCTTGAAATACTGCTCCGAAATGCGCCAGGTCTGACCCAGATCATCCCACAGATCGGACAGATCGGCGGCTTCGACCGTTACCGCAGGGGCGCCGGTGAAACCGGCCTGCGCCAGATAGGCCGCAGAGACGCCCGCCATCGTGCCCCAGCCCGACCCGTCCTTCAGCATCGTCGGATGATCAATGCACCGCATCATCTGACTGCGGGGTCCGTGATATTCGGCTATGCCAATCGCATGGCGGGTTTGTTCCGGGGTCAGGTTCAGTATCCGCGCGCCCAGAGCGGCGGTAGCCAGTGCAATCCATGCGCCTGAAGTGTGGTAATCCGGCGCCGACCGATGCAGCGCAATCCCGGCGCGCGTTCCGATCTCGTATCCAATGACCAACGAGGTCAGAAACGCGCGGTCATCCTCCAGCCCTTCGGCCTCGGTCAGGGCAAGCAGCGCGGGCAAAACACCGCAGCCGGTATGGCCCTTGGTCAACTTGTGACCGTCATGACCGTCCAGCGCGTCGATCGTCATGCCCCCAGCCAATGCGGCGCCTGCAGGACTGACGGCGCGGCCATCAAACAGTATGCGCGCCGAGCGATGGCCCGGACCGAACTGCGCGGCTGCGTGATCGCATATGATCTGTGACAACTGCGTGCCGCGACCTCCGGCAGCCACGCCCAGCAAATCCAACAGCCAGCGCCGTGCCCAGACCTTGATCTCTTCGGGTAACGCCTCATACGTGGTGTTTGTCAGGAACGATTGAACTGGACCCATTGTGTTATCCCGCTGTAACGATCTGTCCGCGCAACTCAGGCGAAATCGACGCTCGCTTCGATGATGTCGCTTCAATCATGCGCGCGTGACCCTTTCTGTCGCAGGCTTTGCATTACCTTGTCGCAATGCCTGCGGCGTGGCGTTGAACCGGCGGCGAAAGTGTTTGGACAGCAAACTGTTTGATCCAAATCCTGTGGCAATCGCGATTTCCGACAAACGCATATCGGTCTGCAACAACAACTCATGGGCACGCTCCAGGCGCATGTTGTCGAAATAGCGTTTTGGTGAGGTGTCTAGATACCGTGCGAACAGACGTTCGAGCTGACGCTGAGAAAGGCTTAGGAGGTCGGCAAAATACTCGATACTTGGCGGATCATCGATGCATTTCTCCATCTCGGCAATTGTTTTGCGCAACTTGTCATGACCGAGATGGGAAAGAGCCGGATGCGTGCTCTCAGTCAGGCGTTGCAGTCGCTGCTGCGCGGCATAACACAATTCGTCGGCGCACACCCGGACGATGTCCTCGCCACACTGTTCTTCAATCAAGCACAGAGCCAGATCGATGCCCGACGTCGCGCCCACAGCAGACATCACCCGTTCATCAACGACAAATGGGCGCTGGCACAGATCCTGATCGGGGTATTTTTCGGTGAACCCGGCGCGATAGCGCCAGTGGACCGCAATAGTTCTGTTTTGAGTGCAGCCCGCCATGGTCAGAAATTCGATGGCCTCACCTAGGGCGCCGATCCGACCGCCGTGGCGCACGAAGCGATGCAGAGCGCTGCGTATCCAGAAGCTGGCGCTGGCATCGGAATTCTGCGGACCCGCGCCGCTCAGGATCAAAGTGGCCTGGCCAGATACCCGCTCTGCCATAGGCTTGGTTGGTATGGCCATGCCGCAGGATGAATGCACGGGCGCGCCATCCTCAGACGCCATCAGCCAGCTGAACTGCGCACGCCCCAAAATGCGATTTGCTGTGGCCAGAGTTTCGCAGAACCCGCTGGTGGCCAACATCGAAAACCCTGGCAGCAACAGCATTGTCACCTGCACCGGCCTTTCATGCTGTGGCTTGCTTGGCGAGACTTTCCTGTACTCTTCAATCGTGTTGGCGACTTGCGTGTTCATCGCCCTAGGGTTCCTGTGTGCCAATCTGCTCGCGGCGGGTTATGACGTATGCTTCGAGTTCCTCGCGAACAGCTTCGTCCATAGGCGGGG
The DNA here is from genome assembly GCF_041537905.1 of Ruegeria jejuensis. Taxonomy (NCBI): domain Bacteria; kingdom Pseudomonadati; phylum Pseudomonadota; class Alphaproteobacteria; order Rhodobacterales; family Roseobacteraceae; genus Ruegeria; species Ruegeria jejuensis. The sequence goes on along the minus strand of NZ_JBGRUO010000007.1, from coordinate 172,840 downwards.
CTTCATAATCTTTCAGAGCCTGCTGCCAGATTTCCGTCGCACGCGTCAGAGCATCCTTGGAACCCGCCTTCTGCCAGTTCTCGTAATTCTGCCAGTCGGACAGGATCGGTTGGTAAAATGCGGTCTGGTAGCGCGCCATTGTGTGCGCTTCGCCAAAGAAATGCCCGCCGGTTGGAACTGCCTTGATCGCGTCCAGTCCCAGTTCCTCTTCCGAGAAGTCCAATGGGCGCAGGAATTCTTTCATGTTCTGAATGATTTCTACATCAAGGATGAACTTCTCAAACGATGCCGTCAGGCCGCCTTCCAGCCAACCGGCGGCGTGATAAACCAGATTGGCCTGCCCCAGAACCGCACCCCATGTGGACATCATCGTCTCGTAAGCAGCTTGCAGGTCGACGCAGTTCGAGGCATTTGCGTTCGAGGTACGGTACGGAATCCCGTATCTCCGGGCCAGTTGTCCTGCAATAATGTTGGCCTTGGTGTTTTCGGGTGTCCCGAAGGCCGGCGCGCCCGAGCGTAGATCGACATTTGACGTAAACGCACCATAGAGCACCGGCGCGCCGGGGTTAACCAGTTGGGTCAACACAACGCCGAACAACGCCTCTGCGTTTTGCTGCGCCATGGCAGCGGGAAGCGTGACCGGGGTCATCGCACCCATCAAAGTGAACGGCGTGATCGAAACCGGCTGGCCATGTTCTGACATCGCGATCAACCCATCGGTCATCGCCTCGTCCAGCAGCCGTGGAGAATTGACCGATATCACCGTAACAACGCCGGGCGTCTCTCGCATTTGGTCGACAGTGATCCCACGGCTGATCGCCATCATGTTGATCCCGTCCATGGCCCGCCCCCGCCCGATGGCGGTGCAGTGAAAGGTTAAATCGCTTAGCGTCAGATTGGCGAGATATGTATCAAGATGGCGTGTGTTTGAGGGCAGCTCCATCGGAGCGACCACCTGATTGCCGATGATATTGACGGCGTTGAAGTGGTGCGCCAGACGGATGAAGTTGCAATAATCCTCGTGATTGCCCGGGCGTCTGCCATTGATACAGTCATGGGTGCTGGGCGGGCCTGCCACCAGGCCGAAATTTATCGAGGTGCCCCCCATCTCGATGGTTTTCGCCGGGTTGCGCGCAACCATGTCGAAATGGGTCGGAACGGTTTTAAGAGCCTCGTTGACCAGTGTCTCGTCGATACGGATGGTCATGGTGTCGCGATCCACGATAGCGCCCGCGGCTTCGAACAAGTCCATGACCTGGATACTCATCACCCGGATGCCAGCCTCTGACAGGATCCGCATGGAGGTATCGTGGATGGCCTGCATCTGTTCTTCGTTGGCCACATTTAGCGGCGCATAAGGGGAACGTGACTGGCTCCACCCAAGCTGGGCTATCTGTTTGCCTGCGCGCGCAGAAACGCCCCTGCGTCCACCCTTGCGTCGTTCCGTTCCCATAGCTGCGCTCCCTCGTTCGAATGCGCCCTCCAATAACTTGGCTTCGGCGCGTTGACACATGAGCAATATCACCCCTATGACCAAAGAAATTTTAGGTCATGAGTGAGTTGTGACGATGAAAGACCTTCCGCCACTGAGTTACCTGCGATCCTTCGAGGTTTCCGCCCGGCACATGTCTTTTACGGATGCCGCTACCGAGATGAACCTGACGCAAGCCGCGGTCAGCGGTCACGTGCGGGCGTTGGAGCAGTTTATCGGGGGGCCATTGTTCAATCGCCACCCGCGCTCCTTGTCACTGACAAGTCTGGGCAAGGCGTATTTGCCCAGCGTGCAACAGTCACTCGAAAACATCGAACAGGCGACCAAAGCCATCTTGAAGGGGCGGGGACGGGAACGGGTCGTGGTTTCCTGCCCGATCTCAGCGGCAGAGACATGGATGGCGGACCTGCTGACGCAGTTTTCAGACCTGCATCCAGAAGTTCAAATCACGATCCATGCCCGGATCTGGGAGGACGAGGTGCAGGAAGTCGCAGACATCGTGGTGACCGATGTGCCCAGCGAAAAGCTGTCCCGCGATCTGCTTGTTTTGTGGCAGGACCGGTTTGCCATCGTCGCATCGCCGGACTTTCGTGTGGACGGCCTGCCTCTGACAACCCCGTCCCAGTTGTCTGCGTCGCGATTGATCCATAACCTCGGACGCCCGGAAGCCTGGTATCTGGCCGCCGCTCAACTCGGACAGCCACATATGAGACTGTCCGAAGATTACCAGTCAAATACCTACAGTATGGCGATAAGGTTGACCGAGAGGGGACTGGGTGTGGGCATCGTGCCGTCGCTTCTGGCGCGATCCAGATTGCGAAGTGGTCACTTGGTGGCCCCTTTCGGCCTCAGTTGTGAGACAGGGCGTGTAACCGTGCTGTCAGACCCCAGCCTGCTGAACTCAAAGCCTGCCCGCGAATTGCATGATTTTCTGATCAAGGGAACCGCGCGGATCAGAAGCGAGCTTGATACCGCGCCTGAAACCGATCCCTGGCGATGCCAGTCTGGTTGAGCGTACGCGGAAGCCCACCGCAGGGCAGCGCATCAACCGACCGCGGCCCCCGGAACAACCTTTGAAGCTGCTTATTGGGCTGGGACGAAACAGCCCGACCAATGCTGCAAAGCCTGGAATGCGGCTATCTGCGATCTGACAGGTCTGAGTTGTTTGGCGGAATTGCACAACCGGTTGTCGGGAGTGGGCAATCTGTCTTGAGCTGACAATCGTAGATCGAAGCCTGAGCAGGGTCAGGATCGTCGAAGGAGCAGGTCAATGTTGGCAGTGGAAAAATTGACAGTTGGTGCAGCTCAGTTTGCCAGTGCAATCGGGGACGTTGGCGTCAACATCGACATTCATCTTGACTGGATAGAAAAAGGGCGCGTGGCAGATTTGGATTTGCTGGTGTTTCCAGAACTGTCCCTCACTGGTCACTACGGCCCGAAAAACCTGCTAGGAGCCGCAATGGACCGTCAGGACGCGCGGCTCAGGAAACTGGCAGAGGCCGCAGGCCCAATGGCGGTGACCGTTGGCTTCATAGAAGAGGGACCTGCCGCGCAATTCTACAATTCGGCGGCCGTGTTGAAAGATGGCAAACTTGTTCACCTGCACCGAAAGATCAACATCCCGAACTACGGCAAACTGGAAGAAGGAAAACACTATGCCGCTGGCCGGTTTGTAGAGACATTTCCGGTGGTTGATCGCTGGAACGCGGGATTGCTGATCTGTGCGGATGTTTGGAACCCCGCGCTGGCGCATCTGGCCTTTCTGCATGGCAGCACGATGCTGCTCTGTCCGGTGAGTTCCGGCATTGAAGCCGTTGGCGCCGATTTCGACAATCCCAGCGGTTGGGCTGTGACATGCCGGTTTTATGCGATGATGTATGGCGCTCCGGTCATTATGGTCAATCGGACCGGAACCGAACATGACCTCCATTTCTGGGGTGGCTCGCGTATCATCGACGCATTTGGCAATGAGCTTGCAGTTGCAGGCGATGGCGAAGAATTGATCACCGCAACCTTGGACTATGACGTGGTCAGGCGCGCGCGGCAGATTTTGCCGACCGTCCGCGACAGCAACATAGATCTGGTGCTTCGTGAAACCCAGCGCCTAGCTGAGACGCTGGGTGTTCCCGAGTTCATTCGCACCTGATAGAAACGGTCGCTTTTATCAAGATAACCTATCAGCCGATCATGGGGCTCAAACTCTTGCTGAAGCGAAACCTTGCAGCTATCAAAGGCGTGTCCAAATCATCGCAAGAAAAACGCGCCAGCCATAAAGGCGGACGGTCCGAAGTCACGCCGAATGACCTTGGAAAAGCGCGCGAGCGATCTGAAAACCGAAGCCTTATCGAGATGGAATACAGTAGTTCTCAGACACGTGCCTCGACACAGGCGATCGATCTTTTTTGGTCCGTCCGTTCGCCGTTCTGTTATCTTGCCATAGCCCGCCTGCGGGAACTTGGCCGCCGCCATCAAATCAACCTGCGCCCGGTGCTGCCGCTCGCGCTGCGGAGCCCGGTCGTTCATGATCCGAAAAATCATGTGAAACATCAGTACAACTACATGGACGCTGCGCGGGTGGCTGACATGCTGGGCTATCCTTTCTCCCGTCCCGACCCGGATCCGCTAACCCCGGATCCCGCGACAAACGAAGCCCGAGCGATTGCCCTGACAGGACGATGCGTCGTGGCGCACCGTTTCGGATGCGGGCTTCAATATGTCGAAGCGTTGTCGAATCTTCTGTTTGCCCAGAGCGCCGACTGGATACATGATCTGGATCAGGTGACGATCGCGTGTGGTCTCAATCCCGCTCTCTTCGACGAATACACGAACGAACACCTAAGCGATATCAGCGCTGAGATCGAAAACAATCAACAAGCTCTGGGCAGCAGCGGTCATTGGGGCGTTCCCCTGATGGTCTTCAACGGCGAGCCCTTCTTTGGACAAGACAGGATTGACCTGCTCGCCTGGCGGCTGGACAGAACCTTGGGTAACACGAGCAATTGATCCAACGCGAGCCCGCATTGCAGGCGCGCTGGCGGGACAGCTAAGTCACGACATACCGCCGCCACGGGCTGTTGCGCGGTAACTCTCCAGGTCTTGAGCAGGAGTGCAAGTCAGCAGGCGCAATGAACGCCACTTGCAAAACGAGCGTTCGTTCGATAATCAGGGCGAACACTGAGGGAGGCACTCATGAAAATTCAATCCGTTTCGATTATCGGCGCAGGGACTATGGGTGGTGGGATTGCCATCAGTTGCATGGCCGCTGGGCTTAAAACGCGCGTGATAGACACCAACGCGGACGGGTTGGCCGCGATGCAAAAACGCATAACGCGCTTCTTTGATCGCAAGGTTGAAAAAGCGCAGATGCGTATTGAAGACGCGAGCCATGCCCTGTCCTGCCTGAGCGTATCCCAGGACATAGGCGACACGAGCGGTGCCGATTTGATCATCGAAGCCATCTTCGAGGACCTCCAGGTCAAGCGCGACCTGTTCGAGAAGCTCTCGGGACATCTCGGCGCAGACACGATTGTTGCTACAAACACCAGCGCCCTGCGCCTGTCCGACCTCGCCAGCGCCCTGCCGAATCCCGAGCGGTTCCTGGGCCTGCACTATTTCAGCCCGGCCGAAATCAACCCGATCGTGGAACTTATCGCAGGTCAAGACACCAGCCCAGATGTCCTCAGCAGTGCGTCAGCTTTTCTGGAAGATACGGCCAAGACGACCATTCAGTGCAAAGACGCCAGTGGCTTTGCAATCAACAGATTCTTTTGCCCATATACGAATGAGGCCGTTCGCATTCTGGATGATGGCCTGGCCAATACTGCGCAGATCGATCAGATCGCCTGCGACACCTTTGGGCTGGCGCTGGGTCCTTTTGCCGTGATGAACATCATCAAGCCCCGCATCAATCTGAACGCTGTGCAGAACCTGTCAGGGTTGGGCCCATTCTACGAGCCGGCAGACGGTCTGAAGCGCGTTGGCGCAACGGAAGAAAACTGGCCTATTGCATCCGAAGCGGATGAGCTTACCGAAATTCAGGCCCAGATTATCCGAGATCGCCTTATGGGTGCTGTATTTTTTCCGGTTCTCCAGGCCATTGAAGAGAATGTCGCAGCGCCCAGCGATTTCGACAAAGGAGCCCGGCTGGCCCTGCGATTTGAACGCCCGCCTGTTGCACTCATGAAGGAACTTGGCCGGGACCGCGTAACTCAGCTCGTATCAGACATCGCCAAAGCATATCAGATGACCCTACCGCAGTCGGCGCTGAACACGGTGTTTGCCTGATCAGGTTGCCATGCGAGCGAGCGCCCGATATCCAGAATGGGACATACCCTTTGCCGTTCAGAGTGCAAATCACCTCTCGGTAAAGTTCGGAGTTTCGAAGGAGATCCCAAGTGTTGACCACTAAGCAACATTCGTCCGAGGCCTTGTGCCGATCAATCCTTGCGCATAACAGCGATACGATCTCGGTTCGAAAGCCGGGTATTGCCATCAAGAACCTCACCGTCATTATCGAAGCGGCCCTGAAACTGTCCAACGGCAAAGGGTTTCAAGCCATGTCGCTACGGGACTTGTCGAAAGAGGCCGGGATGTCGATGGGAGGGCTTTATGCCTATTTCGACAGCAAGACGACCCTTCTGAACATGATCCTGACCCAGGTGACGACCTCGGTCGGTGATGTTCTGAACAACCCGCCGGCTGAGGTGACGGATGACCCCATTGCCCATCTGGATTGGCTAATCGAAGCGCATATCCGCCTGACCGAAGAGATGCTTGCGTGGTTCGCCTTTTCTTTCATGGAAGCCAAGAGCTTTCCGCCAAAGGAGCGGAAAATCGCGATCAACAGCGAAATCATGACCGAAGAGATTTTTGCCGATGTCATCTTCCGCGCCCAAGAGCAAGGGTTGCTGCGCGAGGATGTGTCGCCCTTGCTGCCGTCGTTGATCAAACCGCTTTTGCAGGACTGGTACGTCAAGCGTGCCAAATACCGCAAGCGGGGTGTCTCGGTGTCGGAATATGTTCGCACCGTACAGCATTTTGTACGCGCGGCCTGCCTGCCGCTGGACCAGCTTCGTGGAGAATCGTCTGTAAACTGACGCGCTCGGTGCGGGCCTAGCCCGATGCCTGCGTTGCAACCTAAGGAAACATCATGACCAAGTCTGTCTACATTACATCCGGCGTCCGAACGGCCGTCGGGACATTTGCTGGATCGCTTTCGGGCCAGTCCCCCTGCGATCTTGGCACCGCAGTTGCGGCCGAAGCCATCAACCGCGCCGGGATCAAAGCGCAGGATGTCGAACAGACCGTGCTGGGCAATGTCATGCACTCACATCCCGAGGACATGTACATCAGCCGGGTTGTCGCGATCCGCGCTGGCGTGCCCGAAACCTCGCCAGCGCTGACACTGAACCGGTTGTGCGGATCGGGCCTTCAGGCCGTTGTCAGCGGGGCGGAGCAGGTCATGCTGGGCAATGCGGATGTGGTGCTGGCGGGCGGCGCGGAGTGCATGAGCCGGGCCGGACACCTGATCACACAGGCTCGGCATGGCCAGAAAATGGGTGATGTAAAAGCGCTGGATATGATGATCGGGGGTCTGACAGACCCCTTCGGCAACGGCCATATGGGCATGACCGCCGAGAACATCGCGGACCGCAAGGGGATCGGCCGCGAAGCGCAGGACGCCTTTGCATTGGAATCCCATCGCCGCGCGAGCAAAGCCATCGAGGAAGGCCGCTTCAAGGAGCAAATCCTGCCGATGACGATCAAGCGCGGGCGCAAGGAATTTGTTTTTGACACGGATGAGCACGTCCGCGCGGACATCACGATGGAAGGTCTGGCCAGTCTGCGCCCCGCATTCCGCAAAGACGGAAGCGTGACCGCCGGGAATGCCAGCGGCATCAACGATGGTGCCGCCGCCGTGACCCTGATGTCCGAAGAGAAGATGACGGCCAAGGGCGCGAAGCCTCTGGCGCGTATCGTGTCCTATGGTCTGGGCGGTGTGGCCCCTGAAATCATGGGCATGGGGCCGGTTCCGGCAACTCGGCAGGCCCTGCAGCGAGCCGGGCTGAGCGTGTCGGATCTGGATGTGATCGAAAGCAACGAAGCCTTTGCGGCCCAGGCTTGCGCGGTTTCCCAAGATCTGGACCTATCCTCGGACAAGGTGAACCCCAATGGCGGTGCCGTTGCGCTGGGTCACCCCATCGGTGGATCGGGGACAATCATCCTTGTCAAATTGCTGCACGAGTTGCAGCGCATTCAGGGGCGCTATGGCCTTGCCACTATGTGTATTGGCGGCGGACAGGGCATCGCTGTGATTGTCGAGCGCACATAAAACGGAAAAGCTGCGCCCATGTTGGCGCAGCGCCAATCACGCCAAAATTCACAAACGGGTGCCTAGCGATGGACCGCGCACAATTTCACGAGGCGGACAAAGACGCACATTTCTGACACCCAAAAACGCAACGGCCCGGACAATTGTCCGGGCCGTCTGACTTGAAACATTCTAAGAGCCGCCCTGCGTATCAGAGCCTCAGCGATAGCTTGAAGGAAAGCCCATACGCTGTGTCATTTTCTTGTCGACCAACCGCTGCGGCAGAATCCGGGGAAGTAGCCAGTCAGCAAGGTATTTGGCAACAACCGCAAAGCGGGTTCCCTTTTCTTTGCCTTCAAGAATATCCACGACCTTTCCCGATACCTCAGAAGGTTCAAGACCCGTTTCGCCCAATTGCTTGGCCGCGGACCGGATGCCTACAAAGGTGTCGTAGTATTCCGTCCCTTTGTATTGTTCGATGTCGAGGTTATCTGACTTTTGCCAGATCGGGGTCTTTACGGCACCAGGTCCCACGGTCACGACGTCGATCCCATGGCCTAGAAGCTCACGCCGCAACGCGCCCGAGAACGCCTCTACTGCATGCTTTGACATGGAGTAGGGTCCAAAAATCGGCATCGCGATTTCGCCGTGCACCGAGCTCATGTTGATGATCCGACCGGGCGCGCCCGAAAACGCGGGATCGGCGCCAAGAAGAGGGATGAAAGCCTGGGACACACGCAGCAGCCCATACACATTCACATCAAACTGAAACTTCAGCTCGTCCACGGGCAAATAGCGCAAAGGCCCTGCCACCGCGACGCCGGCATTATTCACCAGACCGGCCAAAGTGCGCCCATTCAGGGCTTTGGCCACCTGATCCGCAGCAACTTGGATAGCCTCCGCATCGGTGACATCGAAAATCAACGGCGTGAAGCGGTCCTGGAACTCGGCCGAGAGTCGGTTTGCATCTTCCGGCTTTCGCACGCTCCCAAAGACATGAAACCCGTTTCGCATCAGATCAGATGCGATGGCATGCCCCAACCCGGTGGACACACCCGTAACAACAACAGACCGATCAACGGATGACATGACTACGCTCCTTCTTCTTTGCACAGAATTTCGTATGCATTAGCAAAGCGATGGTTGCATTACAATACCAAAACTGCTAGGCCCGCCGAAAGTGTTAAACCGGAGGAATAAGATGCCTGCACTTGAATACACTAACGAAGGCGGTTTCGCGCAAATCACCATCGACAACCCGCCCCAGAACAGACTGGGAAACGAAGTTATGGCAGCGTTTGGCGCCGCCATTCAGGACATGATGGGGCGCGACGATACCCGTGTTCTGCTGGTCAAGGCAAACGGCCCCGATTTCGGCTTTGGCGGCGATGTCACCAACTGGGATGGCGTCAGCGAAGAAGCGTTCTCGGCCATGATGGCGCAGGGTTTGCCGCTGGTGAATGCGTTTGAAGACCTGCCCTTCCCGATCGTCTTTGCCATCCAGGGTCACTGCATGGGCGGCGCTTTCGAGCTTGCATTGCGCGGCGACATCATCATCGCGGCAGACGACGCCAAATTTGGCCACCCCGAAGCAACCGTTGGTGTGTTCACCTTCCTCGGCGGCGTGCAGCGCGTGGCGGAACGTGTCGGCCGGACGCGCGCCATGCAATGGGCGCTGACGGCGGAACTGGTTGGGGCGGAAGACGCGCTGACCTATGGCCTGATCAACGAGGTGGTCCCTGCAAGCGAACTCGGCGCTGCTGCTGAAAAGTGGGTACAGAAACTGGGCAACGGCCCGACCAAAGCCCATGCTACGCATAAGAAACTGATGCGTGCCTGGTCCACCGGTGGGATCGAAAAGGCGGACGCCATGATGCCAGAAATGGCTGGTAAAATGCTGCATACCGAGGACGCTCAAGGTAGCCTCGTCGGCGCGATCAATGCCGTAAAAAGCGGCCAACCCCGGCCCGCTTACCCCTTTAAGGGCAAATAAACCCGAAAGGTGCGGAACACCTGTTCCGCACCTTCAACCAGCTTTCCAGTTCAGTGGATGTTCACTATTGTCGTTTCCTTGACAGACTTTGACATCCCCAAAATGACCGGATGGATCATGACACGTAAATCACTTGCCGATGTTAATTGCAGTTGGGCGCAGGCCGCTGAAGCGGTTGGAGACAAATGGTCGACCATGATCCTGCGGGATGCGTTCTTTGGTGTCAGGACCTTCACCGCGTTTGAAAAAAGCATCGGGATTTCCAAGAACATCCTGACACAGCGACTGCAACATCTGCAGGACCATGGAATCCTTGACAAGATTCCGGTAGGCGTTGGCACGACGCGCACCGAATACCGGTTGACCGACAAGGGTCGCGGCTTGCTGCCCGTCATGATCGCGATGGCGCAATGGAGCGACCAATGGGTGTTTGGCGCTGACAAGGCCCCATTTAGATATGTGGACCGTGAAACCAACAGCGATGTGAAACCATTGAAAGTGATTACCGAAAGCGGGCGCGAGGTAGAATTGGACGACCTGACAATTCTTGACGGTCCGGGCGCCAACGACGCCAATCGGCTGGCCGTCGCTGCGATTCAGAAAGCTGAAGGCAAGCACTAAACCCAACATATGCCGAGCAGTGGGTGTCCCCGGCTTGAACGGCCGGGGATTTTTGTTAGCTGCAACGCTGTTTGGCTACAGGAAACGCTCCATCGCTTCGGTCACAACTGCCGGTGCCTCTACAGGCGAAGAGTGGCCGCTTTTTTTCACGGTTTTCAGGATTGAGCCGGGAATGGCCTTGTTCATCGCCTGCGCTTCGTGAACCGGCGTGGGCGTGTCTTCTTCGCCCACGACGATAAGCGTTTCGGGATAGGACGAAAGCCGCCGGATATCCTCAAGCACATCGCCCCGGAAGAAGATGGCCTTGCCAAACGCATGGATCGAGCGCTTGTCCAGACCGCCCATATAGGTCTTCCAGTACTGACGTTCCGTTTTCCGGGCGGGATCGGTCAGGAACTCCTTGGCGAACAGGTTTTTCATCGCCTGCCCGACCAGAGGACGCAGCCCCAGAAGCTTCAGCATGAACAGCAGGAACTTGAACTCGCGCAGCTTCGCCGTCGGCTCAGGCCGCGCGCTGGTGTCGATCAGCACCAGCTTCTTGATCAAGTCAGGGCGTTTCAACAGCAACCGCAGCCCAACAAATCCGCCGGTCGACATACCTGCAAAATGAACCGGCCCGCCGACTAGCTTTTCGATCAGTTGCTCGGCATCGCTGACCAGATCGGCAAGCTCGTAAGGCTGGCGGCACGGGTCGCTGTCGCCGTGGCCCCGGTGATCAAAGGAGATGACCCGAAAGCGCTTGGACAAGGCGTCGATCTGATGGCGGTACATCTGGTGGTTCATCAGGAAACCATGAGAGAAAACAAGCGTCTCTTCACCCTGCCCTACATCCTGATAATGAATCGAGCGACCGTTGATTTCGATATTCGGCATGGTTCTCCCTACTTTCTTGCCACTGCAATCCGGCGGCCAGTCGCTGCATAATAGCGCCCTCGCCACAATTGTGGCGGGGACGTTACGTAAGATTAATCAAGGTTGTAAGCCTTCTTGAACGCCTCATAACGCTCTGCATCGATGCGCTGAATCTCCTCTTCGCTCGCCCCTTCGGGGAATTGCGCGGCAGCCGGGTTGAACGAGATGTTGCGCATTTCCTTGAAGTTGATCCAGCTGCCAATATAGAGTGCCGACTGGTGCTGCATATCGGGATAGATTGCCAGCATCTTGCCAATCAACTCTTCCGAGTTGTTGCTGTCTGCAATCGCCGGTTCATAGGCGTTCAGATAGTCCAGCGTATGGGTCAACGCCCCTTCGGCGGTCAGGTTGTCCAGATCGGTTTTCAGCATGTGGCCCGGCACTACGATATCAAAGTCACGCGCAAGCCAGTCTTCGATCTGGGATTTCCAGATTTCCCGGCTTTCCTTGGTGCTTCCGCCCAGGAACACATGCGCATTGTAGTAGACGATATCGCTGGGCAGCAGCGCATTCAGCGACGGGATGTGCAGGGCGACGTGGGGCTCGTCCGGTTCTGCGATCCCCACATCACCGACCAGATCCTTCCAGATCTCGATTGTGTGGCCGTCGATCTCGATGGTGTCTCCCTCATAGGGCTCAGCCGGTATTGACGTCAGAGCGTTTTCCTTATGGCGGGCCGCCGCTGCGGCATCGTCAATCGGGATACGGTGGGTCTGTACGGCTGCAATCTCGGGCGTTGAGATGAACTTGGCATCGGGGAAGCGTTCCAGCAGCACGCTTGCGCCCTGCGAATGGTCCAGATGCGGGTGCGACAGGAAAATATACTCCAGATCCAACCCCTTGCTGTCGATCAGATCGGCCAGTCGCTCAGCCGACGACCGTGTGCCTTGCGCCGACATGACCATCATTTCCGTCGGGCCCATGATCAGAGCCGAAGTGACGTTGATCTCGTTGGGCTCCGAGACAAAGATTTCCAGCTCCAGCCCGTCGGCCAGAGAAGCTCCGCCCATTAGCGACAGGGCCGTTGCAGCAACGAAAGTCGTCAGTTTTTGCATATCAGGACTCCTTGCGAAGAAAATTGGTTTTCGCACGCAGGGCGGCGGCCTCTTGTTTGACGTCGGGCCAAACTACGACCATCGCGATTGTTGGCAGAACCACCAGCAGAACAATCAGGTAAGGGATCGACGCCAGAACCTCGGGGTCGCGGCCAAACCAGTAGGAATTCGAAAAGTCGGACACTTCGGTGGCAATGCGCTGCAACAGCATGAGGAAAAAAGCCACATAGCTGCGGAACACATAAGTCGCCAGAACCAGACCGCCAAGCGCGACCAGATTGCGTGTGATGTACAGCGACGCAAGATAAGAAGAGCCGGTCTGGTCGGGGTGCATAACGGTGATGTCCTGCATCCCGACAATGGTGACTCCGGTGATCATGACCAGTTCAATTGCCATCAGGATATAGACCCAGATGGGCAGGAACCGCTTTTTGGGGGTGGTGCTCATTTTTAGTTCTCCAGATTTGATGTGTCGTCCGGCCTAGCCTCAGGCTGGGTTGGCGGCTTTCTTTCGGGCTTCGAACAATTTCGTATCGATCCGGCGCACAAGTGCCTTGGGCAGGAAAGATGCGACCTTGTCGATGCGCGGGTTAAAGAGAATCCGGTGCGTTTCACCGAAATTCATGAACGTGCCGAGTTGCAGGGCCGGAACATGCCCGATGTCGGGATATTCTTTCAGCATCCATGCAATCACTTCGTCCGAGCTGTTGCTGGCGGCCAGCGCCGCTTCGTAATCCTCGATGTATTTCAGGCTGAATTCCAGCACCCCCTTGGCAGTCATCTGGTCACTGAACGCGCGCACGATGTGACCGGGGATCACCACCTGCAGGTCCATCTTCAGCCAGTCGCGCAGCTGCTGTTTCCACTGTGCGCGGCTTTCCGGTGTGCTGCCGCCCATCATCATGTGACCGCCGAAATAGCAGATATCGGTCGGCAGCAGCGCCTTGAGATCGGGAATATAGATGACCGTATGCGGCTCATCCGGACGCCCGACACCGGCATCGCCGATCATGTCGTGCCACAGCTGAATTTCGCGACCCTCCAACATGATGGTGGTGGCATCCAGCGGCTCGAACGGCACCGAGGGCACCGCCGCGTTGTCCGCATAGCGTTTAAGCGCGGTTGCATCATCTGAGGCCATGCGGAGTTTTTGCAGTTCCACCACTTTCGGCGCACCGACACATTTGGCATCTGGAAAGCGTTTCAGCAGCTCGGTCGCGCCTTGGGAGTGATCCAGATGGGGATGGTCCAAATAGATATAGGTCAGCTTGCGCCCGGTTTTTTCGATCTCGCCGACAAGTCGCTCGGCCGCATATTTGGTGGCCTGAGCGGTGACACAGATGACTTCCTTGTCCCCCATGATCAGGCTGGAGGACACGTTCAACTCTTCCTGTTCAGAGATGAAGTGCATCAGTTTCAGCGGGCTGTCGGGAACGACAGCTTCGTAGGTACGAAAGGCCGGTCCCTCGACCGATTTGGGGATAAAGAACTCGGGCGGCAGCCTGCCGCCTCCGACCCAGCGACCAAGAAGCACCAGCCCCACCAGCAAGATCAGAACGATCCAGAAGAGGATGGGAACAAACGCGAACAACAGCGCCATAATTGCGATGGCGACGACAAGACGGATTACGGCTTTCTGCGACATGCCAACAGTCCTTCAGGCCCGGGTTCAGTGTTTCTTTGTGGTCAGGTCGGGGATGTGACCCGACCAGCTAAGCGGGGTGACTTATTCCAGCCCTAGATTTGCGCGAATAAAGGCTGCGGTTTTTTCCAGTGCAATTTTGGATTCCGGGGTGTCCAGCGCGGTGTATTGAAAGACGTGCGGCATCCCTTCGTAGAGGTCCAGCGTCACATCGACACCCGCCTGATCCAGCACCTGATAGTGGCGCACGAAATTGCTCAGAAAGGCCTCGCGCGTGCCGCCCTGAATCAGGGTCGGGGGATATTCGATAGAATAGTCGCCATAGATGGGCGAGACATAGGGGTTCGTGAAATCTTCCTTGTCCGCATAGGCCAGCGCCATCGGAACCAGCATCCCATCGATTTTCAGCAGCGGATCATGCGCCTTTAACGTCTGGTATGTGTCACCCTTGGCCGTGTCGATGTCGGACCACGGCGACCAGAGCACGACGGCTGCTGGCATACCCATCCCCTCGTCGCGCATCCGCAGAACAGATCCGGCAGCCAGGGCGCCTCCTGCGGAATCTCCGTAGATTGCGATGTCATCCATCGCATAGCCTTCATCGAGAAGACCCTGCACAACGGCGACAACCTCGGCTGTGGTGGCTTCCCATTTGGACTGCGGCGCAAGGGTGTAGTCGACCGACACGACGCGCAGGCCGCTTTCGGCCGCGACCGATGCGCTTGCGTTCAGCGTGGTCTTTGCCGTCATGAAGGTATAGCCGCCGCCATGGGTATAAACCACGACCTTGCCATTGTCTGTCCAGTTGGGCGGAGTCACACTGACAACCGGAACACCGTTGATCTGCTGCTCTTCAACCGCGACACCGAACCGTGCAATCGCTGCATCATAGTTCGGAAAAAACGCCGCGGTGACCTGCGCCTGTACTGCTTCCCAGATTTCCACTTGATCCGCAGATGGCATGGGCGGGGATGCCGGGCGCTGAGACAGAGCTTCGAGGTAAAGGGCGGCCTCTTGCGAGATCGTGCTGGGGATCGGAGCGGCGGCCTCGCCATTCTGGGCGTGAACTGCAAAAGGAAGCAGCCCAGCCATAGCGGCAGCGATCAATCCGTTACGGGCGCGGGAAACAGTCATGTCGTATCGACTCCTTTGTGTGAGCTTCGCTTAGCATATTTGGTCCCGTTATGAAACCATTACTTTCGTACTCGCACTTAGTTTGCGCGCTTCTTCGCACGTATGCGGCAAATGACCGCGACACGACACAAAAGCCGACAAGGCAAACGCAAGACGTCGTGACCGCCGGGATGGCGGTCACGCATGACTGAGATATTGGATTTGTTAGCGCCCCGCCTCCGGGGCAGGTCATTGGGTCTTGTGCACCCGAGCTTATGGCATGCGCGCCGATCCTCGAAGACCGGCGGCGCAAAGGCGAACCCTTATGAGGAAGAGGATTTGCGGAACAGGTATATGGCGGCAAGGGCGGGTATGAACATGACAACCCCATATACGCCTGCAGGCAGCGTATAGCCGGTGACCAGAGCGTCGGTCGCGACGATTGTTCCTATCGTCACGCCCATAGGTGTGTTCTGAAGACCGGTTTCAATGGAAATCGTCTTCGCCTCGGCTGTAGATCGACCCAATGCAACCGACAGAAAGTAACCCGCAAGAAGAAGAACGGTTATCAAAGTCAGCAATGCTGGCCCCAGCGTGAAGGCGTTTGCCATAAGGACGTTCCAGCCAGCAGCACAGGCCAGGATGAAGATAAGAAGGAATAAAACGACGGCAATCTTATTCAACAGCGGTTCCAAGCCTATCATGACCTTTGGAAAGAAGTGCCTCAGAGTCATGCCAAGTGCTACCGGGACCGCTGACAACAGAAAAAGACGCAGAATGATGTCGGTGATACTCACCTCGACCCCCGAGTCGCTCATGAAGTAGCCCATCGCGAAACTGACGATCAGCGGAACGGAAATGATCGACACGAAGCTGATCACCGCCGTGAGCGTCACGGACAGTGCAACGTCTCCCTGCGCCCATTTCGACAAGACGTTGCTGGTTACCCCGCCCGGGCAAGCAGACAGGATCATCATGCCAACCGCCAGTTCACCTTCGATCCCGAAAGTCACGATTATCAAAAACGTAACAAACGGCACGAGCAGCAATTGATTGAAGGCGCCGGTCAAGAAGGAAAGAGGCCGAACGACCACACGAACGAAATCGCCTACAACCAGACCAACCCCCAACGAAAACATGATGACGGCCAAGCTTAGCGGCAAAAACACCGTTATTACCAAATCAAAAAAAGACATACTCCCCCCGTCTTTACGTTCTGCTAAAGCGAATGCAACGTGCCCACACGCATCCCCTGCTCATGACCGCTGGCGCAACTCCGTGACCGTTTCAACAGCCTATGAGCGAGCCAATGCAGTGCAAAACGAAGTCGCATTCTCTGGATTCTCCACTTCTTAGGTTGCATAACGAAACTTTTATGCAAGATCAAGCAACCCGTGCACTTGTTTGCAGCACTACTTCTTCGTGTGATCTCTGGTCAGCTCGTCCAAAACCGAATTTTTTAGAAAAAAAGAATCTTTAGTTCAATTTCCTGACCACAAATACATACTTTGGCGGAACTTCCACAGCCTTACACGTCAGAGCTTCGGAACGCTCTGTCGCACTATTCGAGACCGCCTTCGATCACTATGTGGAGCTTAATGGTTACAATTCAGAACCCTAGATTTCATGTTGTCACGGGTTGCTCTCCGGGCGAAACAAGGACTTTTGTCCAGAGCAAGGTGATCGGCGCGGAGTAAGAAGAGGTCAACGCTGCACACCTGGAGGGTTACTCGGAGGATGATCTGGGTCATATCGGGTACGGCTTCGGGCCATCTGATCCCGCACTGTTGGATAAGAGCAGGATTGACAGATTTGCCGGAAACTCCCGTTGACCACCGTTGGGCTCATGTGGTTATCGAGAAGGTGGCGAAGCATAGGCGCATCGGTAGAACGGTCTCTCTAGAACTTCTGGTTTTGCCGCTTTTGGCCAGCGCAACCGAAAATCCGCGCGCTAGCAGACCTAGCGCCAAGGACGACTTAAGCTAAGGGTTGGGTACCAAGATGGTCGCAGCCAAGCCGCGCGGACAACCACGGTGTTTGTAATTCGCGCGACGGCTAAGTGCAATTCACTGCAGATAATATTGCGCTGACCAACGTGCTGATATCTGGTCCGGTTGAATTGGGTGAACACCTAAAGCCAGTGCAACCGTTTGATCGGAGACGTGCTGTAAATTTATTGCTTGCTCGCCAGTAGTCCGGCACAGTTTAGGATTGCTGCGGACGGCACCCACTGACCCTGCGAAATGACACCTATCTATTTGACGCTTTGGCCAGGCGGGCAAGGTGATTTGTCGTGCGCTCAGAGGCGCCGGGGCCTGCCGTCATGGTCACATCAGATGAGTTAAGATGTCGCCCCGAATGTGAGAATACCGCGATCGGTTGCACAGGTGATCCCGTTTCCTTATCGACAATGCGTACCGGCTCGCCTTTGCTCCCAAATATCCATTTGTCACCCCACTGGCCGATCGCAACTATGATGGGGAAGAGAGCCTGGCCTTTTGGTGTCAGCACATATGCGCTTCGGCTGCTTCCTTCACGTTGCGGCACCCGCATCATGACTTCGTGCTCGCACAACATGTCCAAACGCGTGGCCAGAATGTTCTTGGCCAAGCCAATATTTCTTTGAAAGTCTGAAAACTTGGAGACCCCGGCAAACGCCTCGCGTATGATCAGAATGCTCCACTTGTCGCCGAAAATATGAAGCGCACGCGCCCAGCTACAGTCGCGTTCCTGCAGGGGTGTTGTGTTCATCTGGTTCATAAAAGCAACCTGCTCTTGGGGTCTGTCTATGTTGCGGCTTGGCCAGTCTGCGCCGCCTTCAACCAAGGGTCATATGGATCGTTCAGCTCTCAATTTGCGCCTTAACGGTCCTATTTCAAAACCTTTGGTTTCCCTTTATCTATGTGACGCAACGTCATAATTCAAGGACATTCAGCGAAACAGGCGAAGGCATTCGCGTAGAATGTCAAAAAAGTCACGGCTAGCTTGCGACCTATTCGCGGTTTTTCAGCCTGCTGCAAAACGCTCACGAGATCGGTGAACATCTCGGCCTGCGCAGCTGCTCAGTATGCGGCCCAACCGCAGGTATTTGCATGCGATGGAACGGGTAAGGTCGCGCCAACCCGTTCCTCGTTCAGCGGACAAGAAACAGGCTGAACCAAGGTACAAATGTCAGCAGCAGCAGCGCCGCAACCATAAGCGCCACAAATGGCAGGGTTCCCTTAACGATGAGGCTGAATTTTTCACGAAACGCGGACATTGCCACAAACAGGTTCAGACCGACGGGCGGCGTCAGCAGGCCGATTTCAAGATTTACGACCATAATCACTGCGAAATGCAGCGGATCAATACCAAGACGCATCGCAGGACCCAACAGCAGTGGCGACAGGATGAGAATCGCCGAGATCACATCGATAAAACACCCGACGATCAACAACAGGACATTGATAGCGAGCAGGAACGCGATCTTGCTGTCGAAATTCTCGACCACCCAGTCGGCCAGCGATTCCTGAACACCCAGGATGGTCAGCAGGTTCTGCATCGCCATGATCACGGCAAGGATGACCACCAGTGTCCCCAGCAGACGCGAGGTTTCGACGCCGACCTGCCAGAAATCTTTCAGCGTCAGTTCCCGATGAACGAAGACCTCGATAATTGCGGCATAGCCAACCGCGACTGCAGCGGATTCTGTGGGCGAGAAGTAACCGCTATAGATGCCCCCCAGCAGGACCACCGGCAACATCATCGCCCAGATGCCACGTCGGAAGGCCCGCACGACCCGCCCCAAATCCAAGGGAGCTGATGGAGAGTGGCGGTTGGCGGCGAAGGCGTAGGTCGACAAGAACAGCGTCAGCACCAGACCCGGAATGAGCGCTGCCAGGAACAGGTCCGCGATCGATATCTCGTTGACGATTCCGTAGATAATCAGCGGGATAGAAGGCGGAATGATAATCCCAAGTGTCCCGGAGGAGGTCAGAGCACCAAGCGCGAAGGATTTCTGGTATCCCGCTTTCAGCAGGGTCGGGTAGAGAATCGCGCCAATCGCCAGCATCGTCACGGTGGAAGAACCGGAAATCGCTGCAAATAAGGCGCAAGACAGGATCGTCGCCACGGCCAAACCACCGGGCATCCATTCGGTCAGCGCTCGGATGATCTCGATCAGCCGTTCGGCGATGGAACCGCGGGACATAAGCGCGCCAGCAACCAGAAACATCGGGATCGACAGAAGGAACGGGCTGTCAATTGCGGCCCACATGTCCTCGAACAAGTACACCGGTTGCCCGTCGCCCCACACCATCAGTGCAAAAATCGAGCAACAAATCAAAACTAGAGGAAGCGGCTGGCGCAACCAAGATAGGCCAAAAAAAATGGTGGCAAGTCCGATAAAGCCAGTCATTGCTCGGCCTCCACAACAGGGTTGATTTCCCGTACGGGTCTGGATTCAGGGTGAATGTAGAAAACGAGGTGTTTGAAGGCTGAAAGTCCAAACGCAAAGACCAAAGCGCTTTGGAACGGCCAGCGCGGAATGCGCAAAACTGCGACTTTGTCTTCAAACTCCATGCTTTGCAGAACGTACTGCACCGCTATCAACGAGATTGCCAAATACAGGATGCATGACAGTAGATCGCTGTGGCGATCAATCAGGTTACGCAAAGCCTGCGGCCCGACATTGTCCAATGCGGACATGCGCAGATGTGTACCCGCCTGCGTAACCATCGCATATCCAAAAAAGCCGGCAACCGCTGCCGCGAGGATGGCAATCTTGGTGGAGCCGAAAATCGACGCGCCGAAAATCTCTCGGGCAATGATTTCGCCCAGGATCATAAGGGTCATCAAGGTATAAGCCGAGACCGCGAGAGTGTTTTCAATCTTGCAGATCAGGCGGTTGATTGCGATCAGCATGGTAGTGTCCTCACTCTCCGGAACCGGGATTTCACCTGTCCCCTGCCAAAAGTTCCCTCAGTTCTAACCCAACAAGCGTCGAAATCCGCACTGGAAAGTATTGCGATCTCGTATTCGCTGGCTGGCCCTTACAGGCAGCAAGTCTACTCGCTCGGTTTCGTGCCTGGCTGTGGGTTGAAACGGCGCAATGACACTGGAACCCCGGACAGGTTGCGAAGGAAACACATCTGCCTCCTCCGCATTCAGGTTTGTCAGAGCAACCTCAATTACACGCTGCTTTTGCCTGCTGAAGCTTTTCCCAGGTTGCGTTGGCGGTGTCCGATACCTGTGCCACGGACTCTGCGCGGTTGGCCTCGGCGATGGCCTTCCAGGCTTCAATTTGCTCGGGCGTCAGTTCCAGAACTGTTCCACCGGCTTCCTTCACTTTTTCAAGCAAGTGCTTCTCGGCCCCCTGGATGATCGGGCGAAGCTTGAGAAACTCGGTACCCGCTTCGCGCAACCATTCCTGCTCCTGCTCGCTCAGACCGTTCCAGGTGCGCTGAGAGACCACCACGACCCCAGGCGTTCGCGCATGTTCGGTCATCGTAATGTTCCCGGTCACCGCTGGAACACCGATGGCGATGCCAAATACAACATTGACGGCCACAGCGTTGATTGCGCCGGTTTTCAGGTTCGGAATGATATCGGCGACACCGGGTGTCGACACCGACGCACCCATCGCCTGAAAATAAGACGAGGATGTCGCAATGGGGGGCGTACGGATTTTTACGCCGCTCAGATCGTCGGGAGAAACAATAGGGGTCTGCGAAAAGACGACTTCCGATCCCAGTTCCGCATAGGTCAGATTGACCACGCCGGCATCGCCAAACATATCACTGAAGATTTCTTCGATATGATTGTCTTCTACGCAATATCGCTGATCCCTTGAATCGAACAGGTAAGATTGTAGCAGCAACTCGATATCCGGCACGGCGAGCGAAATCGCATGTGTCGACAGCGTGGCAATATCAAGACGACCGCTTACTGTCTGGCGAAGCATCTTCTGTTCGTCGCCCAATGCGCTGTTGAAGAAGATCTTGGTTGTCAGTTCGCCACCCGATACCTCTTCGAGTTTTACAGCGAACGCGTTTACGACCTCTCCCCAAGGCGAAGTCTCCGGTACGGCGGTTCCAAAGCGCAATTCGCGTGCGTCAACGTCTTGTGCCATGGCAGCAGTTACGGCGACTGCGCACCCTGCAAGAATAGTTTTCAGTTTCATTGTAGCCCTCCTCCGACTATTTTAAAAATGCATCTTTGATAGGTTCACGTCACGTGGATTTGCTCATTGGTTGCATTTTGGTACCTTTCGTATAACCGAGCTTGTCACCCGTGTCGAGGATTAGTCGCTTGCCAACTCCTGCGGCGCAAACCGCGCCAAGTCAGTTGATCCGAATGGTCCGCGACACGGTTCCGGGCGGAGCGCGCTCCGGATCACAAGTCGAGATGGCGAAACCACGGGCCTATTTCGAGGCGTGAAATTCCTCCAGAAACGCGGGCGCTTTCTTGAGCATTATCTTGAAGGACAATTCGGGGAAGAAGCGACGCAGCGTCACCATCTTGCCCTCAAGCCCGCGCACGATGACGATTTCGCGCTTCCCACGCTTGATATCGCACAGCGCGCGGTCGATCAGATAGGCTGGATCATAGCCCCCTTCGATGAAATCATCGGTTTTGCCAAATGCCTTGCCTTCTCCGGTCAACGCGTTGCGGGCCAGATTCGTCCGCACCGATCCGGGTGCAATGACATGCACTTCAATACCGCGATGACCGACTTCCGTGCGCAGCGCGTCGAAATAGCCGAAGATGCCGTGCTTTGCCGCGCTGTAGGCGGTGCGCAGCGGCGCGCCGAACTTACCCGCGATGCTGGCCATGACGATCAGCCGACCCGAACCCTGCCGGATCATGTGCGGCAGCACCAGTTGGGTCAGGGCAATCGGGGCCATGAGGTCAATGTCGATCAGGCGGCGATAGACAGCAAATGACGTGTCCTTCGCTTCATCGCGCTGCGTGATCCCGGCATTGTTGACCAGAACATCAATGCGCCCGAAGGCGGCAACGGCCTTTTCCACCAATGCGGGCAGCTTGTCGAAGTCGGCCACGTCAAAAGCGATCGGGACGGATCCCGTCAAGCGCTCCGCAACCGGTTTCAACTCGTCTTCGGTCAAAGCTGAGAGGATGAGCTTTGCGCCTTCTGCATGCATCGCTTCGGCGAAAGCCAGACCAATGCCAGAGGACGCTCCTGTAATCCAGACGACCTTATCTTTGAACATTTCGTCCCTCCAAGATGAGTAGATGTCAGTATCAACACGAAATCGGCTTCAAACCTCACTCAGGTACGAGCGATCTTTGAACCAAGAACCAGTCCGCGCGTCAGAACCCAGTGGCCGAACGCGATGACCGCAAGACTAGTGACGCGCTTCGACCCTGTAGATGGCGATAGCGAACAACAGAACCAGAACCTCTAGCACAAGCGTAAATCACCATACGCTCATGCAAGCCATCGACGACAAGGTTGTGATGCGAACCACCAGCAGCAGGCTTGTTAGCGTGGCCAACGGCGAAAACCAGGTCTTTGAACGGATGATAAACATTAGCGAGAAGATCGCCATCGAGAGCAGCCCTGCACCCATGATCGATTTGAGCGTATTTGTGCCAGCAAGCGAAGATGATGTTATATCCAATTTAATCATCTGGCTGGCTGGAGCGAACGCCCAGATGACACCCAGATAAGTTAGAAACAAGAACACCAGTCCGAAATAGGCGAAGCCGACATAGCGTATGGCGTTTTCGAATTTCGAATTAGGCTGCATTGGCCCCTCCCTTGTTTGCCGCCGCCCTCGCGAGCAGCGAGACCCCTAAAAGTTCGCTGCTTTCTTCTTAGCGTCGAACAGCTTCTTGTCGGCCCATTTGACGAAGCCCTTGGGCAAGAACGACGCAACCTTTTCGATCCGCGGATTGAACAACAGCCGATGGGTTTCACCGAAATTGATCAGTGTACCCATGTAGAGCGCCGAGACGTGTTCCTGCTCGGGATACTTCTTGAGCATCTTTTCGATGACTTCATTCGATGTCTTGCTCGACGCGAGTGCCGCTTCGTAGTCTTCGATATAGCCAAGGCTGTATTCCAGCGTGGCCTTGGGCGTCAGCTTGTCAGACCATGTCCGAACGACGTGACCGGGAATGACCACATCCAGGTCCATATCCATATAGCTGCGGATCTGCTCTTTCCACTTCTCCCGCCCTTTGGCCGTGGTGCCGCCCATCATCATATGCGCGCCGAAATAGCAGATATCCGTTGGCAGCAGCGCCTTCAGGTCGGGAATGTAGATAACCGTATGCGGCTCATCCTCTTCACCGATGCCGACATCACCGTACTGGTCGTGCCAGAGTTGAATCTCGCGGCCTTCTAGCATGATCTTGTCGGTATCCAGCGGCTCAAAGGGCAGCGAGGGCACCGCGGCATTATCGCCATAGCGCTTGCGGGCCATCTCGTCATCAGCCGCCATCCGCAGATGCTGCAGCTTGACCACTTTCGGCGCCCCAACGCATTTGGCGTCCGGGAAGCGCTGTTTGAGGATGGTAGCCCCCTGCGAGTGGTCAAGATGCGGGTGATCGAGATAGATATAGGTCAGTTTGCGCCCGGTTTTTTCGATCTCGTCCGCCAGCCGCTCGGCGGCATATTTCGTGGCCTGAGCGGTCACACAGATGACTTCCTTGTCCCCCATGATCAGGCTGGACGAGACGTTGATCTCATTCGCCTGAGAAATGAAGTGCAGCAGCTTCAGCGGGCTATCGGGAACAGCAGCCTCATAGGTCTTGAATTCGGGTCCAACAAGCTCTGATGGAATCGACCCTTCGGCCGCCTGACCGCCGCCTTTGACCCACATGGCAAGCAAAACCAACCCGGCAAGAAGGGCGACGACGATCCAGAACGCGACGCTGGACAGCATAAACAGTCCGGCCATCACGAGCACGAACGCGGCGAGGACAACGATCTTCTTCATGGAGCTTTGCCTTTCGGTTAATCGGCGCGCAGGACTCAAGGGTTTGAGCCCCGGCTGACTGTGCCTGCCGCGCGGCAGCAGGCACAATTGTTCAGGTCAGTCAGAGATATTTTGTGAACCACTCAACGGCCATTTTGCTGCCGTGCTCGTAGCCATCGAAATAGATGCCATAGTGATCAATACCATCGATCAGTTCATAGCGCACTTCGACGCCCTTTTCCCGCAGCATCTCGGCGACGCGGCCGCCGTTTTCTGCGGTTGGGAACATCTCTTCGTTCTGTGCATCCATGATCAGGGACGGTACGTTAAGATTTTCCGCCGCCGCGATCACGTCATAACGCAGCGCCTTGCCGAAGTTCACCGAGCCGGTGAGATTCGGCATCTTGTCCAGACCAGCAGGCAGCGGGTCGATGTCGCCGCGCGCAATTGCGGTTGCCCGTCCGGTGGCGTGCTGCAGCATTGGGCCCTGCAGGCTCAGCATCGCGGAAACCTGAACCGCCATGGCCTTGATCCGAGGATCAGTAGCTGCAACATAAGCGGCAACGCCGCCGCCAAAGCTGGTTCCCCACGCCCCGATACGGTTCACATCCACATTGGGCTCGCCGACAATATAGTCAATTGCCGAGACATAGTTGCGCACCCATTCGGTCGGGTCGACAAACTGACGGGTTTCCTTGATCTTAACAGTCGCTTCACCGTTTTCGTCGAACTCGGGGGCGTCTCCGACCACCTGGATACGACCAGCCGAATCTCCCCAGCCGGTTTGCGAGAAGCTGATGGCGATCATGCCGTTTGCCGCAAACAATCCGCCATAGCGCTCGGCGGTCCGCTTGGTGCCACCCCATCCATGGCTCATGACGATAGCCGGAACTTTCGCATCCGCAGCCAGGCCTTTGGGGCGATAAACATCCGCATCCAGCGCGATTCCATCGCTCCAGACCGTGACAGTATGGCGCTCTACGTTGTCGGCCAAAACCAGCGGCGGATAATCTGGTTCGTCGCCTTTCATCGGGTAGTTGTACTTGCCTCCAGCCATGGTGGTCCTCCAGCTAACTCAGTGTTTGATGTTGATCGGGTAGATAAGTTATTAGGTCGCATTTTGCAACCAAAAAAGCGAGCGCTCGCCCGATAAATTGCAATTTCTCCGTCTCAGGACCTTCGATCCCGAACCCGCAACGTTGTAAGCACCATTCAGAAGCCATAGTGCCTTGTGTCATGCTATGGGACATCACCCGCCATCTTGTGAATTGATACCGATCCGCGCGCTCACACCGTCGCATCGCAACGCAGATGTTTCCAGCGACCCACTTTCTTTTCCACATACTAGCGAACCGGCCTCGAAACTCTAGTTTCATGATCGCACTGACAGCTGAAAGACGAAAAAATCCGACAAACATATGAATTACAAATACTTAAGTGAACCACTTCCTAACCTGAAGATCGTCTCCTTTACCTCAGAGCGCATTGCCTTCGAAGCCACTGTCGGAGTGCACATCGCCCTGCCCTACAGATCCGATGACGCTTAAAGCAACACTTTCGAACCAGGACAGAGACGGCCCGAATGCAGAAATGCGCAAGCTCTTTGACCAATCTGGCAACCATTTGCGATGCACCAACCACCTCCCAAAGCGCATTGCCCGTTAGACCTTGACCGAGGGGCCCCAGCAACAAATCGCCTAAACGACTTCGCGACACGCATGATTTATATGCAAGGTAGACTATTCTCGATCGTTCTGGCCTAAAATAGGACCAAATTTCCTTCGACATGTTGCAACTGCAGCATCGGAAGACTACCTCTTCACTGAACAGTCAACTCAATCAAAGAGGTAGTTCGGTGTGCGCCGATGCACGCCGTATGGTAGTAGATGGATTCAAAGCTCGGTATGGCCGACACATATTCGATCCCACTATCGGAACGAGACTGCAGCTGGGCGCGTTCTTTGGATGTTTTCGGTGACAGGTGGAGTATGCTTGTCATTCGGGAGGCATTTTCCGGTGTGACGAAGTTCATGGACTTCCAGCGCAACACCGGAGCCGCAAAGAACATTCTAACATCCCGTCTGGATACGCTATGCAAGGAAGGGATATTTGACCGTATCCCCCAACGCGAAGGCAGCACCAGGTATTCCTATGTGCTTACCGCCAAGGGAAAGGCGCTGTTTCCAATGATTGTTGCGATCGGACAATGGGGGGACAGGTGGGTATTTGGACCGGACGGCGCGCCGGTATCAATCATCCACAAGCAAACCGAAGCGCCGGTCCAGGAAGTTGCGGTGTTTGCCATGAATGGGCAACATCTCGACCCGGGTGATGTCGTGATTGAACCGGGGTCGGGCTCATATCATCTTGTCGATACGCGAAAGACCAAGCCGTCCAGTGAAATGGCTTGAACGACCCCCTCCCCCGAACAAAACCAACCCGAGGCTAGCAGGTGCCAGCCCCGGTCGATAATTGAGCGCCCTGTCAGAACTCTTCGGCGGCCATGTCCATGACCGGAGAGGCGCCGCTGCGGATGCGTTGCAGCATTGCCCCGGTCAACGGCAACTGCCGCTGCATATAGAATCGGCCGGTTTTGATCTTGGCATTCAAGAATGCCGTGTCCGCCCCAGCTTCGGACAATAGACGGCTCGCTGCCTCGGCCTGACGCGCCCACATGAAGCCCAGGCAGACATGCCCAAACATATGCATGTAGTCATAGGACCCCGCCAGAACCGCGTTCGGGTCCGTCTGCCCGGTCTCAGCAAAATAGGCCGAAGCCGCTTGCAGGTCGGAAAGCGCGGCCTTTAACGGCTCGATGAAATCGGCGCTGATCTCAGCGTTATCCTGTTGCGCGGCAATGAAGCCCTGCACGATTCCAAAGAAATCGCGCAGCGCCTTGCCGCCATTGGTCGGCAGTTTGCGCGCCACGAGGTCGAGCGCATGAATGCCGTTTGCACCCTCATAGATTTGCGCAATCCGCGCGTCGCGGACAAACTGGCTCATCCCGTGTTCTTCGACATACCCGTGCCCGCCAAAAAGCTGCTGGGCCTGTACGGTCATGTCAAACCCACGGTCGGTAAGGAACCCTTTCATCACCGGGATCAGCAACGAAACCAAGGCATCCGCATCAGCATCCTTGTTCTGATGCGCCTGATCGATCAGCTGCGCGCCCCAGAAGGCCAATGCACGCCCACCTTCGACGAAACTCTTCTGCTCTAGCAGGTTGCGCCGAACATCCGGGTGCACGATCAGCGGGTCAGCCGGGCCATCGGGGTTCTCTGCCCCGGTCGCCGCACGGCCCTGCAGACGATCCAGCGCATAATCCCGCGCCGCCTGATACGCTGCATCGCCCAGTGAAACGCCCTGGAGCGCGGTACTCAGGCGCGCCTCGTTCATCATGGTGAACATGGCGCGCAAGCCCTTGTGTTCCTCGCCCAGCAAATAACCCGTCGCTTCGTCATAATTCATCACGCAGGTCGAATTGCCATGCAGGCCCATCTTTTCTTCGATCTTCCCAACAGACACGCCGTTTCGCTCGCCAAGGCTGCCATCCTCATTCACCAGGAATTTCGGCACGATGAACAGTGAGATGCCCTTGACACCTGCGGGGGCGCCGGGAAGGCGGGCAAGCACGAGATGGACAATGTTCTCGGCCATGTCATGCTCACCGGCAGAGATAAAGATCTTCTGGCCGGAAATCTTGTAAGTCCCGTCCTCTTGCGGCTCTGCCTTCGTACGCAAAAGCCCCAGATCCGTACCGCAATGCGGCTCGGTCAGGTTCATGGTACCCGTCCACTCAGCCGCAACCATCTTGGGCAGGTAGGTTTGCTTCTGCTGCTCTGAGCCATGCGCCAGAATGGCCTGGGCCGCACCATGAGTCAGAACCTGATAGATCACCAAAGAGACATTGGACGCGCTCAGAAAATCCCCGATCGCAACCTGGAGGATGAAGGGAAGGCCCTGCCCGCCCCATTCTTCAGGCATATCCAGACCCGTCCAGCCACCGTCGCGCAGCGCATCGTAGGCCTCGCGGAACCCCGGAGGCGTTGCGACGACGCCGTTTTCCAGTTTGCAGCCAATTGTATCGCCTGCAGTATTCAGCGGCGCAAACACATCATTGGCCAGTTTGCCGGCTTCGGTCAGAATGGCCGAGGTGCTTTCACGGTCAAGAATTTCATACCCGGGAATTTCCAGTTCAGAAATGCGCAAAACATCCTGGATCAGAAATTCGCTATCCTCAACGGGAGCAACATAGTTGGGCATATGGCCTCCTCCTTGGCGTCAATAACTTCTCAGTCTCTCTTCCATTCACCCAACGAGTTTCATTACGCAACCATTTTATGGGCTACGTTGCGTCATTATTGTGTTCGCTGATGAAACCCATGATCCTACAACCGCAGATCATCTTTCAATGGAGCGACGCTTGGTCGAAACCGTCAGATTCAAAGCAGACGACGGCTGGCAGTTGAGCGGCGATCTTTATCGCGGCCCATCGCCTGAAAGGGTGATCCTTATCTCCGGCGCGACAGGTTATGCACGCGGATTTTATGGCCGCGTTGCTCAATGGCTGGCCGATCAGGGATCAATCGTCCTGACATATGACTATCGCGGAATCGGCGGGTCTGCATCCGGTGATCTTGCGGGGTCGGACATCGACTATCCCGATTGGGGCCGCTTCGATCTGACCGCCGCCATTCAGATGCTCAACGGGTTGGAGCCGAACCTTCCGATACTGCATCTTGCCCACAGTGTCGGTGGGCATTTCGTAGGTTTGGCGCCAAATCAAGACCTGATCCGCAAACATGCATTTGTCTCGGTCGGGACCGGATTCATAGGCGGGCATCATTGGAAACAGAAAATGCTCGGTACCTATTTCTGGTGGGTCATGGGGCCTTGGTCGCTATACCGGCATGGCTATATCAAGCCGGTCGGCGGCTGGCGCGGTGAACCCTTGCCGCCTATCCTGTTCCGCACCTGGCGCCGCTGGAGCCACCGACGGTCCTATTTCAAACCGGAGCTCGATACCGATCTTGCGCCACAAAATTTCGACAAGGTGACCGCCCCGATCCGCTCCTGGGTTTTCTCTGACGACCCGATCGCAACAGCATCGACCGCTTCAGACATCCTCAGTTGCTATCCGAATTCGCCTCAGGAGTTGATCTATCGCACCCCTTCGGATCTGGGCGTGCGACGTATCGGCCACGACGGCGGATTTCGGTCCGGTCGAGAAGCGCTATGGCAGGAAATTCTGGAGTTTTTTGACAGTTGAGCAGCGCCTGGACGCTGTCAGGTCGCGCTGGCTGATCCGATCCTCTGAACCAGGAACTCCATCGCCGAGGCAACAAAATCAATCGAAACCGGCACATCCGGGCAGATGGCCTCGAACGCATGCGGTGCGCCGGGGACAAACTCTACCTCGCACTCGACCTTCGCGTCCTTCAGTCTCTGCGCATAAATCTGGTCCTCGTTGGCGAACAGATCGACATCCCCGAATCCGATCCAGGTCGGAGGCAGGCTCGACAGGTCCTGACGACGCGCGGGTGCGGCATAATCCGGCAGTGTTGCCGCGCCAGGAGCATGCGGCGACAGATATACGCCCCATGCGGTGCGATTGGCTTTGTTTTGCCAGATAACCGTCCCAAGCGCATCTTTTGAATGGTCTGCGGCCGTGCGGTCGTCCAGCATCGGATAGAACAGAATCTGGGCCTTGGGCTGCGGCCCACCTTCATCCAAAATGCGCTGCGCAAGCGAGGCCGCTAGCCCACCCCCGGCGCTGTTGCCGCCAATTGCCAGTTTGTCGGGGTTCACACCATAACTTGCAGCGTTTGAAACTATATGCGTCCAGCAATTGAACGCGTCGTCCAGATTGGCCGGGAAGGGGTGCCGGGGCGCCAACCGATAAGCGGGCGCGAATACAGTTGCCCCCGTCTTTTTGCAGATATGGTTGGCGATCCCGTTCACATGGTCAGCGTTTCCGGCGACATGGCCACCACCAAAGCACCACAGAACCCCAGCATCGCTTTTTGCGAATTTCGGTGTGAATACCCGCATTTCAAACGCACCGTGCCGCTCGGTTCGCACCTCAACCCCGTCATCCAATTTGGATTTCGCAGCAATGTTGTAGATGAACCGCGCAATCGGAATCAGAGGTTTGATGTGGAATGGTAACGACGGAATCTTTTTGAAGCTGTCTTGCAGTTCCGGTCTTAAGTTTTCGATTCCCATATCTTCTATCCTGTATATTGATTGTTTTTTCTCGGGCGCGCGCTTTGCTTTGATGGCCCCTGACGCGACCGTTCGCCACCCGGTCCCGCCACACTCTCGGTGGCGGGAACGGCGTGCTGTGCTGATACAAACGTCACTTCGGCGCAAGTGCCTTTGCCAAGAACATCAGACCCGCACCCACGAACTGCTGAGACATCCCGGCTGTCGGAACAATCGCTTCAAACGCGTGCGGGGCGCCCTCGGGGGTAACGACCTCCACCGGCACGCCGCTGGATTTCAGGCGGTTCGCATAGGTTAGGCCTTCTGCGCTGAACAAGTCGATGCTGCCTACGCCCAGCCATGTCGGCGGAAGCCCTTCAAGGTTTTCGCGCCGTGCCGCCGAAGCATAGGCTGGCAATTCCGCAGCACCCGCCTCATTCGGGGCCAGATAGGCGTTCCAGGCCGTGCGGTTGTCGCGGTTGCCCCAGACATAGTGCCCGACATCGTCCAGCGATGTGTCCGTCGCGGTGCGATCATCCAGCATCGGGTAAAACAGAACCTGACAGACCGGTTGCGCAGCGCCATCATCGAGAATGCGTTGAGCCAGTGCCGCTGTCAGACCGCCACCTGCGCTGTTGCCGACAAGTCCGACGCGTGCGGGATCAATGCCCAAGGCATCGGCGTTATTCTGAATCCAGCGCCAGGCTGCATAACAATCATCATGCGCTGCCGGGAACGGGTGCTCCGGCGCAAGACGATAGTTGACGGTGACAACTGTGGCCCCTGTCATCTTGGCCAGTTTCGATGCGCCTTCATTCAACTGGTTGGCCCGGCCCGAGACCAGCCCGCCCCCATGTATCCAAAGCACGGCAGCGCCGGACTTGTTCTCTTGCGGTTCGATCACACGTAGGAACGTGTCGTCGAGTTTGACTTCGCGCACATTCACATCCCGATCCGGGTGCTTCAATGTAAAGAACTCGTATAGCGCGCGCCCGACCGGGATCATGGCAGGGACTGAAAAGGGCAGGTTCGGAACCAGGCTCAACGCATCGCGCAGTTCGGGCGCGAGATTGGAGGGATCCATCCGTCCTTCATTTGACGCAGACAACGGCCCGGTTCCTTCTGGCCCGGCCCAGGCCTCATCAACGGTATCAGCGCTAGTGTATTTCGAATGCACACCGACGACTTTCCATTTGTCGACCAGCCGCGTGACCTGAAAGTTCACAATCAGGCGTTCAATCTCACGATCGCCCGCGCAGCGCGACCAGATCACGTCAATCTCACCACTATCGGCGGTGAACACGGTGATGCGGCGGTCGGGAATATCCGTGTGCGTATAGCCAAACGCCTGCAATTGTTCCTGCTGCGCCTGAAAGAACAGCGCGACATGCTCGTCCGATTGCAGCCAGACCTTGGTGATCGGAGGGGCGCAGACGAACATCGGGTTGTTCCAATACTGCACGATGAACTCGGGGTCGTCTTCGGATTCACCCGCGCCCTTGGCAACCCACCGGTCAAAGTACTCGACAAAGAACCAGTCGTTTATCTCTGCCTCGACTTTCACAGGATCGAAACTCATCTGCATGCCCTCCCTTAAGCGCTGTTTCATCCCCGTCTAAACCGGTCCTTGTTAACCGAGTCAGACATCAGGATGGGTTTCACTGAACAATCTAGATGTTTAGGTTTTAATTAGGAACCATATTTCTTCAAATCGCACACTGTTACCTTACGCTATTTCAGGTCAGCCTGCTTGATAGTGCGAGTGTCTTTTTCTGATCTATGCTTCTGGCCCAACGTTAAGAGGAACACACGAGTATGTGGGCGTAAGGCTTCGAATCCAATAGCTGTCATGGGTTTTGCAGCTTCGTTCTGACAGGGGCGACTAAGTGATTGCGCGCCTCTCCTCCTCATTTGTTGAACAAACTCTCGATTGTTGAACTTGACACACACAAATTGGTTCTATAATGCAACTAATAATCTGATGGGCAGACGAAGCCTGAGCGATACGGACCGGCTCAGAAAACTCATTTTGAGGATTCTGACCGACCGAGCCTATAAGGTGCCAAAACCCGCCACGTAACCTGCGGCGGGAGAGGCAGAGAGGGGATGGTCGGTACCTGTGTGGTAGCACGTTTACGGTTCTTAAAGTAGACCAAGGAGGAACATTATGGGATTTCCAAAAATCAGGTCGCTGAAGGATATTGAAGCCTTTGAAACAGACGACTGGCGTGCCCATTGCGATTTGCAGAGCACCTATGAACTCTTGCAAAGCAGCGCTGCGGCCTTCGGCGACAAACCCGCCATATCGTTCCTGCCCAAAGGCGATGGGGAAGAGACGCCTGTCGTGACCAGCTACGTGGAGCTGCTTGCCCGGGTTACGCAAACGGCCAATCTGTTCCACGAGCTTGGGATCGGCGCTGGCGATGTCGTATCATATGTCTTGCCCAATCTGCCCGAAACGCATGAGGTGATCTGGGGTGGCGAGGCCGCCGGGATCATCAACGCGATCAACCCGTTTCTCGAACCCGCAACAATCGGCAAGCTGCTTAACGCGGCTGAAACAAAGCTGCTTGTCACGATGACCCCGATGCCGGGTCTGGATCTGATGACCGCGATGTTTGAGCTCGCCGATCAGTCCGAGCACATCGCGGCTGTTCTGGCGGTTGATCCGGCCCCTTATTATGGCGCTCCTGCTGCTGAACTGCCCGCCACGACCCCTGGCGGCAAACCCGTTATTCATTTCCAGAATGCGCGTGACAAGCAGCCCTCCGACAAGCTGACTTTTGAGCGCGAGATCAAACCCGGAGATATCGCGTCGCTCTTCCATACCGGGGGCACGACAGGCACACCCAAGCTTGCGCCGCACACCCACGAAAACGAGGTACACCAGGCCTGGGTTCTGCCTTATGTGATCGATCTGGAAGAAGGCGACACCATGATGTGCGGCCTGCCGCTGTTTCATGTGAACGCGGTTATGGCCTCGGGGCTCAGCTGTTTTCAGGCTGGTGCCAACGTTCTGCTGGTGACGCCATTGGGATTCAGAACACCTGGCGTGATTGCGAATACCTGGAAGATGATCGACCGGTACAAAGTCACCAGCATGAGTGCTGTTCCAACGATCTATACCGCCCTCATGGGGGTGCCAAAAGATGGTATGGATCTGTCTTCGCTGAAATTCGCAGGATGCGGCGCAGCGCCCTTGTCGCCGGAAACGTTCAAGGGGTTTCAGGAGTATTCCGGCGTCAAGCTTATGGAAGGCTACGGGATGACCGAGAGCACCTGTGTGGCGTCCTTTAACCCGATGTTTGGCGAAAGCCGGATCGGCTCTGTCGGCCTACGTTTGCCGTTTTCCGAGATGCGCTGCGGCATCGTTGGCAACGGCAAGGTCGAGCGGTTCTGCGAAACCGACGAGGTCGGCACGATCCTGATCCGCGGCCCGCATGTTTTTCCGGGTTACTACAAACACGATGCCTCCGGCCTGCTGGAAGACGGATGGGTCGATAGCGGCGATTTGGGGCGCGAAGACGCAGAAGGTTATGTCTGGCTCACCGGTCGGTCCAAGGACCTGATCATTCGCGGTGGGCACAATATTGACCCCTCGATGATCGAAAACACCCTGACCGAACATGATGACGTGGCAATCGTTGCCGCCATCGGTCAGCCTGACGCTTACGCGGGCGAGCTGCCCTGTGCTTATGTTCAGCTTGCCCCTGGCGCCGCCGCCGATGCCGAAGAGATTCGCGGCTGGGCCAAGGCAAACATCCCCGAGCGCGCAGCAGCGCCGGTTTATGTCGAAGTCCTGGAGACCATCCCGGTTACAGCCGTCGGCAAGGTCTTCAAACCCGAACTCCGGGTGATGGCAACCCAACGCGTTCTGGCGGATGCCCTGAACGCAAAGGGCATCACCGGTGATGTCACCGTCTTTCTCGATGAAAAGAAAGGAATGGTGGCGGATGTCAGGATACCTGCCGCTGATCATGAAGCCGCCGGGCAAATCCTCGGCGAATTTACAGTTCACTACGAGATTGCGGCCCCGAACTGACGTCGGGGAGTGAATGTCAACTCGGTATGGCCGTGAAAATATCCAAGTAAAACAGACCTAAATCCAAGGGAGGAATAAACGTGAGCAATGCTCTGAATTTCAATCGGATCGTCTATTTTGGCGACAGTCTGACCGACAGCCGTGTGCTGGGGGAATTGTCGGCGCAGGCGTCTTTTGTGCCGCTGCCGCCTGGTGCGCCTTATGTCGATCAATACACAAATGGTCAGGTCTATGCTGATTATGTGCCCGGTTTGCTGGGGGTCGAAGGTGGGGAAAGCCTGAACTACGCTATCGGCGGCACACAGGCCCTGACCGACAGAACCCTGGCCGACCTGCTGGGGCCGCTCGCCCGGCCGGACGCAACGGCGGAACTGTTGGGTACGCGTGTTGATCTGGACGGTCAGATTGACCGGTTCCTGGCGTCTGACGACGCCAGCGGTGATCTGTCGGGAACGGCTGCCGTTGTCGCAATGGGCATCAACGACTTTAACGACGTCGCACCAGATGCGACGTTGGAAGAGGCACGCGCCTTCGGGGAGAGCATCGCCAATAAGGTGGTCGGCGACAGCCAGCAGCTGGCGGATGCCGGTGTCGGCACGCTGATCTTTCACACCATGCACGAAGTGCAATACAACCCGCTCCGGTCTGACTCCTCGGACGAAGAGCGCGCGATCGCCTCGGAAATCAACATCGGCTACAACGATGCCCTGCGCGCCGGTGCCGAAGCCCTGGAAGACCAAGGTGTCGAAGTCATTGTGGTCGATATCAACGCCTTGATGGAAGAAATCCGCAACGACCTTTCGGCATTTGGTTTCCAGTCTTACACCGAATCCCGTATCCTGGGCGTCACCGGGTTGCCGACAATCGAGCTAAACCCGGATGCTCTTGACCTGCCGGTGGACCAGCTGGTGTTTCTGGACGGGGTCCACCCCACTGCGGAAACCCATGAAATCTGGGGTGTTTTCCAGGCCGAGTCGATTACGTCCAACGTGATCATCGAAGGTCAGGACAACGATCGCATCAAGGGGACGAATGGGGATGATCTTGTCCTCTCCTCAAGCGGAAATGATCGGGTGTGGCTCAAGAGTGGCGACGACATCGCTCTGCTGGGGCTTGGCAATGACAAAGCCTTCGGCGGGCGCGGCGACGACGTAATCGGTGCCGGGTCGGGGGATGACCGCATCTTCGGCGGCAAGGGCAACGACATTCTGGCGACCAACGCTGGCAAAGACGCTGCCTATGGTGGTTCCGGCGATGATCTGCTTGTTGATGGCTTTGGTCGGGACCTCTTGTTTGGCGGCTCAGGGGACGACGTGTTCATCTGGACCGAGGATGCGCTTTATGGTGGAACGGCCGATGGCTCAACGGACCTCATTGTCGGGGGATCAGGCCACGATACACTTATCATCAGGGTCGAAGACGCCTCCGACATAGATGCCGATCTGGGTTGGTTTGGGACATTCTTTGAAACAGGCCTCAAGGCCTTTGGGATAGAAGATGTTGTCATCGTCGAAGGCTTGGAACTGGATGCAGAGCTGACAGACCAATTCGATCTGATCAATCAGGCAGAGATGTGGAACTTCGTCTGATCGTTCGCACCGGCGGAACGACGGTTTAAGGGTCCGCGAACAAAAAGACCCAAGGCCTCGCGACAGGCCTTGGGAAACATCTACAAGGTCATTTTCAGGCTCAACCCTGACAGATGCGCATAAGTAGATTTCGGCAATCTGAGATCGAACGATCGCTCGCAATATAAGGTGGGATTGAACAGTGTCAGATACTTTTGACTACATCATCATCGGTGCAGGTTCAGCCGACAGTATCCTGGCCAACCGCCTGTCCGCTCAACCGGACAAAACTGTGCTTGTTCTGGAGGCCGGACCAGAAGACAAAAGCATGTGGATACATATTCCGGCAGGCTTTTCGCGGCTTCTGCACGACCCTAAGCACACTTGGCGCTATGAGACCGAGCCCGAGCCACGGCTGAACAACCGCCGTATCGGCTGGCCGCGCGGTCGCATGATCGGCGGCACCGGAGCCATGAACGGGCTTGCCGTGGTCCGAGGGCAGGCCGAGGATTACAACGGCTGGGCACAGATGGGCTGCACCGGCTGGGATTGGGATTCGGTTCAGCCCATGTTCCGCAGCTTCGAAGACTACTGGGGCGAAGAATCGGACAACCACGGCAAAGGTGGCGGCGTACACATGTCGTAGATGCGCCACCGTCTGATCAAAGGCGACTCGGTGGATCGCGCCACCCAGCTCTTTATCGAGGGCGGTCAGGAGGCCGGTCTGCCCTACAATCCCGATTTCAACGACTCCGTCCAGGAAGGCATCGGCTGGGTCGATCACTCGGTCAGCCCCAAGGGCAAACGAGACAGTACCGCCGCTGTCTTTCTGAAACCTGCTCGCAAACGCCCCAATCTGGACGTACGCGCCAACGCGATGGTTGAACGGATCACGTTCGACGGGAAACGTGCATCCGGCGTTATCTACACACGCGGCAGCGTTCGCGAGGAGGTCAAGTGCCGGGGCGAGGTCATACTGTGCGGCGGCGTGGTCAACTCTCCGCAGACGCTGATGCTGTCGGGCGTAGGCCCCGGTGATCATCTGACCGAGCACGGCATTGATGTGGTCGCCGACCGCCCGATGGTCGGTGGCAACCTTCAGGACCACATGTATCTGCATTGGGTGCATGAGGTGCAAGAGGGCTACAGCATCAACGCAGACATCTATGGCGCGCGCATCCTGCCCCATGCCTTGCGGTACTTCACGACTGGCAAGGGCCTACTGACCATCGGTGTCTCGACCGCGTATATATTCTGCAAAAGCCTGCCGCATTCGGACACACCCGACACACAGGTCGGATTCCGCCCGATGAGCGATGAGATGCTGGTGTCAGGGACGCCCGGACCGCATAAATTCCCGGGCTGGTCGGCGTCAGTGTCGTATCTGCGCCCCAAAAGCCGGGGGCGGATCAAACTGAAATCCGCCAACGCCAATGATCACCCTGCGATCTATGCCAACTATCTTGATCACCCAGACGACATGCAATCTTTGATGACGGCACTGCGCCTGGTCGACAAGATCTATTCAACCCCCAAGCTGGCAGCAATTCTCAAGCGGCGCCTGAACCCCGACGCGGATGTCAACATCCACAACGACGCCGAGCTTGAGCAATACGTGCACGCCTTCGGGAACACCATGTATCACCCGGTCGGCAGTTGCATGATGAGTGGTCAGGAGGATTCGGTCGTCGATCCGCGCCTGCGTGCGCGCGGTGTCGAAGGGCTGCGCGTTGCGGACGCTTCGGTGATGCCCAATATCGTATCAGGCAACACCAACACCGCGACGGTCATGATCGGGGAAAAGGCTGCGCAGATGATACTCGAAGACGCGAAGAGCTGAGGACGGGAGGCATCCGTAACATCTCCGTTTGGGGCAGGCGCAGTTGGGCCACGCCAACGGACGTCCAAGGCACAAAGCAACCCCAGCGCAGCCAGAAAGGCGCCAGCGATACGGTCGAAGAGAGCAGAATCCATCACAAGTTTGTGGCTCGCAAACGAGTTGAGAGTCACCCGGGCATCAGTTAACAGGAGCGAAATCATGAATTGGGTTGGGTTTTGGATGGTCGGTGTGGCCGGGCTTCACACCATGCTGGGGGTCTACCTCTATGGAGGCACCCTTGCAGGATGGTTACAGGGCGGTCTGTTCAACACGGTGCAATCTGAGTCTGATCGCGTAGCCCTTTGGTTTCTGACGGGCGGGCTGATGATGTTCACGATTGGCCTGTGCCTTCTGAACATGCCGACCAAACCCCGGGCGATCGGGTTTGTCCTGCTGGTGATTGCTCTCACCGGGATTTGCCTGCTGCCGAAATCCGGCTTTTGGTTCCTGTTGCCCCCGGCGATTGGGATCATCCTGAAAGGGCAGTCCGCCTGATATGCTGCAACGGCCACAGGGTCACACTTGACAGATCACGTCTCGTCAACAGCATGGGGCCACTGGATATTGGCCCCAAACTCACAACAGAGCCGGAGGAGACCTTAGATGGCAACAGGAAGTATGGATTTCGATGGTTCAATCGCGTTCTCGGTGCGCTACGAGTCCGAGACCGAGGCTACAGGAACGATGCCCATACAGAACGGAATCCTGAACCCGTTCGGCTCGGTCCATGCGGGCGCGATGATCTGGTTTGCCGACGTTGTCGCCACAACGCTGGCCCTTCAAGGCACGATGCCAACTCCGGGCATGAGCGGGTTTCCCCTAGCGATCAACCTATCAGCGAACCTGCTGTCAAACAGCAAAGATGGCACATTGCACGCAACGGCCCAATTCGTGAAGCATGGTCGCCGCGTGTCGACAGTCAGAACAGTTGTGACATCCGATGATGGCAGACAATTGCTGGAACTGACCTCAACGCATATTCCCGCATAAACTCCGCTACCGCGCCTTTTGGGGACACCGGATCACTGGCCCGGAGTCCCCGTTGTTCGCTCATACGCTCAGGCAGCAGTACTTGAGTTCCAGATAGTCTTCGATCCCGTATTTCGAACCTTCGCGCCCTAAGCCGCTTTCCTTGATGCCACCAAACGGGGCAACCTCGGTCGAGATCAGGCCCGTGTTGACGCCGACCATTCCGTATTCAAGCTCTTCCATGAAGCGCCAAACCTGCGACAGGTTCTGGGTAAAGACGTAAGAGGCCAGACCAAACTCTGTGTCGTTCGCGGCGGCGATGGCGTCACCGATATCCGAGAACCGGAAGACCGGGGCCAGCGGGCCAAAGGTTTCCTCGCGCGCGACCGCCATGTCCTGCGTGGCGTTGGTGACAACGGTCGGCTGAAAGAAAGTCCCGCCCAGTTCATGCGCAGACCCGCCGGTGGCAACAGTGGCACCTTTGCTCACCGCGTCAGAGATATGTTCCCGCACCTTCGAGACCGCCGCAGGTGTGATCAGCGGACCAATGGCAGACCCTTCGGCAAAGCCGTCGCCCACAGGCAGGGCCTCGACCGCAGCAATCAGCTTGGCGACAAAGGCGTCGTAGATACCATCCTGCACGTAAAACCGGTTGGTACACACGCAGGTCTGTCCGGCATTGCGAAACTTCGAGATCATCGCGCCTTCGATGGCCTTGTCCAGATCGGCATCGTCACACACGATGAACGGCGCGTTCCCACCCAGTTCCAGCGAGAGCTTCTTGATCTGGGCCGCGCCCTGCTCCATGAGAATTTTGCCCACTCGGGTCGAACCGGTAAAGCTGATCTTGCGCATCACAGGATTGTCGCTGAAGGCTTTGCCGATCCCGACACTGTCGGTCGAAGGAAGAACCGAAAAGACACCGGGCGGCAGACCGGCTTCTTCGCCCAGCCGCGCCATAGCCAGCGCCGACAAAGGCGTTTCCGCCGCCGGTTTCACCACCATCGCACACCCTGCCGCAAGCGCCGGGGCGACCTTGCGTGCGATCATTGCGTTCGGGAAGTTCCATGGCGTGATGGCACCAACAACACCAACCGGCTGCTTCAGCACCATGATACGCTTGTCGCGTTGGTGGCCGGGGATGGTGTCGCCGTAAACGCGTTTGGCCTCTTCGCCGAACCATTCGACAAAACTTGCCCCATACATGATCTCGCCCTTGGCCTCGGCCAGTGGTTTGCCCATTTCCGCCGTCAGGATCGCGCCCAGATCGTCCACATGGGCAACCATCAGGTCAAACCACTTGCGCAGAATGGCCGCACGTTCTTTGCCGGTCAGCGCGGCCCAGCCCTTCTGGGTCTTCTGCGCGGCGGCAATCGCGGCATCGGCATCCGCGACGGAACAATCCGCAACCTGCACCAGAACCTCGCCTGTCGAGGGGTTCGTGACGTCGAACCGGGCGTTACGTCCGGCCCATTCTCCGTTCAGATAGGCATCCCCGATCAAAAGGTCGGAACGCGTCAAAGTCAGCATCGTAGTCTCCTGTAGGATCGAAAACGGGCGGAATTACCCCCGCCCGTTCAAAAGCTTCTGTGTTGGGATCAGGCGTGCAGATCGCCATCCAGCGCTGTGCCATCCGGCGCCGCGTCAGTCGCTGGTTTTGCGGCTGAACTGTCCTCGATAAGCGATTTGATAACGCCCCAGGCCATCAGAACCACGAGGATCGAGATCGGCAGCGCGGCTGCAATGGCGGCCGTTTGCAAGGCTGACAGACCACCTGCCATCAGCAACACGGCCGCCACCAGACCCTGCGCGGCGCCCCATACGACCCGGTGCAGTTTCGGCGGGTGTGCGTTGCCCATCGACAGGATCGTGGTCACAACCAACGTGCCGGAATCCGAGCTGGTGATGAACCAGGTGGCCAGCAGGAAGGTGGCCAGCGCAGATACGATCCAGGACAGGGTTCCGTTCACCGCCAGCAGTTCAATCGTGCCATACAAGGTCCCGCCCAGGTTCCAGTTGTTCACCATGTCGATCAGACCGGCCGACCCCACGCCATTGGCTGCATTCAGTTCAAGGAACAGCGCGTTGCCGCCAAAGATCGAAATCCAGATGAACGCCATCGTAGTGGGGACGAACATGGCACCCAGCATGAACTCGCGAATGGTGCGACCCTTGGAAATGCGCGCCACGAACATGCCGACAAACGGTGCCCAACTGAGCCACCAGCCCCAGTAGAAGATGGTCCAGCCACCCTGCCAGGATACGTCTCCGGGCTCGGACGCGGTCCAGAACCCCATCGACCACAGACCGGTTGCATAGTCGCCAACTGCGTTGATGAAGAACCCGATCAGCCACTGGGTCGGGCCTGCGAACAGGAAGAACAGAACCAGCAGGATGGACAGGATGATGTTCCATT
Source organism: Ruegeria jejuensis (assembly GCF_041537905.1). NCBI lineage: Bacteria > Pseudomonadati > Pseudomonadota > Alphaproteobacteria > Rhodobacterales > Roseobacteraceae > Ruegeria > Ruegeria jejuensis. The sequence goes on along the minus strand of NZ_JBGRUO010000007.1, from coordinate 131,700 downwards.
CCGACAGGATACGAATACCCTTTCCGATGCCTGATACCGCCGACAGGGTCGCGATGATCGAAATGCCAACTACCAGTCCGACTTTCAGGCCGGTGCCGGTGCCGGTGTTGAACAGCACGTTCAGCCCCTCGGCCATCTGGGTAACACCCAGCCCCATCGAGGTTGCGATACCAAAGACGGTGCCGAAAACCGCCAACAGATCAACCGCGTGACCCGCTGGGCCGTAGATCCGGTCGCCCAGGATCGGATACAGCGCCGACCGGAAGGTCAGAGGCAGCTTTTTGCGGAACGCAAAATACCCCAGTGCCAGACCGGTCATGGTGTAGATCGCCCAGCCATGCAGACCCCAATGGAAGTTGGTGACAACAACCGCGTCCACCGCGCGTTGCACGTTCATCTCGGTGTGTCCTGCCGCATCGGCAAACGGATTGTTCGGATAGCCCCAGCCTGCCGCATTATCGAAGTAGAACAGCGGCTCGGCGATACCAAAGAACAGGATACCGATGGACACACCCGCCGAGAACAGCATCGCGAACCACGAAAAGTTGCTGAATTCGGGGCGGCTGTCATCGTCGCCCAGCCGGATCGAGCCAAAGCGGCTGAACATCAGGAACAGGCAGACAAAAAACAGAATGAGGACAGAGCTGATATAATACCAGCTGAGCGCCCCTTCGACCCAGGACCGCACGCCCTGATAGACGCTGCTGGCGAAGTCGACATTGAGAATGGTGAACAGCACAAATGCGGCAACCATCGCCTTAGACGCGATGCTCATACCGTTGTGTAGCCCTTTGAAAATCCCCTTTTCGGAAACCAGATGGTCGCCGTTTTGAGGGGGCCGGATATCAGCCATAGTGTAGTCCTCCTGTTGATGTAGGAATGCACCGCTTTTCTGTTCGCGCGGTTTCTCAAGTTGGCCGTCACCGCATGATGAAGGGGTCTGGGATCGGGTCGTCGCTGGTTCGCAGCCAGACGGATTTGACCTTGGTGTAATCCAGCGCGGCTTGTATTCCGCCTTCTCTGCCGTGGCCGGAGAGGCCATGCCCGCCAAACGGCGCGATGGGGCTGACGGCGCGATATGTGTTGACCCAGACGATGCCGGCGCGGATGGCGCGGATCATGCGGTGCGCGCGGGTCAGGTTCTGGGTGAACAGGCCCGAGGCCAGACCGAACTGCGTGTTGTTGGCGATGGCGATGGCCTCGTCTTCGGTCTCGAAAGACACAACCGACAGAACCGGGCCAAAGAATTCGTTGGTCAGACTGTCCGCATCTCGCGCGTCCGAGCAATCCAGAATGGTGGGCGGGAAGTAGAACCCGTCCCGGTCGATGGGCCTGCCGCCGGTCACCAGCTTGGCGCCCTGAGCAACGGAGCGTGCGATCAGATCAACCGCGATGTCGCGCTGACGCTTTGTACACAGCGGGCCAACCTCGGTGCCCATATCATCGGGCAAACCGATGACCACGGCTTCGGCCTTTTCCTTGAGGCGGGCCAGGAAAGCGTCCTTGATCGAAGCCTGAACCACAAGGCGCGACCCGGCCACGCAGCTTTGCCCGGTGGCGGCAAAAATGCCCGAGATCTGCGCGTTCACGGCACTTTCGATATCGGCATCCTCGAACACGATGAACGGCGATTTGCCGCCCAGTTCCAGCGAGGTGGAGGCCAGGTTCTCGGCCGAGTTGCGCACGATATGGCGCGCTGTCTCTGGCCCGCCGGTAAAGGCGACATGGGCCACTTTGGGATGGCTGGTCAGGGTGGCCCCGGCCATGGGGCCGCCGGTGATGACGTTCAGCACGCCTTTGGGAAAGCCTGCCTGATCAAAGATGCGCGCAAATTCCAGCATCGGCGCCGGGCCGTCCTCGGACGCTTTCAGAACAACGGTGCAGCCTGCCGCCAGCGCCGGTCCGATCTTGACCGCCGACAGGAACAGCTGCGAGTTCCAGGGCACCACCGCCGCCACAACGCCGATCGGCTCGCGGCGCAGCCAGACTTCCATATCCGGCTTGTCGATCGGCAGATGCGCGCCCTCGATCTTGTCGGCCAGCCCGGCATAATACCGGTAATATTCCGCCACATAAGCGATCTGCGCCGATGTTTCGCGGATGATCTTGCCGGTATCGCGGGTCTCAAGCTCGGCCAGACGCGGGGCGTTTTCCGCGATCAGGTCGGCCAGCCGGTAGAGCAGCTTGCCGCGTGCGGTGGCGGTCATCCCCGCCCATTCGGGCGAGAAGAACGCGCGTTCGGCAGCCTCAACAGCCCTGTTGACATCCTCGGCCCCGGCCTCGGGCATTTGCGCCCAGACCGTGCCGGTTGCCGGGTCCAGACTGTCGAACCGGTCGGACCCGTCCGAGAAGGCGCCATCGATATACTGTTGAAACTGCTGCATTTTACGACGATCCCTTACTGAAAGGCCGGCATGACGTCTTTGATGAACCGCTCCAGCGAGGCTTTCTTGCGCTCGAACGGCATGCTGGAATCGATCCAGAAGGAATACTCGTCATAGCCAAGCTCCTGATACTGGCGCAGCCGGTCGATGACCGTATCGGCGGTGCCGATCACCAGATCACGCTCCATATTCTCGGGGGTATAGAAGGGATGCGCCGCGATCTCCTCGTCGCTCAGCGGGTCGATCAGGCCCTGTGATATCTCTCGCTTGTTCATGAACCACGCGCCAAAATAGCAATAGAACCGGTTCAGCTCGATCGCGGCCTGTTTCACATCCGCATCATCCCCGGCCACATAAGTGTGCATCAGCAGCATGACTTTGGGTCGCGGAATGTCGGGGAACTTGGCGCAGGCATCGTTGAACTTGGACATGAGGCTGCGGACTTCATCGTCCCCGTTCCAGAGCGGCGTCACCTGGACGTTGCAGTTGTTCTGAACCGCAAACTCGTGGCTGTTGGGGTCGCGTGCGGCCACCCAGATCGGCGGACCATCCTGCTGGACGGGCTGCGGGGCGGATGTGGTTTTGGGGAACTGATAGAATTCCCCCTCATGCACATAATCGCCCTGCCACAGGTTTTGCACGGCGGGGACCAGTTCGCGCATGCGCTGACCGGCCTCCCAGGCGTCCAGACCCGGCATGAGGCGCTCATATTCGAACGTATAGGCCCCGCGCGCGATCCCCAGATCCAGGCGACCGTCGGTGATGATATCGGCCATGGCCGCCTCACCCGCCAGACGGATCGGGTGCCAGAACGGCGCGATCACGGTACCCGTGCCCAGCCGCACGTTCTTGGTGTGGCGCGCGATATCGACCAGGTTCAGGAACGGGTTCGGCGCGATGGTGAAGTTCATGCCATGGTGCTCGCCAGTCCAGACCGCGTGCATCCCGCCATCGTCAGCGATCTTGCAGAGCTGAATGAACTCGTCATAGAGCTGTTTCTGGTCCTGATCCGGTGAGATCCGCTCCATATGCGCAAAGAGTGAGAACTTCATTTTCGACTTAACTCCCAGGGGTAAGCGGCTTGACCTCGCCACTCACCTCGTTGCCGTAATACACCCCAAAATTCCCCATGCGGCTTTCCCTGGCGAACCGCTCCAGCATGGTGCAGATCGCCGGATCAGCGACATCCATCAATGTGGACGCGTTGAGCTCGGTGTAGACACCGTTCTCGGGCTCGCCATCGGCGGCCTGGCACAGGAATGAGATGTGTTGGTGTTTGCGCGCTTCATCCTGATAGACGGAAAAGACAAATCCCGGTTCCGCCTGTACCCCGCTGTCGCTGATCAGCCTCATCAGCGCCGCGTTGGCCCCATCTGCCACATCGTCGGTGGCCGGGATCGTCAGACCGCCATTGCCATCGTCCTGCAACAGGATCTTCCCGTTCCGTTCGATCAGGGCGGATACGATCATGCCGGTGCGCTTGCTCATCGCCTTCGCCTCGGCGGCGGGGGTGACATAGGCGCCGCGGGCATAGCCCAGCCCCGGTGCGATTTTTTGATCAAAGGCTTTGACCTCGCCGATCAGGATCAGGTGATCGCCTGCATCCACCGTGTTGAACATGCTGCAATCGAACCAGGCCGATACATCGTCCAGAATGGGGGATCCGTGCGGCCCCGGCTGCCAGTCCACCTTGGCGAACCGGTCCTCGACCGGGCGGGCAAAGGTGTTGGAGACCTCGATCTGGGACTCGGCCAGTATGTTGATGGCAAAGCGCGACGTGTTCGCGAACGTGTCGTAATTGCGTGAGGTATTTGCGAGACAGACCAGAACCAGAGGCGGATCAAGCGAGACCGAGGCAAAGGAATTTGCGGTAAATCCCAGCGGGTTGCCGGCATCGTCATGGGCCGTCACAACGGTCACGCCGGTCATGAACGTGCCAAAGGCGTTTCGCAGGGCGCGCGGGTCGTTCAATGTGTCGGGGTCAAATTCGATCATGTGGGATCACCCTCTTGCAGTGGGGTTGCCAGCCAGGTCTCCAGCGCTGCGTTGACCGCATCCGGAGCCGTCAGGTTGACCATATGCCGATGGTTTTCGATGACAACAGCCTGCCCGCGCGGGGCCGCCTGCGCCATGGCCTGCGACATGGCCGGGGTTGAATTGGGATCGCCGTCGCCTGTCAGCGCCAGCAGCGGGCAGGCGATCTGCCCGAACCCGTCCGCATAAAGCCTGTCGCCCCGCGCAAACGCACCGTAAGCGGTGGCATAGCCGTCGATATCGACCTCGGACAGCCACGACGCCACGCAGTCGCGTGCCGCCCGGTCCGTTGCAGTATCCCCAAACCAGCGCTGCAGCGGCGTTTCCAGATCAAATGCCCCGGTGCCGATCAGCTCGGCCCGCGCGATCACCGATCTGCTGGCCGCCGCGTCGCGGCAATAGACACCGTTCAACAGGGCGACTCGGGCCACCCGGTCCGGGTTGCGCACCGCAAAGCCACCGGCAATCAGCGCGCCCATGGAATGGCCTGCCAGATTGACCTGTTTCAGCTGCAACGCATCCAAAACCGCCAGCAACCAATCCAGAAAGATGGGCAAATCGGACCCGGCGGGGATTTGGTCGCTGCCACCATGGCCGGGCATGTCCAAAGCAATGATATGATGCGCCCCGGCAAGCGCGTCGATCTGCGGCCCCCAGGCCGCCGACTGCATCCCCACACCATGGATCAGCACCAGCGGCGGTGCCATCCCGGCATGGGAAAGCCCCGCCTCGCGATAGGTGACTGTGCCGAAAGGCTCAGACAGCTGCAGGGTTGTCAACGTCATGGCCCAGTTCCTTGAGGTCCTGATAGCGGTCCCCGATCCGGTGATGCGGACGCCCGCCGATCGAGGCGCCAAGCGCGATCATGATCTCGTCCGGCGCGGGCGCATCTGCAACCTGCAGCTGGATCGTCAGGTAGTGGCTGCGCCGCCCACCGTCATTCTTGTCCATCAGCGGAATCTGCATCGGTGCGTTTGCCGGGCCACGGGTGTTGGTAAAGGCCAGATAAGATTTGGCGCCCACCGCCTCGCGGTAGAAATTGCCAAAGCGCAGCGTGTGGATCAGAGCCGAGCCGTGCTCGACCTCACCATTCACACCCACGATGGCCGCCTTGCCGTATCCTTCGACCTTGTCGCCACCCCCGGCGGCCTCCAGCACCATATCCGTCAGCAGCTGACCCAGACCCGGGGCGCAATCATGAATCTCGGGCTTGAGATCTTCGACAAAACCACGCCCGGCCCATGGGTTTGTGATCACGGCAAGAGCGGCGATCATCTTCAGCGGCTGTTCAGCAACCTTGCCCCCTTCGATCAGGGTGTTTTCCACATGCAGCAGGGTTTTGCGGATTTCGGCGGGCATGAATGTGTTCCTTGCGATTCGATGTGGAAACTATGGTATACCATAATACCATCTGTCAATCATACCTTGTCCGACCCCCTGCGACCTGCTAGCCATACCGGCATGAGCACCGCAAAACTGACGAAGATCGACCACCCCCCCGCGACCCTGCGGGACATGGTGCAGGAACGGATGCGCGAGGCCATCATCGAGGGAGTTTTCCAGCCCGGCCAACGGCTTGTCGAACGCCCGCTCTGCGACCAGCTGGGCGTCAGCAGAACCGTCATCCGCGAAACGATACGCTATCTCGAAGCCGAAGGCCTGGTCGAGATCCTGCCCGGGCGCGGCCCGATCGTCGCCATCATGAACCGCGAGGATGCGCGTCAGATCTACGCCATCCGCCGCATGCTCGAAACCGCAGCCGCCGAAGGCTGCGCCCGCAACATCACGCCCGAGCGGGCGCACTCCCTCACGGACGCGCTTGAGCAGCTGAAACGCGGGTTCTCGGACAAGGCACCCGGCGCGCTGTTCCGCGCCACGGCGGATTTCTACTCCGAGATTTTCGACGGCGCCGGGCAATATATCGCCTGGGACATCGTTCAGCGCCTGAACGGCCGGATCAGCCGGTTGCGGATGATGACCTTGTCCACCACCAACCGCGAACGCCCGGGCATCGCCCATATGGAACAGATTTGCCAGGCCATCATCTCGGGTAATCCAGACGCCGCGCGCCGGGCTGTCGAGCGACATCTGGATGACACCAGTGCCATCGCCGACAGGCTGCTCGCAGCAGAGGAAAAAACAGAAAATGACTGACACGCCAAAGGCTTACTGGATCGCCAATGTCACCGTGACCGACCCCGACGCCTATCAGGACTACCAGTCCATCGCCCCCGAAGCGTTCCGCAAATACGGCGCCCGGTTTCTGGCCCGCGGCGAGGCAGAAACCCTGGAAGGCACAAACTGGCAACGACGCGTCATCATCGAATTCGACACGATGCAGCAGGCCCGCAACTGCTACAACTCAACAGAATACCAAACCGCAAGAAAAAAACGCGCAGGAGCATGCAACGCTGATATCGCACTGATCGAAGGGCTGATCTGACAGCCGAACCGAGGCTGTCTTGGACAAAGCTGGGCTTGGTCAATTCGGTTTCAAAAAACGGCCCGCACAGATGCCATCCGCACAAACAAAAAACAGGGTCGAGAAAAGGCATAAATACCGCAGGCTTTTTGCCCCTAAACATTGAATTTCAAACCATAATATGGGACAGTCCGGCAACATAAACAATGCGGTCGTGACCTAATGAAACTTCATCGCCTGGGCTCGTTTCTGAACACGTTGGGCGAGAGCCCTTTGTGGGATCATCGGCGTTCGAAACTGTTCTGGGTTGACAGCCTGAACTGTGAAATCTGGCATCATGATCTGTCTGACGGATCTTTCGGCACGCAGCAGGTTCCTGAACCTGTCGGTGCCCTTGGTCTGCGCGCAAACGGCCAATTGATTGCCTCGCTCAAATCCGGGCTTCATGCGTTTGACCCGGAAACCGGCGCGACTGAGTTTTTGGTCGACCCCGAACCCGACCGGCCCGACAATCGTCTGAACGACGGGCGTGTCGGACCTGATGGGTGCTTCTGGATCGGCTCGCATTGCGATGCGCGCAGATTACCGACAGCAGGGCTTTACAAGATCGGGACGGACCACTCCGTTACCCAAATCGATGATGGCCTGACAATTGCCAATGGTGTTGCCTTTGCGCCGGATGGGTCGCGGCTCTACTACGCCGACACACCTGCAAACGAGCTCTATGTCCGGGACCGCAATCCGGAGACTGGCGTATTGGGCGCGCGTGAGGTGTTTCACGATTTCAGCAACGTGCCGGGTCGTCCGGACGGGGCTGCGGTGGACACCGACGGAAACTACTGGTCCGCCTTCGTACGGGGCGGCGCGATTGGCTGCTTTTCACCCGGTGGCAACCTGTTAAGGAAAATCGAAGTGCCCACCACCTACCCCACCATGTGCGCCTTTGGTGGCAAAAACCTTGATACTCTCTACGTCACCTCGACCAATCATCTGATCGCACATGAAAATCTGCCGGAAGATCCTCATGCAGGTGCAGTCTTTGTGATTGAGGGGTTGGGAGCGACCGGCCTTAAGTCCCACGAATTCGCGGGCTAAAACCAAGCGTCGAGGGAAACAGACGGGCCGCGGTGGGCGCAGACCGGCTGTTTCCCTCTTCGCCCCTGGGAGGTGTCTATTTGCCCTGCCAGTGCAGAACCCGCCGCTGGATTGCGGCAATCACAAGTTCCCACAGCAGGCCAATGAACCCGATGATGATGATCCCCACATAGGTGACGGGGATGTTGAAGTACTGGGCCGAGTCCAGGATCATAAAGCCCAGCCCCGCCTGCGCGCCGATCAGTTCGGAGGCCACAACCAGCGTCCAGCTGATCGCCGAGGCCGCGCGCACCGCTGTCATGATTGCCGGCAATGAGGCCGGAATGATCACCTTGAAAAACAGCTGGAGGCGGGTCAGTCCGATATTCTCACCGGCACGGATGATCAGATCGGGAATGTTGCGGACACCTTCAGCACAATTCAGGATCACGTACCACAGGCAGGCCATAAAGATCAGACCGATCTTGGGGCCTTCGCCGATCCCGAAATAGAAGACGAACAGCGTGATGAAAGCGATGGGCGGAATGGGTCGGAAAAACCCGATAATAGGCGCGGTCAGCGACTCCAGAACTTTGCTGCGCCCGATCATGAGCCCCAGCGGAACACCGATGATGATCGCCAGCGAAAACCCGGACAGAGCGCGGAAGATGCTGATGCCGATATGACCCCACAGCGTCGAGCCACTGTACCCGTTTGCCGCCAGATCGACGATTGTATGGAATAGTGTAACCGGGCTGGGCAGCGTCGTGCCGTCGACCATTCCGGTCATGGTCACGAAAGACCAGATCGCGAACAGGACAAAGCCGGACAGAAGGCTCAGAAAGTTGTTTTGACGACTCATCTCAGAAAGCCTCCTCTGTCTTGGCGCGCAGCATTTCCACGATCTCTCCGCGCAACTCGGCGAACCGCGGATCAGCGGTGATCCCATAGGTGCGGGGCCGTTCGAACGGAATGTCATAGATGCGGGCAATTGTGCCGGGGTGATGCGACATCACCACGACGCGATCTGCAAGAAACAGCGCCTCTTCCACGTCATGCGTGATGAACATGATCGTGGGTTTGTATTCTTCCCAGACCGAGATCAGCAGTTCGTGCATGTTGATCCGCATCTGCGCATCCAGCGCGCCGAATGGCTCGTCCATTAGGATGAGTTTCGGACTGGCCACCAGAACCCGCGCAATCTGCGCCCGTTGCTTCATCCCCCCGGACAGCTGGTAAGGGTAATGGTCGCGGAATTTTTCCAGACCCACGCTTTTGATCACGCGCGCAGCGTCTTGTTCGTATTTCTCGGCAGAGATGCCCCGTGACTTCGGACCAAAGACCACATTGTCGTGGATGCTCATCCAGGGAAACAGCACTGGCTGCTGGAACACCACACCGCGATCGGGATGCGGGCGTTTCACATCTTCGCCCAGCACCTTTAACGTTCCGCCTGTTGGCTGGGTGAAGCCCGCAACCATGTCAAGGAATGTGGACTTACCGCAGCCGCTTGGCCCGACGATACAGACGATCTCTTCCGGCTGGATTTCCAGATTGAAATCCTGAACCGCGATCATCAAATCGGATTTTGAGTTTGGGCCGGAGAATGATTTCTCCAGCCCTTTTGCTTCGAGTATTGGCGTCATTTGCTCGCCTGACTTACAGCGCGACTGTCAAGGAAGTTATCCAGATCGCCCGGCTTGTCCATCAGCTCGGCGGCCAAAGCACGATCCTGAACCCATTGCAGCTGCGCATGCGCACCCGCACCCTCGGTCGTCATGTTAAATGGGGAATCGGCCTCGGTCTGCTTGGCCAGGCTGGCCCAGTCGATCCCGTCGATGATGCGGGTCGCCAGATCCTGCTTGATGCCGGTGAACTCCTCGACCTTCGCAAGCGTCGGTGCGGGGTCTTGTTCGTACATCGCCACGCCCTCCTCCATTGCGTTCAACATCCGCGCCAGGGCGGCCTGATTGGCCTCATCGTCCAGCCACTTGCCGCTGGCAGCGATGCCGAAGAAGTCGCTCAGGCCAACATCGCGGGCGCGATACATCTCTTTGGCGCCCTTCTCGCTGGAAATGGTGATGAAAGGTTCCCAGAACCATGACGCATCCACATTTCCATTCTCAACCGCCGGAACGGCCTGCGGGGGCGGCAGCGAGATGAACTCGATATCGCTGACCTCTAGACCGGCATCCAGCGCCTGCGACACGTGATAGAGATGCAGGATCGAACCCGACGGCGCCGAGATTTTCTTGCCCTTCAGATCGGCATAGGACTCGATGTTGGTGCCTTCGGCTAGAACAAAGCCCTCGATCGGTCCGGCATCGCCAAAAGTATACACCCATTTTGCGTCCAGCCCGCGCGACGACGCCATGTAGAATGCAGCTAGTGCGCCCTGAGCCAGGTCAATGCTGCCCGCCTGAAGTGATTGGAACTCGGCAGGGCCGGATGTGAACTTGATCAGTTCGACGTCAACCCCGTGTTTCTCAAACAGCCCGTGCGCCTCGGCCGCAAACAGCGGCATCAGCGGGATGGGCAGGTAGCCGTAGCGGATCTTGGTCAGGTCCTCGGCCCAGGCACCTGCGGTGCTCGCGGCCAGCGTCAACGCCGCTGCGGCGGCCTTGATGATGGAATATTTCATGTTTTCCTCCCATGAAAATTGCTTGTGTTGTGGTTAACCCCCTGCCGGATAGTGCGTTGCAAGGAATGGATCGACGGCCCCAAAGAACTCGTCGGGTCGCTCGAGATGGACAAAATGTCCAAGCTGGTCGAGCGGGTGATAAGTGATGTCCAAGCCCTCGGGCATATCTGCGATTGTTTTTTCAAGCACTTCCTTGTTCATCAGCCAGTCATCGGTTCCGGCGATGGCAAGGGTTGGCGCCTTGATCTGATGTTGTACGTCGCTCAGGTCGGTTTCGACAAAAGCGACCAGATCGGCGTGCAATGCTCGTGGATTGGTGTAGGGCAGCGTATCTTCAAGGAACTCGCGCCCCTCGTCGGTGCAGCGACGGCCGATCAGGCTGCCCATATTGTCCGCCATCCCATGCATGATGTTGTTATGGGGATGGATCAGATACTCCAGCGCGGGACGCCGCATCAGGGGGCGGTTGATCGACCCCTGAACAGGCACGGACACCTTGACCAGATCGGGGTAATAGGCGGCCATTGAATAACACAATGTGCCGCCCATCGAGGTGCCGCAGACGGCGACCTCGTCAAATCCAAGTGCCTTGAGGATCTCATAGTGGAAATCGCACATCTGCTTGTCAGTCAGCAGATACGGCAGGTCCCGTGAGTAGATGGTGGATTTGCCCCGACCCGGGAGGTCAACTGCGATACAGGTATAGCGATCGCTGAAATGGCGCAGGCTGTCGCGCCAGTGCATGTTGTCACGACCGGCAGGCGCAAAGAACATCAGCGGGCGGCCCTCGCCCATGATCTCGACATAGGCGTCGCAGTCACCGACACGGATATATTCACCGATTGCGTTCTTACGCATTGCCGATCTCCTTCAGGCTGGAGAAGAGGTAGAAGAGAGGGCGCATGTTGCCGTTCAGCTTTGCCGGATCGCCTTCGACAGACATGGTGCCGTGATAGTTGTTCAGCGATTTGATCAGGTGGGACTTGCCGGAGAACAGTTTGTCCCATTCGTCGTTTGGCGCGATGAAGCGGAAATCGACACCGGCGGCGGGCAGGCCCTCGCGCACGTTGACGATCTTGCCGTCGGCGAAACGAAACACCCATTCGGTTCCGTCAATCGACAGCGAAGCTGTCCCTTCGAAAAACGCTGCGCGCTCAAGAAACACAGGGTCGGCGTTCAGTTTCTGAACGAGACCCTCGAAGCGCTGCAAGGATAGGTCTGGTGGCATTGCTGTGAACTCCTGGTAGAACGTCATCCAATCCCGCGCCGCCGCGTCAGGGGACGGCTCGGGCATAAGTTCGGCCGACAGCCAGCCCGAATAGCCCACCATGCGGAGTGCTGTGCGGATGGTGTCGAAATCAATCGAGCCCGTACCAGGAACCAGCCGCGTATTGTCGGCCAGTTGAATATGGTACAAATGAGGCCCAGCCTGGTGAATGGCATCGGCAATCGAGGTTTCTTCGATATTGGCCTGAAAGACATCAAGCGTGATCCCAAGCCCGTCCCGGTCAACCTCGGCAATAAGCGCAAGCGCGTCGGCCACAGTGACAATGCCGGACCCCAGGTATCGGTTGATCGGCTCGACGCAGAGTCGCACGTCTTTCTCGGCGGCATAATCGCACAGCTGTCGCAGACTGCCGACCAGTTGCTCGCGCCCTGCCCCGGAACGCCCACCGACGGCAAGCCCTAGTGACACCAGGCCACCACATTCTGCGGCCACATCAATGGCCCGGTGAATGGCAGCCTTGCTGCGCGTCCGGGCGCAGCCATCCTTGCTGGACAAGGTATCGCCATTGCCGTTGACGGCACCGGTCATGATGCTGGACAGGTGCAACCCGGTTTGATCCAGCAGTTGTTTGAGGCGCGGGACTTCAAATTCAAACGAGTTGCCGTTCAACTCGACGCCTGCATAGCCATAGCGTTTGGCCAGAGCAAAGCCGCACTCCACCCCTTCGACCACGATGGGATCTATGGGACGGTCGCGCCAGCTTATGGTCAGTGTCGATTGCATCGTCTTTGGGGCTCCAGGTCTCTTTCGGTGGCTAGACCATTGCTTTCGCGACGAAGGTCGGCATTTCCTTGACCGCCTGCACGACACGTTCTGCATTTGGGCGCAGGCTTTTCATCAGTTGCGGTGCGGCTGGAACACGCACATCCGGCATGGCAACGCGCGTCACGGTTGGTTTTTCCGAATGCAGTACAGCCTCATACACGCAGGCCAGAACTTCGGCTCCAAAACCGCCTGTTTTATTGGCCTCATGCAGCACAACAACGCGATTGCCCGCCTTGCGCACCACTTTCATCAACGCATCGGTATCCATCGGAACCAGCCAGCGCAGATCCAGGACAGAGGCCGAAACACCCTGTTCCTTCAGCATCGCTGCCGCCTCCATGGCCACGGGAACCATGGTTCCCCAAGTGACAATCGCCACGTCATTGCCGCTGCATCGCAGGCGTGCCTTTCCAACCGGTTCCGCAGTGTCGCTGGTCTCAACCGGTCCGGTCTGCATGTAGAATTCGCGCGCTTCGAACATGACGCAGGGGTCTGGGTCAGCGATCGCGCTGCGCAGCATGTCATAGGCGTCCTGAGCGGTTGCAGGCAGCCCGACCTTCAGGCCGGGAATATGCGCCAACAGGGCCTCAAGGCATTGCGAATGCTGCGCACAGGACCCCGGAGTGGCCCCTTGTTGCGTGCGCATGACCATCGGCACATTGGTCTTGCCGCCGGTGATCGAGCGGATATTGGCCGCCTGATTGATCAACTGATCCAGCGCGACCAGCATGAAATCGGCCCACATGATCTCGACCACGGGGCGCATGCCCTGCATCGCCGCACCTACCGCAGAACCAAGGATGGCCGCCTCGGCAATCGGCGTGTCAAAGACGCGGTCTTCACCAAATTCTTTCTGCAGATTGCGCGTCACACCAAAAATGCCGCCTGCGAAACCTACATCCTCGCCGTAGACGGCCACTTCCGATCGCGCCTGCAGCTCTTGCCGCAAGGCTTCGTTCAGCGCCTGCGCATAGGTCAACTCGCGCGGTTCGGCCCGCGTCGGTGATGTCCCTTGAGCATCGGGTTCAGCCGTTACTGCGCGCAGATCAACCGTGTCGGGGTCCAGCGGCGCTGAGGCCAGCACCGCTTCCACGGTCTGCGCCACCTCTTCCTGCGCCGATGTAATCAGTTCTTCGGCCTTGCTGCTCGACAGGATCGCCTTTGAAACCAGATAGGTCTTGAGGTTTTCCAGCGGATCCCGCTGTTCTGCTTCTTTCTTGTCGGCCTTGGGACGATAATGCTCGATATCGCGGTTGTAATGACCCCAAAGGCGCGGAACCGCACATTCGATCATTGCGGGCCCTTCACCGGCCCGCGCCCGCGCTGCCATGGATTTGACGGCGTCGCGTACGGCAAGCGCATCGGTGCCATCGACCGACAGCGCCTGAATGCCAAAGCTCGCAGCGCGGCGCGTCAGCTTTTCGACCTTGTTGATGACCGTTCCCTTGGTCATCTCAGCCCAGCCATTATTCTCGCAAATCAGGATCATTGGCAGGTTTCGCGCCTTGGCGAAGGACATCGCCTCGCTGACCGAACCCTGATTCATCGCGCCATCTCCGATCGAGACCAGCACCACGTTGTCGTTGCCCTCGCGCAGGTTCGCCATCGCCACACCGCAGGCCATCGGCACACCGGCGCCAACTATCGAATTCTCGCCGATAAAGCGTTTATGCGGGGCCATCATGTAAGCGCTGCCGCCACGGCCCTGGTTGATGCCGACTGACCGATGACACACTTCGCCGATCACCTGCTCCAGCGTCAGGCCGGACTCAATCGCCCAGCCGTGGCCGCGATAGGTTGAGATGATCTGATCTGTGTCTGTCAGCCCCGCCAGCGCCCCGACGGGAACCGCCTCCTGTCCGGCGCAGAGATGTACGGAACCGATGACTTTGGGGTCCTTGCCACCGCTTAAATCCCACACAGCCTGCTCGGCGGCGCGGATTCGAGCGATTCGATAGAGCGAGTCGACAAGAAAATCAAAGTTATTCAACGCGCTTCCTCCCTCGGCGTTGCATTTTGGTCCACCCAAAATGCCAATTTGTATTTTGGTTAGTCCAATATTGGTGTTTGCGCAAGATGTGTCAAGATATTATATATCTTCATATAATGATGATAATTTTGAGGAGAATCGCGATTTGAGCAGTGAAAACAATGAAATCCGGGTCAGATCGGCAGCGCGCGCCTTTGACATCCTGACATTGGTCGCCCAATCAGCTGACGGGCGCAGCGTCCCGGAGCTGGTCGAAGACTTGGGTGTATCGCGACAGTCGATCTATCACCTGCTCCACACGCTTGAGCATATCAACGTGCTGCGGAAGAACCCGCGTCGGCGCTACACGCTTGGCCCGGCCCTGCTGCCCGTGGTCTCCAGTTTCCTGCGCCAGTACACGCCGCAAGAGATTCTGGCCCCCGTGGTCACGCGCCTGGCCGAAGAAACCGGTGAGGCCGCCTATGCCGCCGCTTGGATCGGCAATGATGTGACCGTTGTTGCCAGTGCAGCCGGAGCCGGCCGCATTCGTTCTGACGATGTATCCTTTGGCACGCTGGGCAATGCCCATGCGCGCGCATCGGGCAAGTTGCTCCTGTCGATGCTAACCGACCGCGAGGTTGCTGATTTCCTCGAACAAAATCCGCTCACACCGCGCACGCCCAACACCATCACCGACCGCGCGAAGTTCTGGGAAGAGATCGAGCTGATCCGCGAAAACGGCTATGCGCTGGACCGCGCCGAATACACCAGCCGCAGCCATTGCATCGCCATACCATTCCATCCGATCCCCAACCATGCGCTTGCCATCTCTTCGAACAAATTCCGGTTCGAAGAGAACTTTGACCGATACCTCGCCGT
This sequence comes from Ruegeria jejuensis, assembly GCF_041537905.1. NCBI lineage: Bacteria > Pseudomonadati > Pseudomonadota > Alphaproteobacteria > Rhodobacterales > Roseobacteraceae > Ruegeria > Ruegeria jejuensis. Next base: position 116,244 of record NZ_JBGRUO010000007.1, on the reverse strand, counting down.
CATGCGCAAGGTCGGCAGCACAATGTAAGGGCGCGCCGGTGAGCAAGGCCGACGCGTCGCAACCTCACAGTTCGAGCACGATCTTCCCGATGTGATCGCCCTGTTCCATCCGCGCATGGGCCAGGCTGGCGTCCTTGAGTGCAAAGACCTGATCCATCACCGGCTTAATCTTGCCCGCTTCGACTAGTGGCAGAACCTGATCGCGCAGTTCATTGGCCAGCACCTCCTTGAACTCGACAGAGCGCGCGCGCAGGGTTGAACCGGTGAAGTTCAGCCGTTTCTGCATCAATTTGCGAAAGTCCACCTCGGCTTTGGGGCCTTGAAGGAAAGCGATCTGGACCAGACGGCCTTCAACCGCCGCCACATCAAGGTTGCGGTCGATATAGGGCCCGCCGACCATGTCCAGGATCAGATCGACCCCGCGCCCGTCTGTAAACTTGCGCGCCGCTTCGACAAAATCATCCTCGCGGTAATTGATGGCCAGATCAGCGCCAAGGTCTTCGCAAAACTTGCGCTTTTCCTCCGAACCCGCGGTGGCGATGACTTTGGCGCCAAATGCCTTGGCAAGCTGGATCGCGGTGGTGCCGATACCGCTGGTGCCGCCGTGCACCAGAAACACGTCTCCCGCCTTGAGCTCGCCGCGCTGAAACACATTGTGCCAGACGGTGAAGAACGTCTCGGGAAATGCTGCGGCCTGCGCCATGTTGAGCGTCCCGGGAACGTCCAGAACATGCAGCACATTTGCCGTCGCATATCCGGCATAGCCCCCACCGCTGATCAGCGCCATGACCTTGCGCCCGATTTCACCATCAGACACCCCGTCGCCCACCGCCACAATGGTTCCCGCAACTTCGAGCCCCAGAATTTCGGACGCACCGGGCGGCGGCGGATAGGCCCCTTTGCGCTGCAGGCAGTCCGGGCGGTTCACACCCGCAGCAACCACTTCGATCAAGACCTCACCGGCGCCCGGCACGGGGCGTTCGGCACTTCCAAGTCGCAGCATTCCGGGTCCACCCGGCTCGATAAGCTCGATGGCCTGCATCGTCTCCATTCATTTTCCTCCTGAATATCTGGATTGTCAGCGGAACGCTTCGGTCCGGTCCCGCGTTTGCACATTGCTTTGGATCAACCAGTTCAAAATCCGGTCTTTCATCTCAAACTTGCGCTCACGATGTTCGGGCCGGAGCCACAGGTTTTCCATTTCGTCGGGGTCGTTTTCCATGTCGAACAGCTGCCCCTCGTCGGTGCCCAGCAAATGCACCAGCTTCCAGCGCTCGTCGCGGATCATGGTGATGAAATCGGCACCGGTCATGACCATGTCCCCGGCCTGCTCGCAGAAAACCTCGCTCCGCGCCTCCCAATCTTCGTCCTTCAGCGCGGGCACGAGGCTACGCGCCTCCATATCGGACGCGGGTTCGACACCGGCCAGTTCCAGAATGGTCGGGCCCAGATCGAACAGCTGACACAGCCCCTCAACGGTGCGCCCACCGGCAAACCGCTTGGGCGACCAGACGATCAGGGGCACGCGGGTGACAACGTCATACATGCTCCACTTCTGCGAAACGCCATGATCCCCAAGGCAATCGCCGTGATCCGAGGTGAAGATCACCACGGTGTCGTCATAGTCGTTGCTGTCCAGCGCCTCCATGATCTCACCCACGCAGGTATCGATCATCGAGACATTGGCATAGTAATAGGCCCGCATCCGGTGCTCATCCTCGGGTGTCCGGTCCGGATTCCAGAGGATCGAATCGTGATCGACCTCGGCGTCATGCACCCGCTTGGCTTCGAGATACGAGGGCTGGCCGTCCAGATCCTGCTGGCTGACCTTGGGCATGGGGATATCGTCGCGCCCCATATACATGTCGGCATATTTCTGCGTCGGATCATATGGCGGGTGCGGCCCCGGAAAGCCGATCTGCATGAACAAAGGTGTCGTTTTCGGCTTGGTATCCAGCCACCACTTCGAGAAGTTGCCGACAAACACGTCGGAATGCAGCTCTTCGGGCAGCTCCCATTCGAACGCGCCAAGCCGCTGACCGTAATCGTCGCGCTTGCGATAGTGTTCGCGCTGTTGCTTGACCAGACCATTGGCCGCCAGCGCCTTGTCCCATTCGTCGAAATACCACCGCCCCTGAAGGTAACGGTCCTTGTTTTCGACATTGAAACGCTCATCGAACCCGGCATCAGCCGTGAACGGGTTGGTGTGCATCTTGCCGACATTGACGCAGGTATATCCCGCCTCGTTCAGGTCCTTCACCCAGGTGTTCGACCAGACCTGCTCATTTTCCAGAATGCCGGTGACATGCGGGTAATACCCGGTGAACAGGCTGGCCCGGCTGGGCACACAGCTGGCTGCCGTGATGTGGCATTGGTCGAATGAGACACCTTCGCGCGCCAGACGGTCGAGGTTGGGTGTGTTCATATGCCCGTGGCCATGCGCCGCGATCGTATCAAACCTTTGCTGATCGGTAATAATCAGCACGATATTGGGCCGCGTGTCGGACATGCGCGACAGCTCCTTTTCGATTCAGACCAATTTGCGGCCACCGTATTTTGGTTGGTCCAGTTTATCAACCCAAAAGATTTGGACCGGTCAAAAGCCCCTGTACGCGCAGGATTAAATTGGTTAGACCAAAAGAAAGGCTTAAGACCAAGGAGACGCACGTGGCGACAAAAACCTATCAGCGCGTTGCCAATTCGCTGGAAAGTGACATCCGATCAGGCAAGTTCAAACCCATGAGCCGCCTGCCCCCCGAGCGCGAACTGGCCTCGGACTTCGAAGTCAGCCGGACCACCGTGCGCGAGGCGCTGCTGGCGCTTGAGGCCGCGCGCATCATCACGATCAAAGACCGGTCCGGGGCTTATGTCCTGCCAATCAGCGATGAAGAAAGCACATTGCTGGCGCGCGTTGAATCCACACCGGGACCGCATGAGGTGCTGCAACTTCGGCGTTTGATCGAACCCGAGGCCTGCTTTCAGGTGGCCATGTCCGGTTCGGACGCCATTATTGCAGATATTGTTGCAGCATATGAAGCAAACGCAGCGGTCCCCCCTGATGACACACCCGAATTTCACCAATCGGTGCGGCATTATCACATGACGATCATGAAAGGCGCGGGCAACAGCCTGTTCGTGGAATTGATGGACTATCTGTGGGAACAGAAGAGCGGGCCGCTCTGGGAGAATTGGTACATGGGCACCCGGTCGCGCCATCATCGGCAAACCACGATCGCCAATAACCGCGAAATCACCGAGGTCATCGTCGCCCGACGTCCACAAGCGGCGCGTACGGCGATGGAGCGCCATATCGACGGGATGGTCAGCCGATTCTTGAGCTATTGAAGCGCTCTGGATAGTCCAAAAATTGATCTTTAAGATTTGGCTGGACCAATTTAACTTTTTGGTCTAGGGTCCGCGAAACCCGTCGTAGAATCCCCTGTGGCTCTGCGGCCCGCCCCAAAGCCAATAGGATCAACAATCATGGAAGTTACCGGCGCGCACATCATCGCCGATGTGATCGAACATACAGAACAGGTGGATCACGTGTTCTTCGTGGATGCTGTGCTGCGGCACACGCTCCTGCAACTGGAAGACCGCGGGATTACCCGCATCTTGGCGCACAGCGAAAAGGCCGCGGCCTATATGGCCGATGGGTATGCGCGAGCTTCGGGCAAGACCGGTTTCTGCATGGCGCAGGCCGTCGGGGCGGCCAACCTCGCCGCCGGGTTGCAAGACGCCTATCTGGACCGGGTCCCGATGCTGGCGATGACCGGGCGCAAAGCCGACAGTCACCAGCACCGCAACGCCTATCAGGAAGTGTCACACCGCCCTCTTTACCAAGCGGTCACGGACTTTACCGCCGAAGTGCGCGATGTGAACCACCTGCCCCGTATGCTGGCAAATGCCCTGCGTGCCGCGAAAACCGGCACCTGTCGGCCCGTACATCTGGACCTGGACGGGTTGAAAGGCGATCAGGTCGAAGAAGTCACCTTTACGGGTGATCCGGCGGATCTGATGTTCCCTGGCTCGGGTCAGGGGCAGACCATTCAGCCCGCAGCGGCTGATCTTCAGGCCGCAGCCGACGAAATCGCCGCCGCCAAACGCCCGATGATCGTTGCCGGTGTTACCGCGCTCTATACTGAGGCGGGCGCGGGCCTGAAGGCGCTGGCCGAAAAGATGGGCATCCCTGTCGCCACATCGGTCGGCGCACGCTCGGTCATCGAAACATCACATCCCAACCATTTCGGTGTGGTCGGAACCTATTCTGCGCCTTACGCCAACGCGTTGCTGGCGCAGGCTGATCTGGTAATCTATGTCGGATGCCATATGGGCGACCAGATCAGCTGTGACTGGACAATTCCGACACCTGGCACCCGCATCATCCAGATTGACACAGATCCGCTGGAGTTGGGGCGCGGATATCCCAACGTCCTGGGCTTGGCCGGACCGCTGGGCGATGCATGTATCTCGATTGCTGACAAATGCCCCGGCCGCCCGGCAAATGGCTGGCTCGAACGTTGCCGAACGGCCGCCGATGACTGGCTGGCCGCGTCGTTGCAAAACGTCTACGCGCCCAGCGATCTGATCCCGGCACCCCGGCTTGCGCATGAGCTGGGTGAGGCCCTGCCTGATAACGGCATCGTGGTGGCAGATACCGGTTTCTCGGCAACCTGGACGGCGCAATATACCGCCTTTGACAAACCCGGTCAGACATATCTGCGCGCGGCAGGGTCTCTGGGATGGGCCTTCCCGGCTGCAATAGGCGCGCAGTTGGGTGCAAAAGACCGCCCCGTTGTCTGCTTCACCGGTGACGGCGCGCTTTATTATCACATTGGTGAGCTGGAAACGATGCGCCGCTGGAACGTGCCGCTGGTCACAGTGGTCAACAACAACGCCGCACTGGGTCAGGGCCTGAGATCGGTCAAGAAACTCTATGAAAATCGCCCCGGTAATCTGGGTGATCTGGTAGAGTTCGAGAAAGTGAACTTTGCCGAATTGGCTGGCGCCTTTGGCATCAAGGGCATCCGCGTGGAAAAAGCCGAGGATATCCAGCCCGCGATCAAAGAGGCCATCGCCCTGCGCGAACCCGTGATCATCGATGTTGTCACCGACCCCGACAGCAACCCCGAACCGGCCTGGAGACTCTGACATGCCCGCCTATGATACCGTCGCCGTCATAGGCGCAGGCGTGATGGGCCATGCGCTTGCGCTGGTTCATGCGCTTGGCGGTTGCAAGGTCCGTCTGAATGATCGCTCATCCGATCGTCTGGACTGGGCGAAGGGCCGGATCACCGCATTGTCCGAGGACCTGGCCGCGCTTGGAATTGCCGATCCCGTTGATCTCGCCGCGGCGGCAGATCGCATTCGCTACGTCACCGACCTTGCCGAGGCGGTCCGTGACACGAATTTGGTGGTCGAGGCGATCATAGAAGATGCCGACATCAAGCGCGCTTTTTATGAAACGCTGCTTCCGGTGTTGCCGGAAGCTGCTGTCGTGGCCAGCAACACCTCGTTTCTGGACGTCTTCCCGCTAATGCCCGAGGCATTGCGGCGGCGGGCGCTGATCGTACACTGGTACACACCGCCCTACCTGATCGATCTTGTCGATGTGGTTCCGGCCCCCGGGCTTGCTCCCGAAATGGCCAGAACGATGGTCGATTTTTTGACGGCATTGGGTAAAAAACCCGTTCTGCTGAAAAAGTTCGTTCCCGGCTACATCGCCAACAACGTGCAGATGGCGATCGAGGCCGAAGTGTTTCGTCTACTTGACGCGGGCGTGGCCGAGGTAGCCGAGATCGACGACGCCATCCGCTTTGGGCTGGCGCAGCGGCTGTGTCTGATGGGGCAGTTCAAAAAGATCGACTATACCGGCTTGCAGGTGGTCCGCGACATTCACGCGGCGGGCCTTTATGAGCCGCCTTCCATGCCGACCGGCACACCCAAACTGGACGAGTTGCTGACAGAAGATGCGACCGGCCTGTTATCCGGGTGCGGCTTTTATGACTATGGCGAACAATCGGCTGAGACCTTCCTCAACCGCCGCGACCGCAAACTGGTCCGGCTGAAACAGGCACTGGCCGACGATGATGAGCCGCTCTGAGCCCACTCACTGGCCGTTGGCGGTGCTCGACTGGGGCACGTCGAACCTGCGCGCCTATTGCGTGGACGAGGCTGGGACAATTCTGGGACAGGTCTCACGCGACGCGGGTGTAAAGACGATGCCCGAGGCGGGGTACCCCGTTCTGGTACAGCAGTTGCTCGCCGATCTGGCCCCTCCTGCTCCCATCCGCCACGCCCTGCTGGTTGGCATGGTCGGCAGCGAGTTGGGCTGGCGCGAAACGCCGATGCGCCCTGCCCCGGCCTCGCTATCTGACCTGGCGCACCATCTGAACCCGGTGCCCGGCCATCCCTGCCGCGTCATTCCGGGCGTCTCGGCCCTTTCGGTCGCTGGCCTGCCGGATATGATGCGCGGAGAAGAAACGCAGGTTCTGGGTGCCCTGGCTGAAACTGGGCAGACAAGCGGGCTGTTCTGCCTGCCCGGCACACATTGCAAGTGGGTACAGTGCGACGATGGCCGGATCACCCGGATCACAACCGCCATGACCGGCGAGTTGTTCGACCTGCTGACCCGGCACAGCGTTCTGAGGGCGCAGACCGGTTCTGACGACACCGAGGATGACCTGACCGCTTTCGACGAGGGCGTCCAAACCGCGCTGACGGGCCTTGGCGCGGCTCAGCTTGCCTTTTCTGTGCGCCCGCGCGCGCTGGTCGCGGACAAATCAGGCGCAGCCAGCGCCCGGAGCTATCTGTCCGGCATTCTGATCGGGGCGGAGCTGCAAACGATGCAGGCGCATCAGAAGGGCTCCGCATTGACCATAATCGGCGCGCCCGCGCTCACACGCGCCTATGCAAGGGCCTGCGTCATTCTGGACATAAAGGCCAAAACGATGGACGGAGCGACTGCGGTCAGCCGTGGGGCCGCATTGATCCATCATCACTGGCTGGGCGACATCCACGCCCGGCAGGGCCTAGTCAGGTAAGACCGGAAGCGTCAGCTTGGTTTTAACGCAAAAGCGCCAATTCCGCGCGGACCTGCGGCCAGATGGCGCGCAAGGCAATGGCCGGAATGACAAGGTAGATCAGGATGCCACCGGGTATGATCACTTGCAGCGGAATATCCCGTGCGAAGATGACGGAGTAAGTGAAGTCCGAGGTTTCCATCCCCATTCTTACCAGGACGAAGACAAAGACGCCAATATAGCTGCGGAAGATAAAGGCCATGGCGGCAAGACCCAGCCCAATGAGGATGTTGCGCGAGATATATAGCGTCGCCAGATAGCTCAGCCCGGTCTGGTCCGGAAACATGATTGTGATGTCCAGATAAGCCATCACACCGAACAGAATCGGGGTGATAATCTCAACAATTACGACAATCCAAATCCAGATTGGCATAAATCGCCTGCCCGCATGCGCCCTGTGCTTTGCCCTTTTTCGTTTTTGTTTGCAATGCGCTAGGTTCTGGTCGTGTATTTCTTGCTAACCTTGCGCATGACAAGCGAGCTAGTCCGCCTTTGAGGCCGCCTTTGAAGCGAATAGGATGCGGTCCAGCGCGATGCGATCTTCGCTCATGAAGGCCAACAGGATCAGCGAACCAACAGCGACGGTGAAGGACGGGAAAAACAGGACCTGCCGAGACGCTTCGTCCACAAGGTACATACCAAAGGGGTCAAGAATGTACTTCCAGATGGCAAGCGCACCCCCCACCAGAATGATCGCCTGGATCGAATAGGTAATCTTGCGGAAAAGACCCAGGATGATCAGCAGCCCAAGCACGACTTCGGCCCATCCCAGGATGGCTTGCAGGTTTTGTGCGCTGAGCGCGCCACCATAAAACTTGTCCGAGACCTCGATTGCCGTCTCACCGGCGATGGCTTTTATGAGACCCCAGATCACCAAAAGCAGTCCAGTGCTCAGGCGCAGCGCAAGAAGAAGAGCGGATTTCATTTGAATACTCCGAAAACAAGGATGAGTGGACGCGCCCGGGTGTCGTAAATGCCTAAACCGGGGCGCGCAGTTTGGTCATGCCGGGTTGGCAGCGGCCTTTTTGCTTTGGAACAGCTTTTTATCGGCCCATTTCACGAAACCCTTGGGTAGGCAGGACGCCACTTTTTCGATCCGCGGGTTGAACAACAGCCGATGGGTTTCACCGAAATTGATCAGGGTCCCCATATAGAGCGCCGAGGTGTGTTCCTGCTCGGGATACGTCTTGAGCATCTTTTCGATGACTTCATCCGATGTCTTGCTCGACGCGAGCGCCGCTTCGTAGTCTTCGATATAGCCGAGGCTGTATTCCAGCGTGGCCTTGGGCGTCAGCTTATCTGACCACGTCCGAACGACGTGACCGGGAATGACCACGTTCAGGTCCATATCCATATAGCTGCGGATCTGCTCTTTCCATTTTGCACGCCCATTCGCCGTGGTGCCGCCCAGCATCATATGCGCACCGAAATAGCAGATATCGGTCGGCAGCAGCGCCTTGAGGTCGGGGATATAGATGACCGTATGCGGCTCATCCTCTTCGCCGATACCGACATCCCCATACTGATCGTGCCAGAGCTGAATCTCGCGGCCTTCCAGCATGATCTTGTCTGTATCCAGTGCTTCGAAAGGCAGCGAAGGAACCGCAGCGTTGTCGCCATAGCGCTTGCGGGCCATCTCGTCATCAGCCGCCATCCGCAGATGCTGCAAGGCCACGACGCGGGGGGCGCCGACACATTTTGCATCGGGGAAGCGCTGTTTGAGGATGGTTGCGCCCTGCGAGTGATCAAGATGCGCGTGATCGAGATAGATATAGGTCAGTTTGCGCCCGGTTTTTTCGATCTCGTCCGCCAGCCGTTCAGCGGCATATTTGGTCGCCTGCGCGGTAACACTGATCACCTCTTCATCGCCCATGATCAGACTGGACGACACGTTGATTTCGTTTGCCTGCGAAATGAAGTGCAACAGCTTGAGAGGGCTGTCGGGAAAAGCAGCCTCATAGGTGCGGAACGCGGGGCCCTCAAGGGTTTCGGGGATGGACCCTTCGGCCTTCTGGCCCCCACCCTTGACCCACACGGCAAGCAAAACCAACCCAGCAAGAAGGGCAACGACGATGCCCAGAGCGATAGGTGACAGGAAATAGAGGCCAATGGCAAAAACCACGGCACCAAAGATGAACACTACTTTTCTCATAGATCTCAACCTTGTAGGGCACAGGATATTTGAGTATAAGTATCTTTAAGATACCTTTTTGGTACCTTTAGGAAACTAAATGAAGCTTGGCAACACAAATTTTTGCGATCGAAGAAAGTGAGCGAAATCAATGACACGCACGTCGCTAAAGGACACCAATTGCAGTTGGGCCCAAGGCGCAGAGGCAATCGGGGACAAGTGGACGATCCTGATCCTCAGGGATGCGCTCCGAGGTGTGAATACCTTCTCTGGATTCGCAAAAGGCATCGGCGTATCGAAAAAGGTTCTGTCACAACGTCTCGATCACCTGCACTCCTCTGGCCTTTTGGCAAAAGAGCCGACCGAAGCGGGCAGTTCCCGCATGACCTACCAGCTGACGGACAAGGGTCTGGCCCTGTTTCCTGTCATGGTCGCGTTGGGGCAATGGGCGGATCGGTGGGTGTATGGTGACGGAAACCAACCCATGATTCCGGTAGATCGCAGAACACGCCAGCCACTGGATGAGGTCGTGATCACCTCAGAGGGTCGTGGTCCATTGACCTCGTCGGACGTAACTTTGCTCCGCAACGACGAACAGGTTTTGGCACGCGACTAATCGCAGCTGTGTCACAACGCGTGCGCGATCAGAGGTTTTGGAACTGCGCCCGCAATCGGGTCGCGGTCACATCGCGAGCCGAAATCCCATATGGGACGTGGCGCTGTTCGATGTCACACCAGTACGGGCCGCAATGCGGTAACGATAGCAATAGGATTTATGGCACAGAAACGACCCGCCTTTGAGTAGGCGGATATCCTGCCGGACCGAGTCTGCATTACGAAGCCTGGCGGACTTTGAGACCGAGGCGACGCGGAAGATATCCTTGGACCACTCCCAGACATTTCCGGCCATGTTATAAAGACCAAACGGATTGACCCCAAAACTGTCGACGGGCGCAGTGCCTGCGAAGCCATCGACGCAAGTGTTTTCCTGCGGGAAATTGCCCTGCCAGATATTGCAGAGCGGCTCAGTGTCCGAGGGCTCAGTCTCGCCCCAGGGGTAAGTCGCATCCGCATCCCCGCCACGTGCAGCGTGCTCCCACTCGACTTCGGACGGAAGGCGTCCACCAGCCCATGTCGCAAAAGCCATCGCGTCGTGCCACGACACCTGCGTCACCGGGTGGTCTGCAAACCCATCCAGATCCGAATGCGGCCCAAACGGGTGTGCCCAGTCAGCACCGTCGACGCGGCACCACCACGGCGTTGCGGCAACGCGCTGATACGCCCCGTCCTGTTTGGTGAACGAGAAAAAAACCAATGACCAGCCAAATTGCTCTGCCTCAGTGCGGTAGCCGGTATCGGCAACAAACTCGGCGAACCAGGCGTTCGTCACGGCAAACGGGTCCATTCGATAGGGTTCAAGCCGGGCTTTACGGCGCGGTCCTTCGCAATCCGGTCGGATGAAAGGGGCATTTGTCCCCACATGGGTTTGCCCGCCAGGTATCTCGCGCAAGCGATTGGTCCAGGACATGTCCGGACACGGCCAGATGTCCTTTTTGGTCGGGGGCGACGGGCGGGTCAGAGATGGCGCACAGCAGGGCGAGGCGGCAACATTGGTCACAGGGCGAATATCTCCGCTGCCGCACTCTCCGTTTGGTCCGCGCGGGTCTGCCTAATTGTCCCAGTCGATCCCTGGGGAACTTTCCTGATGTTTGCATAAAACATGTGCATCCGACCTCCCGATCCGGGGCAAGGCAACGCTTTGGTGTTGGCGCAAAATATATACCAAATATTAAAACAATAAAGCAGGTTGGACCAATATTTTAGGCAATTCCATCGACCCTCGGGCAATCTGTTAGTGCAGAGTGAGGCAAATAATACATTATAAATTAGATCTTTAGTCTATTTCTTTGGTCATTCGCGACCACTGGTGCATAGTCGAAAAACATCTGGACACATCAAACATCTGATGTTTAAGCTTATCTCATGTCTGAACTGCTGTACTACGATTTGAAAGAAACCACCGGCGTCGCGCCCAGCCTCGCGACCCATGTTTGCCGAGAGCTTGGCAGGCGCATCGTGGGTGGGGTCATCCGCGAAGGTGATCTGGTCGATGACGAAACCAAACTGGGTGAACGGTTCGGGGTCAGCAAGTCGGTCATCCGCGAAGCCGTGAAGCTGCTGGTTGGCAAGGGATTGCTTGAGGTGCGCCGCGGCAGCGGAACGCGCGTCCGGCGTCGAGCCAGTTGGAACCTGTTGGATGACGACGTTCTGGCCTGGCATCTGTCCGCCGAACCCCGCCCTGCATTCCTGCGCCAGTTGATGGACATACGGAAGATTATCGAACCTAAGGCTGCCGCCTGGGCTGCTGCGTCGGGGTCCGAGGAAGATCATGCTCAGATCATGAAAGCCCAAGAGAAGATGGAGGAAGAGGCCCGTTCGGTCGAGGAGTTCGTCGTCGCCGACGCCTTGTTTCACCGCTCGGTCCTGCGGGCTGCGCAAAACGAACTGCTGTTATCGATGGAAGGTGTGATCTTTTCCGCGTTGCTGACTTCGATCCGCCTGACCAATACCGATCCGCGCGAAAACGAAGGCTCGATCCCGTTCCACCGCGAGGTTGCCGAAGCAATCGTCAGTCGAAACGCAGACCTTGCGGAAACCAAGATGCGCGAACTGCTTGGTGACACCGATACGCGGCTGGCTGATGCCATTGGCACCCCTGCACAGGTCAACCCACAACACCCGGACTGATCCCGGGCCCATTTCCACGAATTCGTATGGTGGCGGATTTAGTGGCGGCGTCGCGAGCCAGAGCTGAAACCAACTCGCGACGCATTCAAACCCTGGTCAAGGGAGACAACCACCAGACATCCGCGCGAAAGCGCACGGAACATCAACGAGGAGGATATGATGTTTTCCAACCTTAAGAAAGGTTTGCTGGCAACAACGGCCGTTACTGTGGTCACTGCTGGTGCGGCCTCGGCCGATATGGTTGCCCTGCTTCTGCCCGAGAACGTGAACCCGCGCTGGGAGCAGCAGGATGCAGCCGCGTTTGTTGCAACTATGGGAGAAATTGCCCCGGACATCAAAGTCGAGGTGTTCAATGCCAACAACGACACATCTGTTCAGCAACGGCAGGCCGAACAGGCCCTGACCCGAGGCGCCAAAGTGCTGGTGGTTATTCCCATCGATGGCGAAAGCTCGGCCATCATCGCCGACACGGCGGCCGAAGAAGGCGTGCCCACGATTGCCTATGACCGGATGATCAACTCGCCCAACACCAAGTTCTGGGTGCAGGCCGACATGTTCGCCACCGGTGCAGCGCAAGCGCAACACGTGGTCGATAATACCAAAGCGGGCGACACGCTGGTGCTGCTGAAAGGCTCACCCACCGATCCGAACGCAGGCGTGATTGCCGCTGGTCAGGTTTCGGTTCTGCAACCGCTCTTTGACTCCGGTGAACGGGTGATGGGTTATGAGAACTGGACCCCTGGTTGGGACCCGGCCATTGCCCGCCGGTCGATGGATCAGGCGCTGACCCAGCTGAACAACAATGTTCAGGGCGTGGTTTCGTCCAATGACGGCAATGCCGGTGCAGCGATTGCAGCAATGGAAGAACAGGGCATGGCGGGCACCGTTCCGGTATCGGGGCTGGACTGCACGGTGCAAGCGCAGCAGCTGATGCTTCTGGGCAAACAGACCCAGTGCGGTTGGCGTCCTCTGCATGAAATGGCGGCGGCAGCGGCCAATGTGTCTTTGCGTCTGTTGAATGGCGAAGCCTATGATGATCTGGCGACCGAAGTTGTGCAGAACGGCGTTGGCGCAGATGTCGCCTTTGTTCCGGTTGACAGCTACTCGGCAGTTGGTGCCGAGGGCGTCGGCTATGTCATCGAAAATGATCCCTCGATCACCAAAGACATGGTCTGCCAGGGCGAAGCCGCGGCGACTGATTTCTGCAGCTGATCGGGACGTTCATGTCTTCTGACCAAAAACCGGTGGGGCAGTCTGCCCCACCGCCCCATTTGCGGGTACAAGGCATTCAGAAACGCTTTGGGGGTGTCCATGCCCTGCGCGGCGTTGATTTCGAAGTGGCGCGCGGCGAAGTGATGGCCCTGGTGGGCGATAACGGCGCGGGCAAATCCACCCTGATGAAGGTGCTGGCCGGCGCGCATGTGGCCGATGAGGGCTCGTTCTTCATCGACGAAAAACCGGTGACGGTGGCCAGCCCGCATGATGCCACCGCACTGGGCATCCAGATCGTTTATCAGGATCTGGCCTTGTGCGAAAATCTGGACGTGGCGGCCAACCTGTCGCTGGGTGCCGAACCGGTCAAACCCGGTTGGGGATTCCTGCCCCGTATCTTGCGCCCGCTGGACGACCTTGAGATGGAAGTCAAAGCCAAACGCGCCATCGATCGACTTCAGGTCAAAACGCTGCAATCGGTTCGAAATAAGGTGGGTGGTCTGTCCGGTGGCCAAAGGCAGGCCATTGCCATTGCCCGCGCTGTTGGCGCGGAAAGCTCGGTTGTCATGCTGGACGAACCAACCGCCGCATTGGGCGTCGCGCAAACCCGACAGGTGCTTGAGGTGGTCAAACGTCTGCGCGAGACCAATCACGCGGTGGTCTATATCTCGCACAACATGCGCGACATTTTCGAAGTGTCCGACCGGATCTGCGTGCTGCGTCACGGTGGAAACGTGGCCACTTACACTACTGCGGACACCGACGCCGACGAGATCGTCGTGGCGATGACCCGTGGCCTGGACAGCGGGGCGAACAATGCAGCCTGATGTCCGCCTCTCATTCCTCGACCGCTTTCGCGCGATGCGCGAGACGCGCTTTGGCGCCTTCGTTCCGGTGCTGCTGGCGCTGGCGGCGATCTGGACCTATTTCGGGCTGGTCCTGCCGCTATACGACATGGCCTTCGGCGATGCCGAGACCTTTTGGTCCGTCTTTCTGAGCCCGCGCAACATCTACAATCTGTTCATGCAATCGGCGGTGATCGCGACCTTGGCCGTGGGCATTACGACCGTGCTGCTTCTGGGTGATATCGACCTGTCTGCAGCGGCCACTGCTGGCGTCTGCGCCGCCTTGTTGGGGGTCTTGACCCTGTCCGGGGTTCCGGGCTGGATTGCCTGCCTGATCGTCATGGGTGTCGGCATCGTCATGGGATCGGTGCAGGGCATGCTGGTGGCCTATGTGGGCATCCCGTCCTTTGTTGTGACCCTGGCCGGGCTGCTTGGTTATCAGGGTCTGATGCAGAAAATCCTGCCAACCGGAAACCTGAATATCGGAGACGGCTTTGTACGTGGCATCGCACGGGTGCTGATCCCCGACCTCTGGGGGCTGGTGCTCGGATTGATCTGCGTCGCGCTCTTTGCCTTTGCCAGCCTGCGCAAGCAATCGCAACGCAAGGCCAAAGGGCTGGAACTGGACCCGCCCGCCGCGCTTTGGGGACAGGTTATCGCCTTTTCGGTGATCGTGATCGCGGTGGTTCTGACGTTGAACGCCTATCGCTCACTGCCGTTGTTGCTGGTGCTGCTGATCGGGATCACCGCTTTGCTGGGCTGGGTCACCACCTCGACACCGTTTGGCCGGTCTCTGTTTGCGGTTGGTGGCAATCAGGAAAGCGCCCGCCGGGTTGGCATGAATGTCAAACGCATCCGCGTGGCCGCCTTTGGCATAGTGGGGTTGATGGCCGCCATCGGGGGCATCTTTGGTGCGTCGCGTTTCGGCTCGGTCTCCTACACTGCCTTTGCTGGCGGCTCGCTGTTGCTTGAGGCCATTGGCGCGGCCGTGATCGGGGGCACCTCGCTGTTCGGGGGCCGTGGGTCGGTCTGGAACGCCATTCTGGGCGCGCTGGTGATCGGCTCTCTGGGCAATGGGCTGGACCTGACCGGCGCAAGCGCTGCCGACAAGCTGATGGTGTCCGGCGCAATCCTTTTGCTGGCCGTTGCCATCGACGCGGTGTCGCGTTCTGGCACAGACAGCGACTAGAGGGGTGCGGTGATGAGCATCAATTGGACAGTACAGCAACGCGCCACTCTGGACGCGATTCTGGATGTGCTCATCCCTGCCAACCCTGACAAACACATCCCCGGAGCAGGCGAATTCGGAACAGCCGAGTTCATACTGATGCAGACTGCCAAGATCGCTTCATTCGCTTCGGCGATCGCGGCACTGCTGGACCGGGCTGGTGAGCTGGCGGGCAACATCACTCCCAATGTTGTCCGTCAGCTTGAATCAGAACAACCAGAGGCGTTTCGCGCGCTTCTGGTCGAAACCTACAAGGGCTATTACAGCCGAGCCGAGATCCGCCCCCTTGTTGGTGTCGGGGCTCATCCGGTTCACCCGCTTGGGTATGATGTAGCTCCTGAAAGCGCCGAGGACCTGGCAGCGCTGACAGCCCCGGTGCGCGCGCGCGGACCGCTCTATCGCAGAACGCCGAACCGCGGAGGAGGGCAAAGCGATGCCCCATGATCCCGTCGATGTCCTGATTGTCGGAGCCGGTGCCTCGGGCGCGGCCATCGCCTGGTCGCTGCTGGAAACACGGATGCGTATTCTGTGCCTCGAACAGGGCCCGCACCTGCATGACAAGGATTTCCCGTCGCGCCGCGAAGATTATGAACTGGCCCGGTACGATACGTTTTCCTGCGATCCCAATGTCCGGAAGCTGAAACAGGACTATCCGATCAATTCGACGGACAGTTGTATCACCCCGGTGAACTGGAACGGCGTGGGCGGCTCGACCATCAACTTCCTGGGCCACTGGCCACGCATGCGGCCTTCGGATTTCCGGACCAAGACGCTGGATGGCGTCGGGGATGACTGGCCGGTCGACTACGAAACGCTGGCCCCGTTCTATGATATGAACGATGCCAATACCGGGGTGTCCGGGCTTGCGGGGAATCCGGCCTATCCCGATTATACCCCTCCCCTGCCCCCGATCCCGATGGGCAAGCTGGGACGGACATTGGCGAGCGGGTTCAACGAGTTGGAATGGCACTGGTGGCCCTCGGACGTCTCGATCCTCAGCCGCGACTATGACGGGCGGCAGAAATGCGTCAACGCAGGCACCTGCGATCTGGGATGCGCCGCCGGGGCCAAGGGCGGCACGAATTTTACCTATTGGCCGATCCTGGAAAACGCAGGCGTTGAACTGCGCACCGAATGCCGGGTGCGCGAGGTTCTGGTCGATCCCGAAACCGGGTTCGCCACCGGTGTATTGTATCACGGACCAGACGGGCAGTTGCACGAGCAAAAAGCCGAACTGGTGGTGCTGGCCTGCAATGGCGTAGGCACACCCCGGCTGCTGTTAAATTCGACATCCAAGCTGTTCCCAGAGGGGCTGGCAAACCGTTCCGACATGGTGGGGCGCAACCTGATGTTCCATCCCCTGACCGGGGTTGCCGGTGTCTTTGACGAGCCGATGCTGGGGCATGAAGGCCCGATGGCCTGTTCGATCCTCAGCCAGGAATTCTATGAATCCGACCCCTCGCGCGGGTTTGTCCGGGGCTATGGGCTGCATTCGGGCCGTTCGACCACACCGATGACCTATGCGCTTGGTGGATACGGCATCGACAACCCCATCCCGTGGGGCGCCGAACATCGCAAGGTCATGGACAACATCTATCCCTATCTGGCCGGGCTGACCGTTGTGACCGAGGACCTGCCCGAGGCGCATAACCGTGTCACGCTCGACCCCGAGCTGACCGACAGCGACGGCATCCCCGCCCCCAAGATCACCTACCGCTTGGGGGAAAACACCCAAAGGATGCTGAAGCACGGCGAGGCCCGCGCGACCGAGCTGTTACGGGCTGCTGGCGCGCGCGACGTGCTGACCAAGGGCGACGACTCGGTCTGGTGGCGCGCAGGCTGGCACCAGATGGGCACCTGCCGCATGGGGGACGATCCCGAAACCTCGGTGGTGAACGGCTGGGGCCGCTGCCATGACGTGAAGAACCTGTTCATCGTGGATGGCTCGATCTTTGTCACGGCTGGGGCCGTCAACCCGACCTCAACGATTCAGGCGCTGGCGCTTTATGTCGGCGACTGCATCAAAACCAATATCGCAACCCTGTTTGACTAAGGCTGCTCATGAAGTTTCCAACGAAAATGTATCTGAACGGGGCGCTGACCGATGGTCACGGGTCCCTTGAGGTTCGCAACCCCGCCACCGAAGAGCGCGTAGCCACCGTCGCAGCCGCCGATCTGCCGGATGTGCAGCGCGCACTGGAATGCGCCCGCGATGCTTTCCCGGTCTGGTCGTCAACCCCGCTGGCCGAGCGCAAGGCCTGGATGCACAAGCTGCGCGATGAGGTGATCGCCAACGAGGAGTATCTGCGCAGCTGTATCCATTACGAGCTGGGCAAAGCCTGGGCCGCAACGCAGGAAGATTTCGAAAGCCTCAGAAACTCGCTTGAGTTTTACGCCGATGCGATCGACCGGTTCGACAGCTTCGCCTTACCCGACCGGGCTGGCACCCATAGCCACAAGATGGTCTATGAACCCGCAGGCGTGGCGGTTGCCTTTCTGGCGTGGAATTTCCCGCTGCTGAATCTGGCCTTCAAAATCGGCCCGGCAATGGCTGCGGGCTGTCCGATTATCATCCGCCCGTCGAATGAAACGCCGATCTCGGCCTATGCGGTGGGGGAGCTTTGCGCCAAGATCGGCCTGCCCAAAGGGGCCGTGCAGATCATCGCAACCGAAAGTTATGAGGCGGCAGATGCGCTCAGCGCCTCACCGATTCCGGCGGTGCTGACATTGATTGGCTCCACCGCCACGGGCAAGCACATCATGCGAACCGGGGCGACCACCATCAAGAAATACTCGATGGAACTGGGCGGCAATGCTCCGGTTCTGGTCTTTGCCGATGCGGATCTGGAACAGGCTGCGGATGTGGTCTGTGGCGTGAAATTCAGTAACGCCGGTCAAATTTGTGTCTCGCCCAATCGGGTCTTCGTGGAACGGCCGGTTTTGGAGAAATTCACCGAACTGGCCGTGGCGCGCGCCAAAGCGGCCAAAGTCGGCTGGGATCGCGACGCGGATATCACGACCGGCCCATTGGTTAGCGAACGCGCGTTCGACCGGATCAAAGGGCTGGTCGATCACGCTGTATCCGAAGGGGCGGACCTTTTGGCAGGGGGCGATCGGCCCGCAGACCTGAACCGGGGATACTACCTGGCGCCAACCGTTCTGGGCAATGTCACCGATACCATGGATGTCTATCGGCAAGAGACCTTTGGCCCGATCGTCAGCCTGATCCCCTTCGACACCGAGGAAAACCTGCTGGCCAAAGCCAATGACTGTGACGAGGGCGGGCTGACGGCCTATATCTTCACCTCTGATACGGCAAAAGCCGAACGCTATGCCGCCGGGCTGCGCTATGGCGAGATACAGATCAACGGGGTGCGCTATGATATCGACCTGCCCCATGGTGGCATTGGTCAATCCGGCATCGGCCACGACTGCTCGTATCTGGCGCTGCATGATTATCTGGTTCTGAAAAGGGTAAGCCGGGCGATCCCGCCTGCTGAGTTGGCAGGGGCAGGCGCATGAAGATCACCAAGGTTATCAGCCACGTACTTGCCTATGATTTGCCGGGCGAGTTGGGCTATTCGCAGCAATATTACACAAGGCGCACGGCCCATCTGGTCGAGGTGCAGACCGATGAGGGCATCACCGGTTGGGGTGAGTGCTTTGGACCCGGAAACGTGGCGATTGCCAATAAAGGCATCGTCGAAAAGGTGATCCAGCCGATGATCCTTGGTGATGATCCGCTGGATCGCGACGTGATTTGGCACAAGGTCTATAACCTGCTGCGTGACCACGGCCAGAAGGGGATGCCGATCCAGTCCCTTTCGGGCGTCGATATCGCATTGTGGGATATTGCTGGTAAAGTGGCCGGCCTGCCGATCCACAAGCTGATCGGCGGCACACACCGCACGCAGGTCAAGACCTATGGCTATGGCATGATGCTGAAACGCGAAAGCGTGGATGACCACATCGCGCGCTTTGCCGACGAAGCCGCTGCGATCCGCGATATGGGTTTTGTCGCCACCAAGATGAAAGTCGGGCTGGGACCCAAAGACGACGTGAAGCTGTGCGAAGCGGTGCGGCGCGGCGTCGGCGAAGGTTATCCGTTCATGGTGGACGCAAACCACTGCTACACGACCTCAGACGCATTCTATGTCGGGCGCGCATTGGAAGAGCTGGAGCCCTACTGGTTCGAAGAACCCGTCGCACCCGAAGATCTGGATGGCTACCGGGAATTGCGTCGAGGCCTGTCAGTCAACATTTCTGGCGGCGAGGTCGAATTTGCCCGCTGGGGCTGGCGTCAGATTCTGGAAAACCGGGGGCTGGATATCGCCCAGCCCGAAGTCTGCGCTTTGGGCGGCATTACCGAATATCTGCGTGTTCTGGCGCTGTGTCATGCGCATTTCACGCCGGTGATCAACCATGTCTGGGGCTCGGCCGTGTCCGTTGCCACCAACCTGCAATTGCTGGCGGCGATGCCCCCCCTGCCCGGCGGTCTGTTCCCGTGGGAGCCGATGCTGGAGTTTGACACCACCGACAACAAGTTCCGGGATGAGCTGTTGCACGAACCGTTGAACATTCAGGCTCAGGTGCGTGCAAATGACGGGCATGTCCAGATTCCCACCGGGCCCGGTCTGGGCATCGAGCCGGATCGCGACTTCATCAAACGTTACGAGGTCTGTGATTGAGCCATGCCCAACATCTGCTTCTCACGCCGGGAGCGATCATGACCCAAGTGAAATACGCCATCGTTGACTGGGGAACCTCAAGCTTTCGGGCCTGGGCGCTGGACGCGTCCGGCACAGTGCTTGCTTCGGCCAAGACCGATCAGGGCATGCTGAGCCTGAAGAGGTCTGAATTCGCCCCTGCCCTTGACCGCTGTCTGACCGAGCTTTCGGTTCCGAAATCCGTCGATGTCGTGGTGTGCGGCATGGCCGGTGCAAAGCAAGGCTGGACCGAAGCGCCTTACGTTGACCTGCCGGCGCGGCTGGATGCATTGCATCTACAGGCCGCGCGACCGCAGGACATTGACCGAAATGTCTGGATCATCCCGGGCCTGGCCCAACGCGATGCCCGGACCCCGGATGTCATGCGGGGCGAAGAGACCATTTTACTGGGCGCGCAGATGATGCGCGGCGGCGATGGGCTGTTCTGCCTTCCCGGGACCCATTGCAAATGGGCCGAGATGACCAACGGTGTTGTAACGCGCTTCGAAACCGCCCTGACCGGCGAGCTCTATGCGCTGCTCTCCACCCGGTCGACTCTGTCGAGCTTTTTCGATGAGGCCCGCCCTGATATTGCCGGGAGCCCCGCCTTTTCGGCGGCAGTCTCTGAAGCGTTGGCCGCTCCGCAGAAAATCCTGCAAATGCTGTTCTCGACCCGCGCCCACGCTTTGCTTTTCGAGGACGATCTTGCAAGGGCCATCCCCGCCCGTCTGTCCGGTCTGCTGATCGGGCTGGAGATCGCGGGCATGAATCAACCTGCCAAAAGTCACGTCACGCTGATCACATCCGGGCAGATTGGTGAGGCCTATCGGGTTGCGCTGGATGTGGCAGGCTTGACCAGCGATACATTGCAGGCCGAAGAGTTCGTACAGGCCGGGCTGCTGCATTTTGCAAAAGCCATCAGCACCGAACAAGCGGTCCAAACACCGCAGAGCAAGCAGCGTCTGGGATAGACCAGATAGAGCCCCGGCCCGGCGATAAGTACTTTATTGTCGTACGCTCTCGCAGCTCGTCCAATATAGAGGCCAAATCAGCCACAAGGTCTTTTTGACTTTGCCGTAAGTGTATCTGGAGAAATCTCGCAAAACATATTATGTTAGACAAAACAGGTCTGCTAACGGGGTCACGTATATGATGTCTTCCAGCCTTCTCGCCGGTAACAGCACTTTGGCCCGTTCACTCTCCGAGCAAATCGCGCAGCAACTCGGAGAGCAAATCTTGTCAGGGGCACTGGTGCCTGGGCAGTTGCTGCCGGACGAACAGGCGCTCTGCGATGAGTTTGGAGTAAGCCGGACCGCTGTGCGCGAAGCGGTAAAGATGCTGGTCGCCAAAGGCATGCTGGAAGTACGTCAGCGGATCGGAACCAGGGTGCAAAGCGTGCGCAGCTGGCAATTGCTGGACCGTGACGTGCTATCTTGGCATCAATCTATCGGTCTTGAAAGCGACCGGTTGCTGCGGCTGATGGAATTGCGCCTGTCGATTGAACCAGATGCAGCCTGCTATGCAGCTGAACGGCGCACAGATGAAGACCTGCAAGAGATATTTGGCGCGATAGACGCGATGGCAGAACATGCGGTCGAAAACGAGCGCTACGTGCTGGCAGATGCAGAATTTCACGTTGCAGTCTTGCGGGCTGCCCACAATCCCTATCTGGATGCTCTGGAGAATGCTATTTTTACGGGGTTGCTGTTGTCGATCCGCGTCACCAACCCGGACAGTAGCCAAAACCTGCTGTCGATTCCGTTTCATCAAAAAATCGGAGACGCCATCCGCAGAGGAGATGGCCAAGCCGCCTCGGACGCAATGAAGGTACATCTTGAAGATGCCTCTCGCCGGTTGAGCGCGGTCATTTGATGATCTTCACCCAATGACAGATCGGCCTAATATCCTGTTTCTCATGCCCGACCAATTGCGCCCGGATTTTCTGGGCTGCTACGGTGCGGGTTTTATCAAGACCCCGAATATCGACGCCCTGGCCGCACAGGGCACGCGGTATGCCCAGGCCATTTCGCCGGTCCCCCTTTGCGTCCCCGCACGTGCGTCGATGCTGACCGGCCTGCCCGCACACGCAACAGGCGTGTTTGACAATACAGCGTGGCTGCGCCCCGACCGCCGCGATATGGGCATCGAAAGCTGGCCAGAGAGGCTGAGCGCAGCGGGCTATCAGACCGCCGCCATCGGCAAGATGCATTTCTATCCCCGGGATATATTCGAAGGGTTTCAGGATCGGATCATCTCCGAGGATAAGCGGCATGTGTTCATCGAGGATGATTATGACGCGGCCTTGAAGGAAACCGGGTTTCGCAAACTGCACGGAACCGAGCAACCGGGATATGTGGATCAGCAAGGGGCCTCGATCAATGAGCTGCCCGCCCATTTGCAGCCTGATCGCTGGGTCGCCGATCAGGCCGCCCACTATCTGCGGGCCCGCGACCGGTCGCAGCCCTTTGCCGCCATGGTCGGGTTTCCGGGCCCGCATTGCCCCTATGATCCAATGGTCGAGGCGTTGGCGGAGATCGATCCCGATGACATGCCAGACCCTCTGCCCCCATCCCCCGAAAGCAAGACCCATCACGAAGGTTTTGTTGAAGCCTACAAGGCGCCCTGGGCACAGGTGGATTATGCCACGTTGTCCAGTGAGGCGATCCGCCGAATCCGCCATCACTATGCCGCGCTGGTTGAGCAGCTGGACCACGATGTCGGAACCGTGATCCAGGCCCTCAAGGACACCAATGAACTCAAAAACACCATTGTCGTGTTTGGATCGGATCACGGCGACTATCTGGGCGATTTCGGATTTGTCGGAAAGAGCTGGTTTCACGAGCCCTCTATCCGCGTCCCGCTGATCGTCTGCGATTTTCGCGCACCCGCAGCGCGCGTATGTGATGACCCGGTCTCGCTGATCGATCTTTATCACAGTTTCGGCGCGTGGGCAGGGTTGCCCCCGCTCGATACCAACTGGGCGATGACCCTGGATGCCCCGCATCCTGATCGGTGTATAATCGGCGTGTCCGCCCTGGGTGTCATGGCGCGCGATCGCCGTTGGAAACTGGTGCGCTATGACAACGGGACCGAGGCCCTGTTCGATCTGACAGCAGATCCCGGTGAACAGCAAAACGTGCTGGACGCCAACCCAAAGGTCCGGGCGCGTCTCGACGCGGCCATCGTCAGGGATTTGATCGCCGGGCAACGACATGGTCATGCCGACAAGATCGTGCCCCGAAAGGCCGGGTTTGGTCCAAACGCCTTTCACAGGCGGAACTGGCCGCGCCCCTATCCGAGCCGGATTGGTCACACCTGAAAACGGGCACTGCAATTGGCAGCGCCCGTTTTGATTTGCTCAGGTACTCTCAGGCTTGTGTCACGACCATTGCAGCGGCAACCAGACCATCATCGTGTTGTCGTTTCGATTGTTCCACGCAAAATACGGGATCAGAGAAACGGTGACAGTTTCGGCGTTGATTTCAGACAGCGGGGCATAAAGCGCATCATCGCTCCATTTCGGGCGTCTGCGCAGATTGGTTTCCAGCACCGTCATGCCCTCAAAAAGACCGGCACCGGGTTTTTTCGTCAACACGGCATCTGCTGACAATCCCACTTCGTTCAGCGACATTCCCTCCGGCAAATCCGCCCCTTCAAGGCAATAGACAACCGGGCCGCAGATCACGGCGCATTGGTTGCGGATCTCTTCGACCTTGGGATGCCCCGCAACGATGCGCGGCGTCATGTCCAGCGACAGTTCGACCACATCGCCTGCTGCCCAATCCCGTGTGACGGGCACATAGCGCGCGCCCTCACCAGCGACATCGACCGCCTCGCCATTGACACTCAGCGTGGCCGCCTCGCACCAGCCCGGAATGCGCAGGTTCAGGGTAAAGGCGCCTGATGGCGCGGTTTCGACCTCGAACCGGATATCGCCCGACCATGGATAGTCACTTTGCTGACTGAGCGTGATGGAGGTTTCCCCCACCTCGGTTTCGATCCGGTTCGACCCGTACAGATGCACCCAGAGCCCCGTATCGGAGGTCGAATATGTCCAGCGATGCAGACCAGCGATTGTCCGGCTGATCTGCGGCGGACAGCAATAGCAGGTGTGGCGAGTCCAGCGCGCCTGCCGGTCCGTCGTCATGCGAAAATGGTCTTTGCCGTTGAACCGCAGCGGATTGGTGTAGGTGAACTTTTCGCCGGACAGCGAAATCGCCGAAAGCGCCGCGTTATGCAGAACACGTTCCATCACATCGGCATAGCGCGCATCGCCCGTAAGCTGCAGCATGCGCCAGCTCCACATCGCGTTCGAGATATTGGCGCAGGATTCGTTGTAAGCCGAGTCGCTGGGCAACTGGTACGGGCGGCCATAAGCCTCGGCCACCTTTTCATAGACCGGCTGGTTGCGCCAGTTCCAGATATTTCTGGTCCTGCGTCTCGCGGTACAACTCGACCAAGCCCATGATCTGGGAGGGATTAAAGCAGAACTTGGCCAGCGCGGGTTCGTGGGTGATAAATGTCTCGTACAGATAATCCGCCGCCCGGATTGCGATGTTCAGGAAGTTGGTCTTTCCGGTCACCTGATGGTGCAGCACCGCCGCTGTGAACAGATGACCGAAATTGTACAATTCGTGATCGTGAATCTCGGTCCACCGCTCTTTGTCGGTCATGGTGATCTGCGTGCAGATATACCCGTCTTCTTCCTGGGCCGAGGCGATTTCGCCGATCATCTCGTCGATCTTGGCGTCCAGATCATCACCACCATCGGTATCATAGATCAGGATCATCGTTTCGATGACCTTATAGCAATCGCCGTCGCTCCATTCCTTGCCGCAATGGGTGCCGATGCCTTCGGCAGAATGGCGGAAGTTTGGGAAATACGTCCCGTTTTCGGGATCATCCAGCGCCTCAAGCAAGCTTTGAACCCCTTGGTCGCGCACAGCCAGCCGACGATCGTGCCAGAAGCCATCCGTCCAGCGTACGGCTTCATTGCTGATCCGCTTAAGCGGAGAAAATGCACTGATATCGGCAGTTTCGGGTTTCACAAAATTCATCTTGCGGTCTCCTGACAGGACCGGGGCGACTGATTGGTCTGACTGTGCGCCCGATGGCATCACGTCATCCGGCAGCGATCCGGCGATTAAGATATTATGTTTGAGAACGTTCTATCAGATTGACTCGCTTTTGGTCCAGCCTATTTTAGTACTTCGTATATTTGGTCTATCCTAATTAAACATATTATGTTATTGATTCTTTCGGAGGCCGGACCGAAACGAAGCCATAGTAAGTGGCGTCCGGTGAGGAAGAGGGCTTTTTAGGGAGGACACAGTGCAGAAGCTGTCGACATCACTCGTAACACTATGCCTGGCCGCATCACTTACATCGGTCGCACCGGCTGTTCATGCCGGTGGTGAGGTCAGCATTTTCCACCGCTACGCGAATGAGGGCGCTCGCAACTCACGCATGGCGATGTGGCAGGAATGCGCCACCGAACTGGACATCACCATCGTCGAGAACTTTGTTCCGTCCAAACAGTATGAAGTCCAGTTGCCGGTACAACTGTCCAGCACCACGCCCCCGACATCTACTCGATGTGGGCCGGTGGCCGCGCGCAGTTTCAGGCCGCCAATGGCAAGGTTCTGAACCTCAATGACATCTGGGGCGAAGCCTCGGTCGACTACCCCGAAGGCATCCAGGCCACCAGCACCGAGCCTGATGGCAATGTCTATATCATGCCGACCACGTTCCAGCCGAACGTGTTCTGGTAAAACAAGAAAATCTTCGACAACCTTGGTCTTTCTGAACCGCAAACCTGGGATGAGTTCCTGGGTGTGGCCGCCAAAATCAAGGACTCGGGCACGACCCCGTTCATTCTGGGGGCAAATGCCGGATGGGAGCCGCTGTTCTGGTTTGACTATTTCATCCTGCGCGTGGCCGGATCGGATTTCCGCAACGGCCTGATGAACGGCACCGAAAGCTACTTGGACCCCAAAGTCGTGCAGGCGATGGAGCTTTGGGCCGACCTGCTGGACAAAGGTTACTTCCTTGACGGGTTCTCAAGCATGGATTTCCAAACCATGAACTCTCGTTTCGTCAAGGAAGACGGTGCGATTCAGCTGATGGGAGCCTGGACCACGCGAAACCTGATGAAGGCCGGACTGACCCCGGACGAGGATTTCGGCGTGTTCAACTTCCCGACCATCACCGATGGTCTGGAACCGGCGGTCGAAGGTGCGGTCGAGGGTTGGTCGGCCAGTGGCGCGGGCGCAAATACCGAAAATGCCCTGGCCATGCTGAAATGCGTTTCCGGCGCCAAGGCGCAAGAGCACTTCGCAGTGATGACCAACAACCCGACCGCCAACAAGGATATCCCGATCGAGGTTTATTCGGAACCGACCCGCAATACGGTCTCGAAATTCTACGGGATGCTGGATGCGCCTTTCCACCAAAATCTGGAACTGGCGACACATCCCGGCGTAACCGAAATCGCCAAGCGCGAGTTCCCCCGCTTCCTGACCTACCCGGATCAATACATGGCGGTTCTGGAACGGCTTGAAGACCGTCGCCTGAAAGTGTTCGAACAATAGTTCACCGGCACACCATACCTTTGGGACACCTCCCGCCCATTGGTTTTCCAGCGGCACCGAAGCCTCACAGATTCGGTGCCGCCGATTGATCCTCCCGGCTCGCGACATGCCCGATGCGCCACCCGATCGACGTTGATGCCCACCAAGAAGCAGAGCGTGATATGAATTCGAAAACCACATCCTGGCTGTTCCTGTTACCGGCCATCGCCATCTACGGCTTTTTCGGCGCCATTCCGATCGCCCAGACCTTCTGGATCAGCCTGACCGATCAGGTCGGGATTCCGCCGGGCAACTTCATCGGCCTCCAAAACTATGTCGAACTGGCCCAGGATGAATATTTCATCAATTCGCTGAAAAACACCGGCATCTGGGTCGCTTGCTTTCTGGTTGTGCCCAACGCGCTGGCGATCACCATCGCGCTCCTGGTGAAACGGACCTTTTGGGCCTCTGGCGCGATCAAGACAGTGTTTTTCCTGCCGCTGGCGCTGTCCTTCGCCATTGTTGGTGTGATCTGGTCCTGGATCTATGAACCGGGTGTAGGCTTGTTAGATCAGCTTCTGACCGCCATGGGGCTGGACTTTCTGATCGTCGAATGGCTTGGCCCATATGCAGGCAATTTCTCGGTTATTGCCGCGGCCGCCTGGCGTCAGACCGCCTTTGCTACAGTGGTCTTCCTCGCCGGCCTTTCTGCCATCCCGCAGGAGTTGATCGAGGCCGCGAAGGTAGACGGCGCGACGCGACGGCAACTGTTCTTCCGCATCACGCTGCCGCTGCTGAAGCCGGCCAGCACCATCGCGGTATCTTCGGCTCTGATCCATGCCTTGCTTGCGACCGAGATCGTACTGACCATGACCCGCGGCGGTCCGTTCGGCACCACAGAAGTGGTTGGCTACCGGATGTATATGGAGACCTTCTGGAACTACAAATTCGGCTACGGTGCCGCCATCGGGGTGGTTGTCACCATGATGACTGCGGTGCTGGTCGTGCCCTATGTGCGCCGCATGGCCAAAGCGCAAGAACGTGAGTGGAGCTGAGCCAGAAATGACCCAATCCGACGCAAACACACTGGTTCACCAACCGACGCAGGGCTTTGATCGCGGAACGCTGTTCGAACGCTACGAGGCCAAGGCGGCGGGTGTCTCGCAGACCTTGCTCCTTCTGGTGCTGGCCGCTGTCTTTTTCATGCCGATTGCAGGTTCGCTGCTGACCTCGATCCGCACGGTAGAAGACATCACCGTCAACGGCGCATGGGCTCTGCCCAGCAGTTATGAATGGGGCAATCTGGGGATCGCCTTTACCAAGATGCTGCCCTATCTCAAGGCTTCGTTGATCATCACCCTGCCCTCGGTCTTTGGGACGCTGCTGGTTGCGACCATGTCTGGCTATGCGCTCAGCCGGATGCGCTTTCAGGGGCGGATCTGGATGTTTCTGGTGATTGTCTCGCTGAGCTTTGTGCCGGTGCATACGCAGCTGATCCCGGTGTTCAAACTGATGAGCAATCTGGGTCTGCATGACACGTTCACCGCGCAGATCATCGTGCATATCATGCGCCATATCCCCTTTGCCGTGCTGATCATGACCAACTTCTTTAACACGGTGCCGGGTGAGCTGCGCGAGGCCGCACGGATCGACGGCGCAAATGAATGGACCATTTTCCGGCGGATCTATGTGCCGGTGGCGCGGCCTGCCATATCGGCGCTGATCGTGCTGGAGTTTACCTGGATCTGGAATGACCTGCTCTGGGGTCTGGTGCTGACGCAAGGGGCGGGCAAGAAACCGGTCACCGTGGGCATCCTGGCCTTCGAGGGCGAGTATGAAATCGCCTATAACATGATCGCCTCGGGCGCCGTGATTGCGGCCCTGCCGACGCTGGCGGTCTTCCTGATCTTCCAGAAACAATTCATCCGCGGAATGACGATGGGGTCGGTCAAGGGCTGATTGCCCGCGACTGCTTGAGGAGAATAGATATGGGCTATGTCGCAATAAGAGATGTCTACAAGAACTACGGCGAGGTGCAGGCGCTCAAGGGCATCGACATTGAAATCGAGGATGGAGAGTTTGTGGCTTTGGTCGGCCCGTCGGGCTGTGGCAAGACCACGCTATTGCGGATGATTGCCGGGCTAGAGGATATCACCTCGGGCGAGATCCACATCGCCGGGCGTATCGTCAATGATCTGCAGCCCAAGGCGCGCGACATCGCGATGGTGTTCCAGAACTACGCGCTTTACCCGCATATGAAAGTGGCCGACAACATGTCGTTCTCGATGCAACTTGCCGGGGCCTCGAAATCCGAGATCAAGACCAAGGTCGATGAGGCCGCGCGGGTGCTGAACCTGGAAAACTACCTGGACCGATATCCACGCGAACTGTCCGGTGGACAGCGGCAGCGGGTTGCCATGGGCCGGGCCATCGTGCGCAATCCCAAGGTGTTCCTGTTCGACGAGCCGCTGTCGAACTTGGACGCCAAACTGCGCGTGTCGATGCGGGCCGAGATCAAGTCGTTGCACCACAAGCTGCACACCACCGCCGTCTACGTGACCCATGACCAGATCGAGGCCATGACCATGGCCGACAAGATCGTGGTGATGAGCGAAGGCAATATCGAACAGGTCGGCACCCCGCTGGAGCTTTATGACGAACCCCGCAACCTGTTTGTCGCCGCCTTTATCGGCTCGCCGTCGATGAACCTGTTGGATGGGGTCATTCACAATGGCGCAGTGCGGATCGGCAACGGCCCCGACCTGCCCCTGACGTCCGAGATTGCGCTGGAAGACGGGCGCGACGTGGTGGTGGGCATCCGCCCCGATACCTTTGCGCTGACAGAAACCGGGCTGCCACTGACCCTGAACGTGACCGAGCCCACCGGTGCCGAAACCCAGGTCGAAGGTGTCATCGGGCCAACCAAGGTCACTTGTCTGTTCCGCGAGCGGGTCAGCGACCAGCCCGGGACAGTGCTGCATGTGACGCCCAACGGGCGGCTGCATTTCTTCGACAAGACCACCGGCTTGCGTCTGGGCGCGGCACGGGTTGCCGCCAAAAACTGATAATCAAGTCCGCCACTCCGGACCTCGCCGGGCCGGTCATTTACCGGTCCGGCGATCTGATTGCGACAGAATATTGCGACCGACCACGAAGGCCCGGTGGAGGCATGGATGACACGTCATAACATCGTTCTTTTCCTGACCGATCAATGGCGCTGGGACACGTTGAACCAGCCCGATCACCCTGCGCGATTGCCGCATCTTCGTGCCTTTCAGGACGAGGCTGCCAATTTCACCAACGCCTTCACCTCTGTGCCGCTCTGCACCCCGGCGCGCGCCTCGCTCTTTACCGGGAAATGGCCGCACCAGACAGGGACGATGGATAATGTCGGCGGCCAGTCCTATTACCCGCATGGCAAGCTGCACCCCTCGCACAAGACCTATATGGAGCGGTTGCAAACAGACGGCTACAACGTCTGTTTCATCGGCAAATGGCATCTGGGCGCGGGCACGCTTGTTGAACGTGGGATCACCGATTGCCCGCTGTCAGACGGCGGCGCGACGCCGAAATACCTCAATATCGACGACCTGAGCTTTGACGGTCCGCGCAAGGACCCGTTCTATGGCGCCATTTCCGAGGGAACCCATATCGACGGACAACGGGTTCAAACCGGTATCGAACGGTTGGAGGAGCTGGCGGCAGACAACAAACCCTTTTGCCTGATCGTGTCTCTTTATGGACCGCATTTTCCCCATCATGTCCCGCAGGAATATGTCGATCTCTACGGCGATCTTCCCGAAGACTACATGCCCGACAATTACTGCCCGCAGTTTTCCGAAACGGGAAAACCTCATGCGCAGTCTGCCAGCTATTGGCCGTGCCAAGACACGCGCGGGCTGACGCAGGATGACTGGCGCAAAACTGTGCAGCATTACTGGGGATTTTGTTCCTATATCGACGATCTTTTCGGGCAGTTCCGGGCCAAAATGCGCGATCTTGGGTTGGATAAGCGGACCGTGACGGCCTTTAGCGCCGATCACGGCGAGATGCTGGGCGCGCATGGCTGGTTCGACAAGAGGCCGTTCTACTATGATGAAGTCATGCGCATCCCGATGATGATAAAAGCGCCGGGCTCAGCGCCTTCGACACAAGACGGCTTTGCCGGGCTGCGCGACCTTTTCCCGACACTTGTCGATTGCGCACAGGCCGAAACCACACTGGATGCGGCCGAACGGGGCCGGTCGTTCCGGTCCACAAATGCCTCTTACATCACCTATGGCTATGACGCCTATCAGGGCAGGCAGTTCAAATTCCGCGGTATCCGGAATGAGCGCTACAAATATTCCTGGTCCCCACATGACATTGAAGAGTTGTACGATCTGGCCTCAGACCCGCAGGAGCGCATCAATCTGGCCACAAGCCCCGATCATCAGAATCTGCGTCAAGTGCTCAATTCGCAGCTGTTCGACTGGATGAGGTCCGAGGACGACGCCGTGGCCCATGGTGGGTATTGGTTGCCTGTTGGCAGCTATGTCGACGGGCGGGACATATCCGAGCAGCACGATCATTCCGTAACCCATCAAGCGCAGACCTGAACAATTGCGTAATGGCGTGGGCGCAGATCGCCCACCCGTGCGAGACGCACTCTCCAGTGCGGCTCGCAGCGACTTTACGTCAATGTGTCAGAACCTGTTCGAGGAAGTTCTTTGTCCGCTCGCTCTTCGGATTATTGAAGAAACTCTCGGGGTCATCCTCTTCGATGATCTCACCCGCATCCATGAAGATGACCCGATCCGCCACTTTTCGGGCAAACCCCATCTCGTGGGTGACGCAGATCATGGTCATGCCTTCGTCAGCCAGGCGCACCATGACATCCAGAACTTCCCCAATCATTTCGGGGTCCAGGGCCGAGGTTGGTTCATCGAACAGCAAAATGTCGGGTTTCATGCAGAGCGCCCGAGCGATAGCCACGCGCTGCTGCTGGCCGCCCGACAGCTGGCCCGGATACTTGGGGGCCTGATTGGCGATCTGGACTTTTTCCAGATACATCATCGCTGTCTCTTCCGCCTCGGACTGCGAGATCTTGCGCGCCAGCATCGGAGCAAGGGTGCAGTTTTCCAAGATCGTCATATGCGGAAACAGGTTGAAGTGCTGAAACACCATGCCAACATCCTGCCGCAGCTTGTCGATATTGGGATCTTCGGCGCTGATCGCGTGGCCGTTGATCTCAATCAAACCCGACTGGTGCTCTTCAAGCTGGTTGATCGTGCGGATCATCGTCGACTTGCCAGACCCGGAGGGTCCGCAGACAACGATTTTCTCACCCTTGCTTACGGTCAGATTGACGTTCTTGAGGGCGTGGAAAGTCCCGTAATACTTTTCCACCTTGCTTAGTCTGACGGCCGGTGTTTCGGACATGGGCGATCTCCCTTCAGTTTTTTATAGCGGCTGTTACGATGATCTCGACTTTCAGTATGTCCCGGGCCAGCCGGGCTTCGCCGCAGGCGCGGGCGGGGGCGTGGCCCTCGGGCACCCAGGCATCCCAGACGGCATTCATTTCGGCAAAATCCGCCATATCGCGCAGCCAGACGATGGCCTGCAGGATATGTTCGCGATCCGAGCCCGCCTCGGCCAGCAAGGCGTCAACGCGCGACAGGCAATCCTCGGTCTGCTCAGCGACGGTATCACCAGCACCGACCTGACCACACAGATAGGCCACACCATTGTGCTTGACGATCTTCGACATCCGCGTACCGGTGTGAATGCGCTCGATCATGACAGCAGCCCCCGGCCCTTCAGAGCATCGGCAATCTCGTCCAGAATGGCGGGATCGTCGATGGCGGCAGGCATCTTGAACTCTGCCCGATCCGCAATCTTTTGCATCGTGCCGCGCAACACCTTGCCCGAGCGTGTCTTTGGAAGACGCTCGACAGGAATGGCGGTTTTGAACGCAGCAACAGCCCCGATCTGTTCCCGCATCAGCGCGATCAGTTCCTTTTCCAGCTCGCCCGCATCCCGATCCACGCCGTCATTGGTCACATAGAACCCAAGCGGCATCTGACCCTTCAACGCATCCGCGGCACCGACAACGGCGCATTCGGCGATGTCCGGGTGCGCCCCGATCACCTCTTCCATCGCGCCTGTTGACAGGCGGTGGCCCGCCACGTTGATGATGTCGTCGGTGCGGGCCATGATGAAGACGTAACCGTCCTCATCGATGATCCCGGCATCCGAGGTGGCGTAGTTGCCGGGGAACTCCTCCATATACGAGGACAGGAACCGTTCCGGCGCGCGCCACAGTGTCGGAAAGCCCGAGGGCGGCAGCGGCAGTTTGCAGACGATATTGCCCAACGTGCCGGGCGCGACCTCATGGCCTTCATCATCCAGAACCTGAATATCATAACCCGGCATCGGCTTACCGGGCGAGCCGTATTTGACCGGGAACTGCCCCAGACCCACCGGGTTGCCCGACATGGCCCAGCCGGTTTCCGTCTGCCACCAGTGGTCGATCACCGGGCGTTGCAGTTTCTCTTCGGCCCACTGGATCGTCGCTGGGTCCGAGCGTTCGCCAGCCAGAAACAGCGTGCGGAATTTGGACAGGTCATACTGGCCGATCAACTGACCCTTCGGGTCCTCTTTCTTGATCGCGCGGAAAGCCGTTGGCGCGGTAAACAGCGCCGTAACCTCATGATCCTGAATAACCCGCCAGAAAGCACCAGCGTCCGGCGTGCCGACCGGCTTGCCTTCGTAAACCACCGTGGCACATCCGTGCAGCAGCGGCCCGTAGCAGATATAGGAATGACCAACGACCCAACCCACGTCTGAGGCCGCCCAGAACACCTCGCCGGGATTGACCCCATAATGGTGTTCCATCGTCCATTTCAGGGCGACCATATGGCCTCCATTATCCCGCACGACGCCTTTGGGTTGGCCGGTCGTGCCCGACGTGTACAGGATGTAAAGTGGGTCGGTCGCCTCAACCGGCACACATTCCGTCATTGTCCCGGCATCTTTCGCAGCACCAACCAGTGCGGCATAGTCCAGATCGCGGCCCGGGATCATCTCTGCCAGTTCCATGTCGCGTTGAAGGATCAGGCAATGGTCAGGCTTGCTGGCAGCCTCGTCAATCGCTGCATCCAGAAGCGGTTTGTAATGTATGATCCGCCCCGGCTCGATCCCGCAAGAGGCCGAGATAATCATCTTCGGTTCCGCGTCGTCAATCCGGGTGGCCAATTCGTGGGGCGCAAAGCCGCCGAAGACTACCGAATGGATCGCACCCAGACGGGCACAAGCCAACATCGCAATCACCGCCTGCGGCACCATCGGCATGTAGATGACAACACGGTCGCCCTTGCCAACGCCATGATCGCGCATGACCGAGGCCAACGCGCCGACCTCGGTCTGCAATTCGGCAAAGCTGAAGGTCTGAACCGTGTCCGTGACCGGGCTGTCATAGACCAGCGCCTTGCGCTCGCCATGCCCCGCCTCGACATGGCGGTCGACGCAGTTCCAGCAGGTGTTGCAGGTCGCCCCGGCAAACCAGCGCCCATAGACACCCATATCGGGGTCAAAGACCTTCTCGGCTGGCGTGAACCAATCGATCTGCTCGGCGGCCTGACCCCAGAACGCTTCGGGGTCGGCCTGCCAGCTTGCATATGCGTCCGCGTAGCTCATGACATCACATAGTTGAGGCCAAGGCGGCCACCATCAACATAAATCGTCTCACCCGTGACATAGCTGGCCTTCTTTGAACAAAGAAACGCCACAACGTCCCCGATTTCGCGGGCCGTACCCGCACGGCCCAGCGGGGTGCGCGACATCGCCATCTTGAAAGCCTCGGGGTTGGCGTTCACGCCCGCCATCATCTCGGTGTCGATCGAGCCGGGGCCCACCGCGTTCACGCGAATGTTTTTCGGGGCAAGCGCCAGTGCTGCAACCTTGGTCAGCTGCATGATACCACCTTTCGAGGCGCAATAGGCCGGGATCGCCGGAATCGCGACCTGAGCGTTGATCGACGACATATTCACAATCGCGCCCTCGATGCCCTTGTCGACCATCGTGTTCGCAACCCGCTGCATCGCCACAAACACACCACGCAGGTTGATGTCCATTACCCGGTCGTATGTGGCCAGGTCGTAGTCGAGGAAATTACCGGGCATCGCCACGCCAGCATTGTTCACCAGCGCCGAAACCGGTCCGTGTTCAGCCTCGATGGTGTCGAACATGGCGCTGATGGCATCGGCATCACCCATGTCGCACACCATGCCAACGCCACCCATATTGGCTGCGGCGTCTTTGACGCTGTCTTGAATGTCGACCAGAATGACCTTGTAGCCATCCTCGTTCAGCGCCTCGGCGCATGCCAGTCCGATGCCTTGCGCGGCACCTGTTACAACTGCAATAGGAGTGTCAGCCATCTGCGTTTATCCTTCGAATCCGTAATCTTGTTTTGCCTGTTCGGCCGTGATGAACCCGGCAGCCACATCGCCTGCTACCGCGTCACGATCCCTTTGTTCCGGCGCGCCATAACCACCGCCGCCGGGCAGGCTGAGTTTCAGCCGCTGGCCGTTCTTGACCAGTTGCCGCCCCTTGGAGCGCAGCTTGGTGCCATCTGCCAGCTCAACAGCGCCAGCGCCACCGGCCAGCCCACCATTGCGCCCGCGGGCCGGGTTCTCCACCCGGTCGAACATGGCATTGAAATAGAAATCATAGCCTTCGCGGGGTTCGATCTCGATGGTCTGGCCCAGACCACCGCGCAGGGCACCGGCACCGCCGGAGCCTTCGCGCAGGTCCTTGCGCCAGACGGTGATCGGCCCGACATGCTCGGTCGCCTCAACGCTCATGGTCGACACGCCGGATGGGAAGGCCGTTGCGCTCAGACCGTCAAAACCCGGACGCGCGCCAGTTCCGCCCGAGTTGAACATCAGCACTTCGCGGTTCGGCAACCCGCTGTCGGGGTCCGATGCCCGCGCCGAAATCTGAATGTTCCACAGTGCGCTTGCACCTTCGGCAGGTACCGTGTCCGGCATCGCCTTATGCAGCGCACCCAGAACCACATCGGGCACCAGATGGCCCATCACGTGACGCACCGAGACCGGCGCGGGGCGTTTGGCCGCCAGAATGCAGCCCTCGGGCGCAGTAATGCGGAATGGCTCCAACGAGCCGGTATTGTTCGGTACCTCAGGCGCAATCGCGCATTTCAGGGCATAACAGGCATAGGCGCGGGTATAGACCTCGGGGCAGTTCACGCCAAACCGACTCATGCCCGATGTGCCCGCGAAATCCGCCAGCAGCTGATCGCCATCGACGCTGAGGGTCACTTCCATATGGACCGGCGCGTCATAGCCATCGACCTGCATCGTCTCGTGATAAGTGCCCGAGGGCACCTTGGCGATGGCCTCCAGCGTTGCCTTCCGGCTGGTCTCGATCACGAATTCCGACAGGGATTGCAGATTATCGATATCGAACTCGTCCATCATCGCCTGAAGGCGGCGGTCGCCCGCTTCGTTGCAGGCGGCCAGTGAGTACATATCGCCCACGGTCTGATCCGGGGTGCGTACATTGGCGCGGATCATCTCGATCAGCAGGGGCTGCACCTGACCGCGTTCGGCGAACTTAGTGATCGGGATCAGCAGACCTTCTTCGAACACCTCGTTACCGTCCGGGCCAAAACCGCGCCCGCCGATGTCGACCACATGAGCCGTGCAGGCGAAGTAGCCGATATGCGCGCCCTTGCGGAACACCGGGGTTACCACGGTGATGTCATGCAAGTGCCCGGTGCCAAGCCACGGATCGTTGGTGATGAAGACGTCGCCGTCAAACGTGTTCTGCGGCCCGATCTGGGCGGCAAAATGTGTAACGCTTTCGGCCATCGCATTCACGTGGCCCGGCGTGCCTGTGACAGCCTGCGCGATCATCCGACCCTCGCGGTCGAACAGACCCGCCGACAGGTCGCCCGCCTCGCGAACCGAGGTTGAAAAGGCCGTGCGGATCAGCGTAGTGGCCTGTTCTTCCACAACCGCGATCAGGCGGTTCCACATGATCTGATGATCGATATCTGACGCGCCCATGGCTTAAGCCTCCTTCGCCAGCAATAGCAAACTTCCATCGCCCTGTCCCACCGCGCGATAGCCCGATGTGACGACGGTGGAGGTTTCGGATTCAACGATGATCGCGGGGCCTTCAACAGCCTTTCCCGGTGTCATGCTCGACCGTTCAACCTCGCGCGCCGCGACCGATTTGCGCAGGGCGGCGTCGAAGAATTCCCGCGTCCGCGCCACATCGGCATCCGAGCCGCTGTTGTGCCCGACAACCGGGTCGGCATCGGGAAGGACCGTCGAGACGGTTAGAAGCCAATTGGTAATCTCAACCGCCAGCCCGTCGATGACACGGCCAAAAAGCGTGCGATAAGCGTCTTCGAACGCCTCTTGGATCAGCGATACATCGCTGTCTTCAAACTGTTTGTGCGGCAACACGACCGGAATTTCCCAGCCCTGACCGGAATAGCGCATCTGCGCGGTCAGGCGGATTTCAGTGTCGGCCCCTTTGGCGCCTTCGTCGACAAAGGCGCGCGCTTCGGCTTCCATCTCGATCAGGGCGGCGTTCACGGCACCGGCGTCAAAGCTGTCCAGACGCTGGAACAGACCCCGCGTGGCCTCGAAGCTGAACGGCGCTTTCAGGAACCCGATGGCCGAACCCACGCCCGCGCCCGGCGGGATGATCAGTGCCTTGATCCCCAGTTTCTCGCATTGACGGCAGGCATGCAGGGGCGCGCCGCCACCAAAGGCGATCATGGTGAAATGTTCGATGTCGCGCCCGTTCTCAACCGTGTGAACCCGCGCGGCGTTGGCCATGTTCTCATCCACCAGTTCGGTAATGCCAAACGCGGCATCCCCGGCAGAGAGATTCAGTTTGGCAGCAGCTTTCTCGGATTCCGCCGTATGCAGCGGGATCGCCCCACCGGCAAAATTGTCCGGGTCGAGACGACCCAGCAACAGGTTGGCATCGGTCACCGTCGGCTCGGTCCCGCCGCGCCCGTAGCAGGCCGGCCCGGGTTCCGACGCGGCCGAGCGTGGCCCGACCTGAAGCCGCCCCATGCTATCGACCGAGGCGATCGAGCCGCCCCCGGCGCCGATCTCGACCATCTCAACAACAGGTGTCGATACGGTCATCCCTGAGCCCTTTTTGAACCGGTAGGTCCGGGCGACTTCGAACGTATTGGCCGTTTTCGGCGCGCCGTCCTCGATCAGGCAGATCTTGGCCGTGGTCCCGCCCATGTCGAAGCTGAGCACCTTGTCCAGCCCATGCGCCCGCGCAAAGTCAGCCGCAAAGATCGCACCACCGGCAGGGCCGGATTCCAACAGGCGAACAGGTTGTTCGGCGGCGGTTTCAACCGCGATCAGACCGCCACCGGAATGCAGCATGAAGACCGGAGCATCCACGCCCGTCTCGCGCAAACGCGCCACCAGACGGCCCAGATAGTCGGCGACCTGCGGCTGAACATAGGCGTTGGCAATTACCGTGTTGAACCGGGGCAATTCCCGCATCTGCGGTGAAATGACCGAGGACAGCGAGATCGACAGGTCCGGCAGCGCCTTGCGCAGCGCTTCGCCCATCGCAACCTCATGCGCGTCATTGGCATAGGCGTGCATCAGGCCGATAGCGACCGCCTCGAACCCGCCCGCTTTGATCGTGTCGACCATTGCGTTGACCTCGGCCAGATCAAGCGCCAGCAGCACCTCTCCGTCCGGACCCATGCGTTCGTTCAGGGTGAACCGGGCCTGACGCGGCACCAGCGGCTTGGGTAAGTTGAGGTTCAGGTCATACTGTTCGAACCGATTTTCCGAGCGCATCTCGATCACATCCCGGAACCCTTCGGTGGTGATGAAAGCGGTCTTGGCCCCGCGCCGTTCGATCAGCGAGTTGGTCACCAAAGTGGTGCCGTGAATGACCTGCCCGATGTCACCCAGAGGGATTCCGGCCTGATCTGCTGCTTTGACGATCCCGTCCAGAATCGCCTGTTCCGGTTGGGTATAATTGGTCAGAACTTTGCAGGTGGACAGGCCGCCCGGATGTTGCAACGCGACATCCGTAAAGGTTCCACCAATGTCGACGCCGACGCGAATATCAATCTTGCTCATGGGTCTCTATAGGCTCTTGATGACTTGGTTGGCCGTGAACGCCGTCTGGTACAGGCGGGACATGATCGGGGCCGACGGGACGGTTGATAGTTCGGTCATCGGCAGCGGCAACTCGGCCGGGTCCATGCCCGAGATCAGATCAGCCATGCACTGCCCAAAGATCGTGCCTGTGGTGATCCCGCGACCGTTATAGCCAATAGGAGTCAGCAGGTTCGGGGCCAGTTGGTAGATGCGTGGCAGGTGGTCCGGGGTCATTGCGATCTGGCCATGCCAGGCCTCTTCAAACTCGACCGGGCCCAGTTCGGGATAAAGGCGTGCCAGCTGTTTTTTTGCCCAGCGATGCGACAAGCCGCGACCAACCTTGCCCACAACCGTCCCCATCGAGCCGATAACGATCCGGTCATACGCGTCACGGCGAATGCTGAACATGATTTGACCGGTGTCCCAGATGCCCTGACGACCCGGCAGAATGTGGGACATATCGGCATTCAGCGGTTTGGTCGCCAGTTGGAAATAGTGGATCATCGTGAAAACACGCTTCAAATCCGGCCACAAATCGTCGCTATAGGCGTTTGTGCCCAACACGACATATTTGGCGCGAACGGTGCCTTGATCGGTTTCAACCACCCACATCCCGCCATCGCGGCGCAGCTTGGTCGCTCGGACACCCGTGCTGATCCCGGCTCCGGCGCCCTTTGCGGCGCGCGCCAGACCCCGACAATAGCCCATCGGGTTTATAGTACCCGCCCGATGATCCAGCAGACCGCCATAAAACGCGCGCGTGCCGGTTTTCTCGACCATGTCTTCGGCCGACAACAAATCGACCGGTTCGCCCAAACGCTCCCACTCCGCGTGGCGCGCTTGCAGGTCCTTGAAACCCGACGGCGCATGGGCTGCGTGAATGGTTCCGGTCTTGGTAACCTCGCAACGGATCTGATGCTTTTCGATCAAGTCAAAGACTTGCGCAGGGCCTTCGCCGAAGCGTTTTATGAAACGTGGCCCATAGGTATCCCCCAGCTTCTTGCGCACGGCAGCAGGTGGATGCCAGACGCCGGCATTTACAAGACCCACGTTCCGGCCCGATCCACCATAGCCAATGTGCTTGGCTTCAAGCACCTGGGTGCTCAGACCGCGTTCAGCACAGTAGAGCGCCGTCGAAAGCCCGGTGAACCCACCGCCCACGATGGCGACATCCGTCTCTACATCGCCAGCCATCGGGTTTTGGAGATCCGGTTCTTTGGCTGAGGTGTCCCAAAGAGAAATCGGACTGTCTGTTCTCATAGGTTGGCCTATCCCTCACAAGTGTGAACGCACGCCAAGGGGCGCACGATTCATTTTGAGCAGGTTGCAATGAACTTGCTATTGTGTCAATATACGAAAACCATGTTATATATACCGGAACAATATCATGCCCACTCTTAAAAAATCCGCCGCACAGATGGTGCAGGAGTCTCGCGACCGCATTGAAGAGATCGAAACCGCTGATCTCATCGCGATGGTCGACGACCCGAATGTCGTGATCGTTGACATTCGCGATGTCA
The DNA here is from genome assembly GCF_041537905.1 of Ruegeria jejuensis. Taxonomy (NCBI): domain Bacteria; kingdom Pseudomonadati; phylum Pseudomonadota; class Alphaproteobacteria; order Rhodobacterales; family Roseobacteraceae; genus Ruegeria; species Ruegeria jejuensis. Next base: position 76,039 of record NZ_JBGRUO010000007.1, on the reverse strand, counting down.
GAGAACGCCAGCGGACGGGCTTCATTCCGGGCAGCTTTCATGCCCCGCGCGGCATGATCGAGTTCTGGGTCGATCCCGACAGCCCGTACCACAAGGACATCTTTGCGCAGGAGGGCAAGAAGTACGTCTTTCACTGTGCGTCCGGATGGCGCTCGGCGATCACCGTTGCCACATTGCAGGATATGGGCTTTGACGCCGCACATCTCAAAGAGGGTTTCGGGTCCTGGGAAAAATCAGGCGGCCAGGTTGAAAAAGTCGCCAAAAAAGACTGACGCAAGCGATGGGTGATGCTCACCTCATAGCCGGCGCAGTTTCTGTGACACGCCTGCGGCGGCGTGCCGAACGAGCGTTCCCAACCGGTCTTCGTCGCCCTCGACGAGGTTGATGTCGGGCAGAGAGATACCCAGCGCTGCAACCGCCTCGCCATCCGGCAACAGGATCGGTGCGCCGAAACTCAGGATGCGATCGCGAAATTCACCACGGTCAAACGCGTAGCCCCGCCTGCGCGTTTCGGCCACATCCTGCTGCAACGCGTCCAATGTGGTAAGCGTGTTGTCCGTGTAGCGCGCCAGCTTGTCGGCCAACTTGTCTCGCATCTGTTCAAAGTTGCTGGCCATTATCGCCTTGCCTGTGCCCACGCAATGGATCGGCGCGCTCCCGCCAACCGGGTTCCATGACCGGATCGGCTTCAGACTGTCGATCTTGTCGATATAGACCACCGTGAGGCCTTCCGGCACCGCCAGATAGATCGCCTCGCCGGTCTTTTGGCTCAGATGCGCCATCTCGGGCGCCGCCACAGCGCGCAGATTCAGATTCTCGACCGAACTGCGCCCAACCTGCCAGGTCTTGAGCGTCGCGGCATAACTCTTGTCATCCAGATGTTTCACATAGCCAAGCGTCGTCAGCGTTTGCAAAAGCCGAAATGTGTTTGATTTGGTCAGCTCCAACTCGCGCGACAGCTCAGTGACACCCTTGCTGCGTTGTGACGCGGCAAGGTTCTCCAATATGGCCAATCCTTTGGATAGGGTCGAATCCACCTTTGGCGCTTTTGATTTTTCGGTCACGTGTTTAAGTCTCCTCCCGACTTGTTCTGCGTATCAGAACGCTAAACAGCGTCAAACTCCGGCGGCTCGTGTACCGTGATCGGCGGCACCGTTCCGTCAAAGCGTTGTATTTCGACCATCGCAGAATGCGACGCCGGGCTTTGCGTCAGGCTTGAGGTGCGAAAATCGTGGGTCAGGGCGTTTGGATTGCCGTGGCGATCACGCTCTTGCGGCGCATTGAAATCGGGATCATACCACGCGCCGGTCCACAGAAAAACGCAGCCTTTTCTGATGTCATCCGTAATGCGCGCGCCCGCCAGACAGCGCCCCCTCTCGTTGAACAGTTCAACCACATCGCCCTCGGCAATGCCCCTTTCGGCAGCATCTTCAGGGTGGATCAGGATCGGCTCCCGGCCTTGAACCTTATGGCTGCGACTGAAATCCCCATTGTCGAGCTGAGAATGCAGCCGTGTCCCTGGCTGACCCGATATGAGATACAGCGGATGCAAACCCGCCACCACATCCCTGGGGGCGAACCAGGTCGCGTGGCCCGCACAATCCTCAAGCCCAAAACTTGCTATCCGCTGCGAATAGAGTTCAATTCTCCCGCTCGGGGTCTGCAGTGGGTTGACCACTGGGTCCTTGCGAAACTCCGCCATGAAGACCTGATCCGGCGACGGGTCATGCAACTCGACGATATCGCCCTGAATGAAGCTCTCCCAATCCGGCAGGCTTTCCCCCGCCGCTTTAGCCGCCTGCTGCGTCTCGCTCCAGATACGCTTCAGCCACATGTCCTTGCTCAAACCTTCAGTAAAGGTCTCTGCGTCGCCCATCCGATCGGCAAGGTCGGCGAAGATGTCAAACTCAACCCGTGCCTCACCCACCGGCGCGGAACTTGCAGGCATTGGCACCAGGGCATTGTCTGATTTGCCGCCACCAAAATCCGTGCGTTCCTGCGCTGCGGCGACCGGCAGCACGATATCCGCGTGTCGCGCCGTCGCTGTCCAGTTCAGCTCATTCACAATTACGGTTTCGGGGCGTTGAAACGCGGTGTGAAGGCGCCGCAAATCCTGGTGGTGGTGGAACGGATTGCCGCCCGCCCACCAGACCATGCGAATATCAGGGAAGGTCCGGGTCTCTCCATTGTATTTGTACGATGCACCGGGGTTCAGTAGCATCTCCGAGATCATGGCCACGGGAATGAAATCGCTCACCCGGTTCTTGCCTTGTGGCAAGGCACCCCAGCGAAACGGACGCTCGATGTTCCCGATATTGGCATTCACGCCGAACCCGACAGTGTAGCCACCGCCCGGCAATCCGATCTGACCCAGCATCGCGGCCAGAGTGACGGTCATCCACAAAGGCTGCTCACCATAGTCGGCCCGTTGCAGCGCGGCGGCGCAGGTGACCATTGTGCGCCCTGCCGCCATCTCACGCGCCAGCGCTAAGATGCGATCTTTGGGCACCCCGGAAACTCCGGCGGCCCACTCGGCTGACTTCACAACACCGTCAACCTCGCCGCGCAGATAGGCGGCCACCTTGTCAAACCCGACTGTATAACGCTCCAGAAAATCCGGGTCATGCAGCCCCTCGATCAACAGCGTATGCGCCAGCCCCATCATCACGGCGGTGTCGGTGCCGGGTTTTGGCGGCAGCCATTCCGCCGCTATCTCTTCTGCCGCATCTGTTTTCAGCGGGCTGAGATTCACAAACCGAACGCCGGACTCAGCGCAGGCTTTCAGATTGTCGACCATCCGGTGTTTGGCCACACCGCCATCGCTGACTTGCGTGTTCCGCTTGGCCATGCCGCCAAACATCACCACCAGATCGGTGTGTTTGGCGATCACTTGCCAGCGCGTGGCTTGCGCGACCTGCATTCTGAATGGCCCGACGATATGCGGCATCAGCACCAGGGCCGCGTTGTAGCTGTAATTCCCTTCAGAGCGGACAAAACCGCCCTGCCCACTCAGGAATCGCTTCAGCTGGCTTTGCGCATGATGAAACCGCCCCGCGCTCGACCAGCCGTAAGATCCCGCAAAGATCGCCTCGTTGCCATGGTCCTGCCTGACCCGTTTCAATTCCTTCGCAAGCAGATTGAGCACGTCGTCCCAACTTACTTCGACAAAGCTGTCGCGCCCGCGCACGCCTTCCCCCGTCAGCCAGCCGCGCCGCACGGCAGGCCGACGCACGCGTGCGCGCCCGTTCAGGCTGGAGGCGATGTTGGCATTGATCTCGGACGGGTTCGGATCGGCAGGATGCGGATGTACGGCCACCAACCGGCCTTCGACAGTCTCGGCAATTCCGGCACCCCAATGGCTTCCAGTCAGAGTCCGGGCAGGTTTTTCAGTCACTCTCATTGTTCCGGTATAAAAAACTGATTTTCCGAATATTGACACATCAGAAAGGGACTGTCATCCTAATGATCGAATTAGAGGGCACAAAAGTGCGGGATACCCCTGTAAATTTATCCGACTGCCTGGTGCAGGACGGACGACCGGATCGCGTTGAGGGTCGGCATGTGAACATGCCTATCGAACTGGGCTCGACCATGGTCTTCGACACATTAGCGGAGTTCGAGCGCGCGCGCGATGCCCGCTATGAAAGTGGCACGCTCTATTACGGGCGCTACGGCAACGCCGCGACGTATAAGCTGGAAACGATGCTGGCAAAACTGGAAGGTGCCGAAGCGGTCACGCTTACGTCTTCCGGTGTGGCGGCGGTCTCCACAACACTGATGGCGCTGACCCGCCCGGGCGCTCATCTGTTGGTCGCCGACAATGTCTATGGCAACACGCGTGCGTTTTGTGATGGATTGCTGACCCAACAGGGCGTCGAGGTCGAATATTTCGATCCGATGATCGGGGCAGGCATTGCAGAGCTGATACGCGAAACCACTGCTGCGATCATGTTCGAAAGCCCCGGCTCGGGCACGTTCGAGATGCCCGATATCCGTGCCATCGCGGGTGCTGCGCAAAAGGCAGATGTCGCCACCGTGCTTGACAACACCTGGGGTACGCCGGTCTTCAGCCAGCCCCTCGCCTGGGGTGTTGATATTGTGGTCTATTCGGGCAGCAAATACATCTCCGGGCATTCCGACTGTATGCTTGGTATTACCGCCAGCAACGCTGCCTATGCCAAGGTCATCCGCAAGACGGTCATGCAGATTGGCGACAAGACCGGCGGGCAGGAGATTCTCTTGGCCCTGCGCGGTTTGAGAACCCTGAAGCTCCGCCTGGATCATATCGATCGTGCGGGCCGTGAAATGGCGAACTGGTTTGCCACACAATCGCAGGTGAAGACGGTTCTGCACCCCGCGCTGCCCTCCTGCCCCGGGCACGAGAACTGGGCTCGCGACTTCACCGGAGCAGCGGGCCTGTTTGGCGTGATCTTTCACACCACCAACGAAAGCGCTGTGCGCGCCTTCGTCGACGCACTGCATCATTTCGGCATCGGTGTCAGTTGGGGCGGCTTTGAAAGCCTGGTTCTTCCGGTGACACCGGTACGCACTGCAACGGGCTGGTCTGAACCCGGCCAGCTCGTCCGCTTCAATATCGGGCTGGAGGACCTTGAAAGCCTGAAGGCTGACCTCCTCGCGGCCCTTCCCCTCCTTGACCCATAAGGATACAGAATGCTCAATAAAATCGACCATTTTGCCGTCGGAGCCGATACCCTCGCGCAGGGTGTTTCCGCCATGAAGGACGCCCTCGGTGTAGAGGTGCCGCAAGGCTCCAAACACGATGCGATGAGCACGCATAATTGCGTCATGCAGGCAGGCAATGAGAGCTTCTTTGAGCTGATCGCCGTTGACCCGGACGCCCCCGATCCGGGGCGCACTCGCTGGTTCACGCTTGACGACCCCGCCACGCAAGCACGCATCAAGGAACGGCCGCGTGCGCTGTGCTGGGTGGTGAACACCAGCGATCTGGATGCCGTAATCGCGGCAAGCCCGGTCGATCTGGGCGAGATCGTCGATTTCCAGCGCGGCGACCGCACCTGGCGCCTGACCGTCCCCAAGGATGGTCATCTGCCCGAAGGCGGCCTGCTGCCTGCTTTCATCGAATGGTCGCCGGGGCCGCACCCCTCGACCGGACAACAGGACCTGGACGTGAAACTGGAAACAGTGCGGATCAGCACACCTGATGCATCCCGCCTGCAAGGCATTTTTGATACTCTGAACATCTCGCATCTTGCCGAGATATCCGAAGGCCCCTCCGCGCTCTCGTTTGCGCTTCGCAGCCCCAACGGAGAGGTTATAATCGACTAAACCCAGGAGGCCGAACATGACGACCCCGCCCATCGATCTCAATGCGAAACCCGATGTCACCGGGTTCTTTGACGAGCAATCAAACACGATCAGCTATATTGTGCGCGACCCGAACAGTAACGCCTGCGCCGTCATCGATCCGGTCATGGAATTCGATCCGGCTGCGGGGCGTCTGACCTTCGATTGCGCAGACCGGATGATCGCCTTTATCCGCGAACAGGGCCTGACGCTGGAATGGATCATCGAGACCCATGTCCATGCCGATCACCTGTCCGGCGCGCCTTACATCCAGCAAGAGTTGGGTGGCAAAATAGGTATCGGCGAGCACGTGCTGACCGTTCAGGATACCTTCGGCAAGATATTCAACGAGGGGACCGAGTTTCAGCGCGATGGCTCGCAGTTCGACAAGCTCTTCTCCGACAATGACACCTATCAAGTGGGCGGTCTGCCTTGCTTTGCATTGCATACGCCCGGCCACACCCCAGCCTGCATGGTGCATGTGATGGGCGATGCCGCTTTTGCGGGCGACACGCTATTCATGCCCGATGGCGGCTCAGCGCGCGCCGACTTCCCCGGCGGCGATGCAGGGCAGCTTTATGACTCGATCCAGCGGGTGCTGTCGATGCCCGATGAGGTACGGCTTTTCATCTGCCACGACTACGGACCGGGCGGGCGCGCGATATCCTGGGAAACCACGATTGGCGAACAGCGCGCCAACAACATTCATGTCGGCGGCGGCAAGTCACGCGAAGACTTCATCAAGTTCCGTACAGAACGCGACGCGCAGCTTGCCGTGCCAAAGCTCATCCTGCCCTCGCTTCAGGTGAACATGCGCGGCGGCGAAGTGCCCAAGGACGACGACGGCAACATGGTGCTCAAAACCCCCGTCAACAAGCTTTGACGCCTATCCACCATTGGGCTCGCCTCTCACATTAGCCATCCAGCAACAAAAAAACCGCCCGTCGGGAGAAAACGGGCGGCTTTCTTTGCGATAGCTATGATCTGATACTACCGCTCTGCCACTTTCATCCTGCGCTTCAGGTATTCGCCATACTGGCCCAGGCCAAACAGGAAGACCCAGTAGATAAGCGCAACGAAGATCAGCACTTCTAGATAATACGGTGCCCATTCAGGCGTACCGAACGCGGCATTTGCAGAGGCGAGAATGTCAAAGAAGCCGATGATGATGACGATGGCCGTTTCCTTGAACGTCACAACAACATTGTTGATGGTCGCGGGCAAAGCGTGGCGGAACACTTGCGGAAGAACGATGCGACCCAGGATTTGCCAATAGGTGAGACCCAGTGCCTTGCCGGCCTCAAACTGCCCCTTCGGGATCGCCTGAAAGCCACCACGCAGCACCTCGGCCTGATAACAGGCAAAGAACAGGCCAAACGCGATGATCACGCGCCAGATCTTGTCCCCTTCCAGCCAGCTTGGAAGCAGGATCGGCATCACGACAGCAGCCGTGAACAGCGTGGTCAACAACGGAAGCGACCGTATCAGGTCGATCACCAGTGATGCGAATGTGCGCAAAACCGGCATCTCGGATCGACGCGCCAAAGCCAGGCCAAGCCCCATCGGCATCCCGATCAGGACAACGCTGGAGAACAGGAACAGGGTCAGGGCCAATCCGCCCCACTGATCCGTGGTGACCTGCGGAAGACCCAGAAGGCCGCCCTCCATCAGCAGGTAATATGCCGCAAATCCCACGATCCAGATCACCGACAAACGCTTGGCACTCCAGGTCCATGGAAAGCAGGACAGCACGATGGTGCCCACGATTGCCAGACACGCCAGCGTTGACCGCCAATGTTCGTCAAACGGATACAGACCGAACAGGATCAGCCGGTACCGTGCGTCAATGACTGACCAGCACGCGCCTTCCTTGTTGCATTGCTCGACATTGTCGGCGCTCCAGACCGCGTTGATGAGCGCCCAGTTGATCGCCGTCCAGACCAGCCACAAAAGAACCGCATAAACGATGATGGTGATCGCCGAATTGGTGGGCGTGGAGAATGCCCGCCGCTTGAACTGTTTCCAGTCGAAATTCCCAAACATTGCTACAGTTGCCATATCAGTGCGCCTTGAGCTTGAGTTTGTCGTTGAGCCAGTTGACAAACTGGGCAATCGAGAAGTTCACCAGCAGGAAACATCCCATCAGGATCGCGATGAGTTCCAGCGTCTGACCCGACTGGGTGATCGACGTCGAAACGATGTAGAAGAGATCAGAGAACCCGATGGCGACGCCAATCGTTGTGGCCTTCATGATAAAGATCCACTGATTGCCGAGGGGCGGGATTATCGTGCGCAGCGCCATCGGCATCTTGATACGAGACCAGATGGCACGTTGGCTGAGGCCCAACGCCTCACCGGCTTCGATCAGCCCTTTTGGAACCTCTGCCAGACCGCCGCGAACAACTTCAGCGATATATGCGGAACCATACAGAACGATCGCGATGATCATCACCAAGAGCTCTGGCGAGATCGTCAGCCCCCCGACAAACCGCAGTCCTTTCAACTCGGGCCAGGAGAACACGCTCTCGCCGGTTGGCACAAAGAGACCCGACGCGACCAGCAGCAGAAGCACCAGCAGGCCGACCCAGGCGATCGCCGACTGAAAGATCCCGATCCGCGCCTTTCGCAGCAAGAACACGGCCCCAATCATGATCAGAACCAAGACCAGCGCCACGATCAGGGGCAGGTTCAATACGGGAACCATCAGGCCGCGATTTGACAGGAATACGCCGTCTGAAAGCGACATCGCCTGCCGAGGGCCGGGCAGATGGATCATAATGGCGTACCAGAAGATACCCTGAAGAATGAGCGGAATGTTTCTGAAAATCTGAGTGTAGACCGTCGCCGCGGTTTTCAGCGCCGGATTTCGCGAGTCGCGGAACGTTCCAATCAAAAACCCGATGACCGTTGAGAGGACGATCGTCAGAGCGCCAACAAACAAGGTATTGAGAAATCCGATTGTCAACGTTCTCGCATAACTGTCACTTATGTCCCGATCGATCAGGGAAAACGAATATGACCAGCCTGTGGATCGCTCCAGAAATCCGAAACCGCTGGTAAGCCCAAGCGCGCTCAGGTTGACCTTCGCACTTTGAATGGCGCCGTAAACTGCCAAGACAGTAACGGCTATAATAAGCCCTTGGATGATCAGCTTGCGCCGTTGGGCGCGCGCCTTGAGTTCGGCAACGTCCATATCTCGAGATCTCTTGTTCGGGAAATTGAGGCGAGGGCCGCCAACATCTGACAGCCCTCAGACATTTCTTACCTTAGTCGAGCTGCGGCGCGTAAAGCACGCCACCATGGCTCCACAGGTTGTTCAGGCCACGCTCCAGCTTGTAGGGGCTGTCGTCACCCAGGTTGCGATGATAGATTTCGCCGTAGTTGCCGACTGCGGCAATCATCTCGCGGGCCCATGTATCGCGGATGCCAAGGCGCTCGCCCATGCCGGGCTCCGTGCCCAGAAGGCGCGCGATCTTCGGGTTCGGCGGGTTGGCTGCCATCTCTTCGACATTTTCCGAGGTGATGCCCTCTTCTTCTGCGATCAGAAGGGCCGCCAGCATCCAGTTGGTGAAGTCCACAAACTCCTCATCGCCCTGACGCATCGCGGCCGAGATCGGCTCGTTGGACAATTGATCGGTGAGGATCACATGTGCATCCGGGTTGTCCAGTTCGGTCGCGCGCAAAACCGCCAGGAACGGCCCCCAGGCGACGAAACTGTCGCATCGATTGGCCAGATAAGCCGCCCGCAGTTCCGACGCTTTCTCATAGCTGACCATCGTGTGCTCGACACCCAGGCTTTGCAGATAGTTTGCCGCAATCCGTTCGATCGTGGTGCCAGCCTCGACGCAGATTGTACCGCCTTCAAGGTCTTTGGCTTCGGTAACACCTAGATCGCCATGCGCCATGAACTGCGCACCGCCAAAGAAGTAGGGGATCGAGAACTGAAGACCCAACTCGGTGTCGCGACCCATAGTCCAGCCGGTGGCTTTGATGATGATGTCAACATCGCCGGATTGAAGCGCCGGGAACCGCTGTGCCCAGCTCAACGGCACGATCTGCGCCTTTTCCGGGTCGCCCAAAAGGGCCGTCGTCATCGCGCGGCAGAGGTCGATGTCGAGACCCTTCCACTCGTTCTTGTCGTTTACTTCGACAAACCCGAAGTAGCTGCCATTGTGGCCAGAACAGAGCATTGTTCCCCGCTCTTCAATGGCTTTTATTGTAGGACTTTCTGCCATTGATGCGGTTGGCAATGCCAAACCGGCGGTCATGGCAAGCCCTGCCATCACTCCTTTAGCAAACATCGTTCTCTCCATCTGTTGTTCTGTATATTGGCACTTTTGTGTCAATATAGAGAATGATCAATACGACACCACGAGTCAATACATTCTGCAAAACGTTATCACCAAGCTACTCGCCAGCATCTCAGATGGAAGTGGGAGACGTTGTTATTGAGCTGAAACCCCGGGCGCGGCGCCCTTTCCAGCATTTGGCATTAGGTAGTGCGAATGTTCTCGGCAAATTCTTGAATCGAGAACCGGTTGATAGGAACATGCGGAAGTGGATTGTCATTGCCGTGACGGCCAGGGCCTCCTCCGATCTGACACCTGATAGGTTTCGGGGATCCCGAAATGGTCGGTGAAGCTAGCAGCCGACCTGCGATTCCCTTTTCCAAATAGCTCTGCCCGCGATCAAATGCGCCCGTTCAATGTTTCCGTAGCGCTAGAAGCCCGCCGATTAAACCGCGTCGGAACAACAGCACCACGCAGACAACAACAATTCCTTGAAAGGCCCGCATCCAATGATCCTAATTTGGTCAGCGCCATCTTGGGATTTCCTTCAAGAATAACCGCCATATTTTATTTCCGAACGAACGCTCGATTGACAACCGGCAAATAAATCTGCATAAACGAACGAACGCTCGATTTTTGGAGGAGATTCGAAGTGGCACCCAATACCCGATCAGATACGGCTGCTGCCGTGCCCGGAATTTCCGGAAAACGCGTTCTAGTGACGGGGGCGTCGTCAGGTCTTGGTGTACATTTTGCCCGTTTGTTTGCAAAGCACGGTGCCCATGTCACCGCCGCCGCGCGCCGGGTTGGTAAGGTCGAAGATCTGTGCGCAGAGATCGTTGCCTCCGGCGGGCAGGCGCAGGCGCTCCAGCTTGATGTTTCCGATCCGGCTTCTGTGCAGGCGGGATTTGAGGGACAAGGCTTTGACATCGTCATCAACAACGCCGGGACGACCGTGTCAGCCTCGGCGCTGGATCACACGCAGGATGATATCGACAACATCATTGACACGAATCTCAAGGGCGTCTTCCACGTCGCCCAAGCCGCCGCACGGCAAATGAAGGAAACAGGCCAAGGAGGCAGCATCGTCAATGTTGCCTCAATTTTGAGCAAACGCGTGGCTGGCCATGTCGCGGCCTATGCGGCCTCAAAGGGCGGTGTCCTGCAACTGACCCGAGCATTGGCGCTGGAATGGGCACGGTACGGTATTCGCGTCAACGCCCTGTGCCCCGGCTATATCGAGACGGAACTGAACCGCGCGTTCTTTGACTCTGAACCAGGCAAGGCTTTGATCCGGCGCGTGCCGCAGCGACGCCTGGGTCAACCGCAGGATCTGGACGGCGCCATCCTTCTGCTGGCGTCGGATCTGGGTCGTTACATGACCGGTGCGGACATCGCCGTCGACGGCGGCCATCTCGTGTCATCTCTATAAAGGATAGTCATCATGGACTTTACCATTTCGCCCAAGGTCGAGGATTACCGCGCGCGCATCGCCGCCTTTGTGTCCAACGAAATCCTTCCCGTCGAGGAAAACCGCGACAGCTGGGATGAGCATGGCAACATCGCCAAGGATTGGCTGGAGGCGCTGCGGGAAAAAGCCAAGGCCGAAGGTCTGTGGTGCCTTCAGCTCAAAGAAGAAACTGGTGGCCAGGGTCTTGATAAGGTTGGCATGGCGGTTTGCTATGAGGAAATGAACCGGTCAATCTTTGGCCCGGTCGTCTTCAACTCGGCCGCACCTGATGACGGCAACATGATGGTGCTGGAAAAGGCTGCCACCGATACCCAGAAAGAGCGCTGGCTGAACCCGATCGTATCAGGCGAGGTCAGCTCTGCCTTTGCGATGACCGAACCGCATCCGGGCGGCGGGTCCGATCCGGGAATGATGCTGACGACGGCCACCAAAACCGACAACGGCTACGTTCTGCGCGGGCGCAAATGGTTCATCACAGGTGCTGCCGATGCCAGCCATTTCATCACAATGGCACGCACCTCGGACGACCCCCGCCGTGGCCTGACCGCGTTCCTGCACCACAAGGATGAGCCTGGCTGGCGCATTGAACGCCGCATTCCGATCATGGGCCCCGAAGAACATGGCGGGCATTGCGAGATTGTCTATGAAGACATGGAACTGCCCGCCGACCGCGTTTTGCTGGGCGAGGGGCTGGGTCTGAAGGTCACGCAAATGCGGCTTGGCCCGGCACGATTGACCCATTGCATGCGTTGGCTGGGCCTTGCCAAACGTTGCACCGAGATCGCAACGGAATACGCCGCCAACCGCCACGGCTTTGGGATACGGCTTTCAGATCGCGAGAGCATTCAGATCAAGTTGGGCGATCTGGCCATGGGCATCGAAATGGGGCGCTTGCTGGTGATAAAGGCAGCTTGGGCGCTCGATCAGGGCAGCTTTGCGCGCAAAGAGGTCTCGATGGCCAAAATCCACGTCGCGAACCTGCTGCACAAGGCCGCCGATGTGGCGATCCAGATCAACGGTGCACGCGGATACAGCCAGGATACCGTTCTGGAATGGATCTACCGCTATGCCCGTCAGGCCCGGTTGGTCGATGGCGCGGATGAAGTGCATCAGATGGTTCTGAACCGTCATTTGACCGATCAAAAACGGGATTTCTGGAAATGGGAGTCCGCTGACTGATCCAGCGACCTGACATTGGGAGGAGAGGACATGTTTCGCGAGCCACATCTGGCACCGCGCCCGACAAACTTTGGCCCGCTTACGCCGCTGAGTTTTCTGGAACGCGCTTTGGAAGTTCACACGACGCGCCCCGCCGTCGCGTGGCGCGGACAAACCTGGAACTATGTTGAGTTCGGTGAACTGGTCGCCCGAATGGCCGGATGGCTGCGTAGGCAGGGTGTTGGTCGGGGGGATGTCGTCTCACTGATCCTGACCAACCGGCCCGAGCTTCTGGCCGCACATTTCGCCGTGCCCGCCCTTGGGGCCGTGCTCAACACGATCAACACACGGCTGGATGACGACGAGGTCGCCTACATACTCGATCATGCAGGCAGCACGCTGGTTCTGTGCGAAGACGCCACGCGGATCACCCTGCCCGACTGCCCGGTACCCTTCCACCGGCTCTGCCCCGAGCCGGGCGCTGAGGACGGTCTGGACTTCTTTGCTGGTGCGGTGGAAGAGCTTGATTTGCTGGGTAGCGTCGACGATGAGTTTCAGCCTCTGGCGCTGAACTATACGTCGGGCACAACGGGCCGACCCAAAGGTGTCGTCTACACCCATCGCGGCGCGTATCTGAACGCAATCAGCAATGCGGCCGGCCTGGGCTTCGACCAACGGACCCGCTATCTGTGGACGCTGCCGATGTTCCACTGCAACGGCTGGACACATACCTGGGCGGTGACTGCGGCGGGGGGTTTGCATGTGTGCCTCGACAAGGTCGATCCGGCGCTGGTGGTGCAGACCATCACGCAGGAAAATGTGACCCATATGTGCTGTGCACCTGTGGTGTTGTATATGCTGCTGGATCACATGGACGCACCGACACAGACCCGCGTCCGCGTCGGAACCGGCGGGGCCGCGCCCACACCGACACTGCTGGCCGGGCTCGAGGCGCTGGGGTTTGACCTGATGCACCTGTATGGCCTGACCGAAAGCTATGGGCCCGCGACGATCAACGATCCGGACCCGGATGCCTCGCAGGAGCTGCACGAACGCGCCGAGATGCTGGCCCGGCAGGGTCGCCGCCACAAAACCGCAGGCAAGGCCCGCGTTGTCGATGACAAAGGCAATGACGTGCCAGAGGACGGGCAAACGGTTGGAGAGATCGTCTTGCGGGGCAACACTTTGATGGCCGGGTATTACCGAGATGCGGAGGCGACCGAAAAGGCCTTTGCAGGCGGTGTGTTTCATACCGGCGATCTGGCGGTGATGCACCCTGATGGCCAGATCGAAATCAAGGACCGATCCAAGGACATCATCATTTCCGGCGGCGAGAACTTCTCGAGCCTTGAGGTCGAGGCGGTCCTGCAGCGGCACCCTGATGTTCTTCTGGCCGCCGTCGTCGCCGCGCCTCATCCGAAATGGGGCGAAACCGGCTGGGCCTTTATCGAAACGCGCGACGGGCGCGACGTCGATCTGGACGGTATCGAGCTATTCTGCCGGGAAAACCTCGCCGGGTTCAAACGCCCGCGGCGGTTCATTTCCGGTCAACTGCCCAAGACGGCGACCGGGAAAATCCAGAAATTCCTGTTGCGCGAAACAGCGAAAGAGATGGCAAACGATGACGACTCTTGATCTTGCACCCCTCGAAACTTGGCTGGCGGCGAAGCTGCCCGATCAGTCCGGGCTGACGGCCGAACCGATCAGCGGCGGCCAATCCAACCCGACATGGTTCGTCACCTGGGGCACCCGCGAACTGGTGCTGCGCAAGAAACCGGACGGGCCCATTCTGAAGGGTGCGCATGCGGTCGAGCGCGAGTTTCGCGTCCTGCACGCGCTGGCGGAGACCGACGTCCCGGTCCCGAACGCCTTATGGCTTGAGGAAGACCCCAGCATTGTTGGAACGCCCTTCTACCTGATGGACAGGCTAGATGGTCGGGTGATTTCGGATTGTACCTTGCCGGATATCTCGCCTGAACATCGCCGCGAAATGTATCTGGATATGGCCCGTACAATGGCGCGAATGCATGCGGTGCGCCCCGATCAGGTTGGTCTGGGTGATTATGGGCGGCCCGGAAACTACTTTGAACGCCAGATCAACCGCTGGACCCGGCAATATCAGGACTCGACCGGCCCGCGTATCGCGGAACTGGATATGCTGGTCGAGTGGCTGCCTGCAAACATGCCCGAGGATGACGGTGCCATCTCAATCGCCCATGGGGATTTCCGCCTGGGCAACATGATGTTCCACCCGACCGAACCACGCGTCATCGCCGTGCTGGATTGGGAACTGTCGACGCTTGGACAACCGCTGGCCGATCTGGGCTTCTGCATCATGCCCTGGCTGACAACCCCCGAGGAATATGGCGGCATTCTGGGAACAGACTGGGAAGACGGCGGCATTCCAACGATGGATGAGTTTGTGGCGGAATACTTCGCCCACGCAATCCCAACCGCCGCGCTGAAGCCCTTCCATGTCGCTTTCGCCTTTTTCCGCTTTGCGGTGATCTTCGTCGGCATCGCCGACCGGGCGCGCGCCGGCAACGCTGCCTCCGCAGAAGCCGCTCGCCTCGCACCGCTCGCAGAACGTTTCGCAATCCGGGCCCAACAAGCAATAGAGCGTGGTAATGCAAGCCCCGGTGACTCGTGATGAAAATCCTGGATTTCATCACTGCCATCAACGCGATGATCGGCAAAGCCGTCAGTTTCCTGATTTGGGCTGGTATTGTCGTGCTGTGCTACGAGGTGGTCGCGCGATACGGCTTTGGCCAACCGACACTATGGGCGCATGGCTATACGCAGCGCATCTTCGGCTCGTACTTTGTTCTGATCGGCGCCTACACTCTGATCCAACGTGACCACGTGCGGGTGGACATTCTTCTCAATAATCGCGGCCCCCGTTCCACTGCCGCTCTGGATCTGCTCAATTACCTGTTTTTGGTACTCTGGGGTCTGGTCCTCACCCGCGAAGGCTGGTTGTTCTTTCTCGATGCCTGGCAGTTCAACGAGCTGGACGACAGCGCATTGGCTCACCCGATGTGGCCGCCGAAACTGGCGCTGTTTGTCGGCTCCCTGATGATCACAGTGCAAGGCATCGTCGAGGCGCTCCGCTCCTTCATCACGATCATCAACCCACATATTACCGTTGAAGGGGATATCTGAAATGAGCCCGGAACTCTTGACCCTGGGAATGTTCGGGATGGTGCTTTTGGCCATCATCCTGGGGGTCTCCCTCTCTTTCGCGATGGGCGGCACTGCTGTCATCTTCGGCTATCTGATGTTTGGCCCCAACGGTATGTATTCCATCGTTTCCACGATGTTCGGGGGCATGTGGTCAATCTTGCTGTCCTCGATTCCGTTTTTCGTCTTCATCGGTGTGGCACTGGCAAAATCCAAAATCGCCGAAGATCTCTATCACGCTTTCTATCTGTGGTCCGGCCGCATGCCAGGCGGGCTATTGCTGGGCACCTCGGGCTTTGCGGCGACGCTTTCTGCGATGACGGGCAGCTGTGCGGCCTCCACCATCACCACCGGCATGGTGGGCATCCCCGCGATGGATCAGCGGGGCTATGACCGAAACTTCGTTCTAGGCACGATCGGAGCCTCCGGCACCTTGGGGATTCTGATCCCGCCCTCGATCACCCTGATCCTGATCGGCATGCAAACCGGTCAATCGGTGGGCAAGCTGTTTCTAGGCGGCATGGTCGCAGGCCTGATCCTGCTGGGGTGTTTCCTGCTCTATGTCGTCATCCGCAGCATGATGAACACAAATCTTGCACCAGCCGCGACAGAAAAGGCCCCTTTGCAGGAACGCCTGATCTCATTGAAATCCGTGATCCTGCCTTTGGTCGTTATCCTGTCGGTTCTGGTGTCGATCTTTGCCGGGATCGCCACGCCGACCGAGGCCGCCGCCGTAGGGGCCGCAGCCGTGACCCTGTCGGTTGCGATACGCGGCGAACTGACCTGGAACTATATCAAAGAGGTCAGCTATGGCTCCGCCACCGTGACCGGCATGGTGCTTTGGATCGTTTTCGGCGCCTCGGCTTTTACTGCGATCTATGGCAGTGGTGGTGGCACAGCCTTTCTGCAAGGCGTCCTGCTCTCCATGGATGTCAGCCCTTGGGTCATGATCCTGCTGATGCAGGCTGTCACGCTGGTTTTGGGCATGTTCCTTGATCCGGTCGGGATCATCCTGCTGGTGTTGCCAATTTTCTACCCGATTGTGGCGGGCCTCGGCGTTGATCCCATCTGGTTCTGCGTGCTGTTCCAGCTGAACCTGTGCATCGGCTACATTTCACCGCCCTTCGGCTATAACCTGTTCTACCTCAAGACGCTGAGCCCCACGACACCAATCACCCAGATCTACGCGTCGGTCGTGCCTTTCCTTGGACTGATGCTCACCGCTGGGGCACTGATCTTCCTGTTTCCCGAAATCATCACTCATTTCACCAACGCTCGTTGATTCTTGCCCACGTTTTCAGAGGAGGAAAACATGACTGATACGACCAAAAAACTCTCGCGCCGCGGCTTTCTGAGCACATCCGCCATTGCAGCGACCGGGACCGTTCTGGCTGCCCCTCCCGCCATTGCCGCCGGGAACGTCACCTGGCGGATGCAAACGCACTGGCCGACTGGCAACTGGTATTATGAAGATGTCTTCGTGAAGTTCTGTGATCGCATCACCGCTGCGACCAATGGCGAACTGACCATCACACCGGTTCAGAGCAACGGCATCGTGCCCACCGGCGAAGTGCTGAACGCCGTGCGCCGCGGCCTGCTGGAAAGCGCGTTTATTTACCCCGCCTACTGGATCGGACGTATTCCCGTTGCCGGCCATCTGAACGGCCATATCGGGGCGTGGTCCAGCCATGAGGAGATGGCTGCCTTCATGTACGAAATGGGCGCGCTTGACGTGATCCGCGAGGCCTATGCCGAACAGGGAATCTTCCAGATTGGACCCGTGTCCTACTCTGGCCTGACGCTCTATTCCAACCGGGCGCTGCGCACGACCGAGGATTTCTCGGGCTGGCGTGTGCGTTCCACGGGTCCGGCGGCACTTGTGCTCACGAAAATGGGCGCTGCGCCCGTCTCAATCCCTGGTGGCGAGCTTTATCAGGCGCTGCAGACAGGCGTCGCCGAGGGCGCGCATTGGGGCTCGACCTCTACCGGCTGGGGCATGAACCTGCAGGAGGTGAACAAATACATCGCCGAGCCGGATCTGCTGGGCCACATGAATGGTGAGGTCTTCGCAGGCATGAAGGCATGGGATGCGCTTGGCGACGATCTTAAGGCCACCGTCAGCGAAATCGTCCGCGCGACATCTGCGGATGCCAGCGCGCATTTCGTCTACCGCGACATGCTCTTCAAGAAGAAGTTCGTGGAAGAAATGGGGGGTGAGTTGACACAACTAGACGACAACACCATCGCAGACTTGCAGCGCTATTCCCTCGAAGTTGTGGATGATTTCTCCGCCAAAGACCCGAAATACAGCGGTCGCGTCGGTGAAATGCTGCACGAGTTCCAGCGCCTGCGCGGAGCCTAAAGCCTTTAGCAATGCGCCCAGGGTGTTTTTTGCCCTGGGCGCATTTGATGCTCAATTTAGCACTGCAAGACTTCCCTCATTTCTTAGCCAAAGGGGGAATATGAGAACCTCAACGACGGTTCCGGGATGACCCTGATACAGGGCGCAAACCATCTTACCCACAAAGGTCCGAACAGCGCGACTGAAAGGTCGCGCCTGTCCTGCCGCATGCTCGCGTTCCGAAGCGTTCAACTTCTGGAACGATGACACCGCTGAAATGGAGGCTTGATCCTGCCATTTCCAACGCCGCGCAAGCTCACGTGAGCAACTTGGCAATCCCCCCCTTGAAACCTAGCTTGGAATAAAACGCCGCCCGACACGTTGTCGTTTCAGACCACACTAACCTTGGGTAGATATCAAAATGCAAAAGCCAAAGAAATTCACGCTGAGAGTCCTTCTGCTCCTCGGCCTCTGGTTACCGGTTCAATTGGCGATGCCAGTCGAATGGCAGGGTTCGACCATCTCAGCGGCCTGGGCGGATGATGACGATGGCGGTGACGACGGTGGCGACAACGGCGGTGGCGATGACCGGGATAATGATCGCGATGACGATCGTGATGACGACCGAGACGATGATGACCGGCGCAGTAGCCCCGGTTCACGGACCGAAAGGGGCGGCTCAGGCGACCGGCCATCACGCTCCGGTCAAAGACGCCCGGCCAATGCCGCTCCGCAAGCGACAAGGCCGCGTGCGCCGGTTGTCCTGCCGACGCGCGCGCCCTCCGAGGTTGTTGTCTCGGATGCCTCCGCTGAAGATCTGGCACAGCTTGTATCGGAGGGCTTCGTGATCGAAGCTACCGTAAATCTTGACAACCTGAACCGGGTTCTGACCCGTTTGACAACACCGCCGGGGCTGTCGCTGGAGGCCGCACGGGATCGGGTCCGTGCTCTGCCGTCCGGGAATGTCGCTGATTTCAATCATTACTACCGGTTTGAACAGAAAGAAGGGCTCGAAGCCTCCTCTCACGCATGTTTGCACGAGAATTGCCCGGCATGGGAGATGATCGAATGGCCTCAACTGACACAGGCGAGCGGTACATGTTCGGTGCGGGTTCCGGTGGGTATGATCGATACCGGGATAAACTCGGAGCATGAAATCATGGCCGGTGCCCGGCTGGAACTGATACAGCTTTCGGATGCGTCGCTTGCGCCCTCGAAAGCCATTCATGGCACCGCCGTTGCTTCGCTTATGACCGGCGATCCTCAAAGCCGGGTTCCGGGCCTGATACATGGGGCAGAGATCATTGCCGTGGATGCGTTTTCGCGCAATGGCGCCGACGAACGCGCGGACCTGGTTTCGCTGCTGCGAGGGTTCGATGCCTTGAAAGCGCGCGGAGTGCGGGTGATCAACCTTTCGCTTGCCGGACCGGGCAACCGCCTGCTCGAACAGGCCGTGGCGCAATTGGTGCAAGAGGACGGGATCGTCGTCGTGGCAGCGGCAGGCAATGCAGGTCCCAAAGGCGAACCAGCATACCCGGCGGCATTTGACACCGTGCTTGCGGTGACTGCAGTGGATGCCCGCGCGCGCGTCTATCGCAAGGCGCAGCGGGGGCCGCATATAGATCTGACCGCGCCGGGGGTGAACATGTTGTCGGCGACCTCAATCCGTGGCGCAAGGCTGAAATCCGGGACCTCTTTTGCTGTCCCCTTCGTCACTGCAGCGGTGGCGATCATGCTCTCAACTGACGCAACACTAACCCCCGAACAGGTCCGTGCAAAGCTGATAGGTTCCGCCCGAGACCTGGGCGCACCGGGCTATGACGAGATCTTTGGTCATGGCCTGCTGAACACAAGCAACCTGTGCTAACGCGTCCAGCCGCGCGCAATCAGCGCGGCTTCGTCATCGGGGGCAAGCGCACTGCCTGCCCCCAGCCGGTCCAGGAACGGCAAGAGCCCCTGCATTTCCGCGCCACTGGCCGTCACGAACCCATCTTCGGTGCCCGATGAAGCAAGCGGTTCGGACAGCGTTACCTCGACCATCCATGTGTCGACTGTCCGACAGGCAATACCCAGATCGATGCGCTCATCTGTATGGTCGATGACCTCGAACTCGCGGCAAAACCCCTCGGCGATTGGAAGTGTCGCCAGGATCATAAGATCCCGATCCGCGTCCTGTGACAACACAACGCCCGAGGGCAAGCTGTTCAGCGCCTCAGACAAGCTCGATCCGCCCGTGAGCGGCCCGACGGCCAGCCTGGGCGGCTGTGCCGGTGTGAAGAAGGACGGGCCTGTGAAAACCGCAAGGGCCAACGCGGCTGCCAAGGCCGTCCCCACCCAGACAGCAGGCCGCTTGGGAAAAGGCACGATCTCTGCGGTTTGCCGCTTGCCCAGAATCGTGGTTTCGATCGCTTCGGGTACGGGTTCATCCAGCGGCGCCGCAAATGCCTGCGACAGGGCCTCGTTTGCCGCCATCACGTTGTCCACATAGGCCTGATCCTGCGGATGATCGGCCAGATGCAAGACCACCTCTGCCGCCTCTTCCGGCGAAAGCGCTCCATCGGCAAAGGCGGCCAGACGGGTTTTGTCCATCACGGTTTCTGCGGTCATTGCATCGGTCCTTTCGACATGCCGAGTTGTGGCAGCAGGGCATCTCTGGCCCTCGACAGACGGCTCATAACAGTTCCTACAGGCACCTCCAGAACGTCGGATGCCTCCTTGTAGCTCAAGCCCTCGATGGCAACGAGCGACAACACGATACGCTGCTTTTCGGGCAACGCACCCATGGCGTCGCGCGCCATGTCGAGCATCATCCGATCTTCGGGCAAACGCGCGGCGCGACCTCCATCGCTTAACCCCGCCACCTCTGGATCAACTTGAGCGCCGCGCGTTTTGCTGCGCCGACGATCATCGATCCAGAGAGTCTGGATGATGCGGTACATCCAGCTGTCCATCCGAGTGCCTTCGCGAAACTGTGCCGCGTTCTTCAGCGCCTTGACACAGGCGGATTGAACCAAATCATCCGCGTCGGGCTGGTTGCCCGCCAAAGATAAGGCAAAACGGCGCAGCTTTGGGACAATTGCCACCAAATCCTGCCGAAACCGATCCGTCATTGCGCAACTCCTGTTTCGCGTCATCTACCGCAACAACGGATTACCCGCCGGTTTATTCCAAAATATGATGCAATATAGCAAGCGCACCGAAATACCGGGTGACGGGTTTGGCCGATATCGATCTGTATCCAGCGACCCTTTGGGCGGAACCGGCGCCAGTCATGGTGAACTGACTCCTCCACATCCTCTCTTATGTAAGACCTCGCATCTCCCGCCCGCCAGAACCCGTATCTCAAAAAAATTTGGAATAGATCCCGAGCTACCGCGTTGTCCTCGCAAGACAGCACAAATTGGGAGTTCAAAATGTTTGATGCAGCTATGGATGTCGTGCCTGTCACCAAACCCATGACGGTCCACAAATTGTCGGTTGCTGTTGGTGGACGGATCCTGTCCGCCGAAATCCGCATACCGAAAATCACAACCCCCGGCCTGCCCCCTCTTCTTGCCCTGCACGGGATTTCGCGTAAGGCAAAGAGCATTGCTGATGCGTTCTCAGGTCCCTGCGACGCAAAAGGGCAAATCCTGATCACGCCGCACTTCTCCCGCAAGCACTGGCGGCATTTTCAGCAGATCGGAGCGTATCGCCCGGATCGCGCGATCCTGACGCTGCTCGACCTGGTGCAGCAAATGGGCTTCGTGTCGACCGAACAGGTTGACGTCTTTGGGTATTCCGGTGGCGCGCAGCTCGCGCATAGGTTTGCGATGCTCTATCCGCAGCGGGTTGCTGAGCTGCACCTTGCAGCCGCCGGGTGGTACTGCCTGCCCGATCTGAAACACGCCTTCCCGATGGGTCTTGCGCCTTCAACAAAACAGATCAAGGCAAATGTACCTGCCCTGGCGCATAATCAACTGCGCAACTACCTGGACCTGAAGCTTCGGGTCTATGTGGGCACCGAGGATCGGCATCGCGATGAGGCGCTGCGCAAAGACCCAGACGTCGATGATGTTCAGGGTCGTCACCGACTGGCGCGCGCGCGTCACTATTGCGATGCCTTCCGTAACGCGGCCACGGCGCGCGGGATCACCCCGGACCTGACTCTCACCGAAATCCCCAACTGCGTGCACAGTTTTTCCGACTGCGCCCGCGCGGGTCTGACCACGCTTGTTTGCAACTCATGAAATCCCCTATTCACAGGAGCTTAACGATGGAAAATTGTAACTTCAAAGACGCAAAATGGTGCTTTGCAACGCGCCGGATCGATCCGGACCTTGCCCGGGGGTTGTGCCACGACCTATCGATGACAATGCCCGGCGACCTCATTCTGGGGCGGGTGATGTCCATTGGCAACCATCGGCGCATTCAACTGCCCACCGGACGCCCTTCGATGCTCTACCCCGGCGACCTCGTGGTTCTGCCCTGCGGTGCGCGGTATGCACCCGACCAATTCGAAGGTCTGGCGGAGCTAGACGCCGCAGGTAGCGACATGCTGGCGGGCGGTGGTTGCATCGGGCGCATGGTCCAACGCAACGAACGCATCAAGCCACCAACCCGCATCCAGCCTCTGGGCCGTATCACATCTCAGAACGGCATGGTCCTGAATACCGGCGATTTTGCGCTGACCACGACCACCACGCCACCCCAGATACCAGTGATCTGTGTTGTGGGCACCTCGATGAATTCCGGGAAAACCACCGCCACAGCAGCACTGGCCCACGGCCTGAAACAAGCTGGCTGGAGAGCTGCGGTGCTCAAGGGCACCGGCACCGGCGCCTTTGGTGATTACAATGCCTATGTCGATGCCGGAGCGTCTTTTGTGGCCGATTTCACCGACGCGGGTATGGTGACGACCTATCTCGAACCCCTGCCCCGGATCATTTCTGGAATTGATACCCTGCTGGGCGAGGCAGAGACGCGCGGCTGTGATATCGCGGTGATGGAGCTGGCGGACGGGGTGTTCCAGCAGGAAACCGCTGCCCTTCTGGCCGACCCGGAGGCAAGGGCCCGATTTACCAAGTATCTGTTTGCCTGCGCCGATGCCGTCGCTGCGGCCGGGGGCGTGGCAGAACTGGCGCGCAACGGGATCCGCCCGATTGCGCTAACAGGAATGTTGTCTTGCTCGCCGATGGCGGTGAACGAGGCCCAGGCCGCCACAGGCATTCAAGTTCTGACCAAGGGCCAGTTGCTTGATCCGGCCTATGCGAACACTCTGGCGGCCAGAACTGGGGTACGTCGCGCCCCGCAAGCGGCATGAAACCTCCCCGCCTCTTTGCCGCACAACGAGGTCGCCTGCTAGGGTGGATCATTTGTTCCACTCTGGTGCAGGCCGCCGCTTTTGCTGCGGTAGCCATAGCAACGCGAAACGTCTTTATTGCCCACCACGCCGGAACAGGCCTCCCCGTTTTCTATATCCTGAGCGTCAGCCTAGCAGGAGCTTGTGCAGCTCTCATGCAGCTAATTTTCCGGAACCTCGCCGAGCATCTGGGGCAAGACTACGCCAGGGACATTCGCCTGAGCCTGTTCGATCACGCCAGCCGCAGCGACCAAAAGGACCTCGACCAGAGGCGCATGGGCTACCATATTCTGCGATTTACTGGAGACCTGACGGCATTGACAGGCTGGCCCGGCCTCGGTTTACCCCGTCTGGTCCAGGCGGCCATTCTGTTGCCCGCCTCGACCGCTGTCCTGATCTATCTCAATGTGCAATTCGTCTGGGTGGCGCTATGTGTGATCCTGCCCTCCGCCCTCTGGCTCGCCCTCACGCAACGCAAACTCTTGAACGCGCATCGCCATCTGCGCAAGCATCGCGCCCGGCTTGCTGCGGATGTCACAGAGCGCCTCCCGGTTGCGCCAAAACTCGCCGCGATGGGGCGCCGGAAGGTCGAGAGGAACATACTGGACCGGCGCGCCACAGAGGTGATGCAATCCGCCCGCTTTTGCCGCCGTATTTCTGAAACCAGAAAGTCGATCCCAGATCTTTCAGCGGCTTTCGCGGCCAGCGCGATCATGTTGCTTGGCAGCCTGAACGGGCTTCCAACAAGCACAATCGCAGCTGCGCTTGCCGCGCTTGGCCTGATGATACGCCCCCTACGCAACCTGATGTCCTCAACCGACCAGGCGGCGAAGTTCTGCGCGGCCCACAGCAACCTCACCCGCGCGTTGCAACGCCCGTTGGCCGCAAAGAGCAGCAGAAAAGCGCGTCTGCGCCGGAAACCGCATTCAATTGAGATAACACCCGTCGAGGGTCCTACCCTGAAATTGGCTGCCGGAGAGTCCGCCGTTATCCCGGCTTCCTTGATGGATGAGATCGAGAATGTTCTGACAGGAAATTCTGTTACCAAGGATTTCTCGCTCAAGCTGGGCGGCAAGGATGTCGCGGAGCTGACACCAGGCAGCCTGCGCCGGTCGGTTGGTGTTGTGACCGAAAACCCCCTGATCCTGAAAGGAAGCCTGCGGCGCGCCATCACCTTGGGCCTGCGCCCCAGGCCGTCAGACGCATCTATCCTGCAAGCAGCCGAAAAGCTTGGTTTAAAAGACACTCTCTCCGAAATCGGCGGGCTTGACTTCAGGCTGACCGAACGCGGCACCAATGTCAAAGCAGGTCACCGCCTTGCAATCTCAATATTGCGATTGGTGCTGCAGCAGCCTGGCCTGATCCTTGTAAAAGATGCGGCTCTGTTGCGGAGTTTTGAGCGCGCCGAGCACTTTCAGCAATCCCACAGGAATTAGGCGGCCATCTCAGCGAGTTGTTTGAGCGGACCGATCTGATCGGTCCGCTCACGTGATGGCGATTGCATCCGCCTGATGTGATGAAAGGGCGCAAGGTCGCGCGGCTTTTGCTGTTGCCTTCGGCAACGGAGATTTGGATTTCTTTCGGATTCAACATGTCCAACCCATAAGACATGAGGGCGCACACACCGCGCGGGTGGCGATCCCCTGCCCTTAAAACCGGTCGACAACCAATAACCGATATCCGTAGCGCCGTTTCCACCGGTAATGTTGCGCAGACAGCAAAGCCCCGCCAACGTCCCATCCTGAAACACATCGCAGGTCAGTTCGCACCCCTCTGCGATCTCGATCTGCCACCTGTCAATCGAGGATCGGCTATCCTCGACCGTTTTGGTCATGTCCAGCCAACCAAGCCACTCGCGCAAATCTCAATCAGTTGCAAAAGATCCCCGGCATCCCCCCGCCTAAGGGGCAGCATGGTGGCTCCCTTCCCCAAGATCAAACTTCATACCTGTCTCAACCATGTTGCGCATCCTGACCGCAATGGGTTGGCGACCGGTCTGTGAGCGGTCGCCAGCGTCTTCAACAAGGCACCGTTCAGCGCGAGGTGCGGCCCAACGGGTCCAGCTCATCGCGCAGCCAGTCCCCCAGCAGGTTGAGCCCCAGCACGGTCAGCATGATCGTGACGCCGGGGAACACCGTCACCCACCAGGCCGTCTGGATATAGTTGCGCCCCTCAGACAGCATACCGCCCCAGGTTGGGGTCTGAGGATCGGCACCCAGACCGAGGAAGGTCAGGCTGCTTTCCAAAAGGATGTTGTTGGCAACGTTGAGCGTCAGCAGGATGATCAGCGGCCCCAACGCGTTGGGCAGGATGTGCCCGAAGATGATCTTGCGATCGCGTAGCCCATAGCTGCGCGCCGCCTGAACAAATTCACGCTCGCGCAGCGACAATACGCTGCTACGCACCAGTCGGGCATATTGCACCCATTGCGAGACAATCATCAAAATGATGATCCGGTCGATCCCAGGCCCCACAATCGCAATCACGGTAATTGCCATCAGGATAAATGGCAGCGCCAGCTGAATATCGGCGAAGCGCATGATCAGCGTGTCCCAGAGCCCCCGATAATAGCCTGCCAACAGGCCAATCACGGTGCCAAGCACCACAGCACCGGCGGCTGAGAAAATACCAACTGTGAACGACACCCGGCCACCCAGTATGACCCGCTCCAATATATCGCGTCCAAGCGGGTCAGTGCCCAGCGGGTGCTCCATCGTCAGAAACGGCGGGGTCAAGCGTGCAAGCAGATCAACAGTGCGCCCACCCTCGGGGAAGAGTATTGGCGAAAACAGCACCAGCGCGCCCAAAGTGCCCGTCAGCAAAACCCCTGCAATGAACTCGAATTTCAGAAAGCGATGATACTTTTGGCGAAAGCCCATCTGCGGTTTCATAGTCTGTGTTTGATCAGTCATGTCATGCAACCCGGATACGTGGATCAATAAGGCCGTAGATCAGATCAACCGCCAGATTCACGCCGACGATCATGATCGCGAGGATTGAAACGGTGGCCTGCAGCAGCGGATAGTCCCGCTGAGCGATGGCTTCGACCGAGAGCGTGCCCATGCCGGGCCAGTTGAAGACCAGTTCGACCACGACCAGCCCACCGATGAGGTTTCCGAATTGCAAACCCATGAAGGTGACCAGGGCAATGGCCCCGTTTCTGAGCGCGTGTTTGTAAATCACCTTGCGCTCGCTCAGTCCCTTGGCGCGCGCCACCATGACATATTGGGCCGAGAGGATCTCAAGCATCGTCGTGCGCACCAGCCGTACATTGGTGGCTGTTAGAATAATGCCAATCGTCACCGCCGGCAGCACCAGCGAAGACAGCCCGCTATATCCGCTGGCCGGAAAGATCGGGAACGTAATGGAAAAAAGCAGCACCAACATGATGCCCAGCCAGAAATTGGGAAACGACAGCCCCACCAGCGACAAGACACGGATCACCTGATCGGAAAACCCGCCTTTGTGGATGGCCGAATAGATGCCCAGCGGGATCGAGATCACGATCGAGACAAGCATCGAAGCAGCGGCCAGAAGCAGCGTTGCAGGCATGGCGACGGCAACCAGATCACGGACCGGGCCACGGAAGAACGAATTCCCGAGGTCGCCGGTAACCAGACTTTTGATGAACTCGTAATATTGCACAAGGAATGGCTGGTTCAGGCCAAGGGCTTCACGAATTCGGTTGAGGTCATCCTCGGTCACATTGCTGGATTCCGAGGTCATCATGACCACCGGATCCCCGGTCAGCCGGATGGCGAATGCGACAAAGAGCGTGACGGCAAGCGTAACCAATATGGCTTGCAAGAGCCGCACGGTGATAAACCTTATGACGGGCATGGTTTGCTCCTGTCCTTTTCAAAGGAAATAGAGGGGCTGCAGGCGATCTGATACGCCCGGTGACCTTGTCCGAGGCCGACATGTGCCGCTTTGAGCAGGGCAAAGGCGGCCTCGGACCCCCATCATTCGACGGAGATGTTCATGTAGCGCATTCTGGAATCGGGGGCCGGAACAAAGCCCTGCACCCTCTGATTGACGCCATAAAGCGTGGATGTGTTGTAGAGCGGCAGATCCAATGCGTGCTCATGGGCATAGGCTGCCACATCCCGAAGCGCCTGCTCGCGGACTTCGACATCATATGTCGAGCGTTCAAGCTCCAGCAATTCGTTCAGAACCGGATCGTCGATATAGGGGTTGTTGCGCTCTCCCGTGTGGTAGATCAGGTAGGCGGTGTTGTCGAAATCGAAGGTCCAGCCACCCCAGCCGAACAGGTACATCTCACCGGTGCGCCCATTGGCCAGAATGTCGTTGAAGTAGATGCTGGTCTCATGGCTGCGGATATTCAGCTCCAGACCGACATTGAGCAGATAGGACGCAATCACCTGGCTGATCTCGCGGAACGCCGCGTTGTTGTTGGTCATGTCCAGGGTGATCTGCGTCCCTGGCTCGACACCGGCCTCGGCCAGTAGCGCCCGTGCGGCTTCAGGGTCGAAAGGATAGGGCTCAAGTGCCGGGTCATAGCCAAAGGACCCGGCACCTTGTGCGCTGGCAATGGGGCTGGCCAGACCGCCAAGCATCGCTTCGATGATGGTGGGCCGGTCAATCGCCATGGTGATTGCCCGCCGCACGCGCGGATCCTGGGTGATGCCCTCATTGGTGTGGAACCGCAGGATACTGACGCTTGGCCCATCGGTGCTCACCAAGTCCACATTCGCGCTGTTGCGGATCGTATCGACCGAGGTCGTCTCGATATCCAGCGAGATATCAACCCCGCCAGACAGAAGCTCCGACATGCGGGTCGCGGCCTCGGGGATGAAGCGGATATTGACCTCATCAACCTGGGGCTGTCCGTCCCAATAGCCATCGAAACGCTCAAGATGCAGGCCAACTGTGGGCGTGTATTCAACCACCTGGAAGGGGCCGGTGCCGACAGGGTGCATGTCGAAGGTCTCTTCGCCGACCTCTTCGATGTATTGCGGCGGCACGATCATGGCACCATAGCCCGACAGTTTTGTAATCAGCACCGGATCGGGCTGGTTCATCACGAAATCGACCGTGTATTCATCGACCACTTCGATCGCCTCGATCGAGGTGTAGTTGGCCCGCTGCGGGCCAGCGGCGCCGGCCTCCCCCAAGAGACGCTCGAATGTGTATCGCACGGCCTCGGAGTTGAAGGGCTCTCCATTGTGGAACACAACACCATCACGCAGGTGGAACCGGATGCGGGTGTCATCGTCCAGGAACTCCCAGCTTGTGGCCAGGCCCGGTGCAAGCTCGAGCTCTTCATTGCGGAGCACCAGGCCGTCGAAAATATTGCTGGCGACGGACCCCCAGGCGACGCGGAAAGTGTCGATTGGATCAAGGTTCTGCGGATCGCGCGATTGGGCAACGGTCAGAACGGTCTGTGCGTCGGCCTGGCCGGGTGCAACAACCGGCACGACGGCAAGTGCTGCGGCTAGCGGAATAACGTGCCTGCGGAGTCTTCCCAGAAACTTGGCAAGATAAGAGGTCATTCAATCTCTCCTGTTATGTGATTTTTTCGCGGTGACACCTGCGGGATGTCAGATTTCTGTCAGGCCAGTTGCAGCCCCTCGAACCCTTCGGTTCCACGGGCCACGAGATGGCCGTTGCCGACTTCTTCCAGGGTCAGGATCGGAGGTTCATCGCCCACGGCGCGGGTGGCGCTTGGAATCTCTCCCTCCAGCGGCTTGCGGTTGGGCCGGTTTCCGGGATCAAGCACGGGAACCGCCGATAACAACCGCCGCGTATAGGGGTGCCGGGGGTTTTCAAATATCTGCTGACGGGTGCCGATCTCGACGATCTGGCCCAGATACATGACCGCCACGCGGTGGCTGACGCGCTCAACCACGGCCATGTCGTGAGTAATGAACAGATAGGCCAGGCCCTGATCGGCCTGCAATTGCATAAGCAGATTGACAACCTGCGCTTGCACCGACACATCCAGCGCCGAAACGGCCTCATCGGCGATGACAAGGCTGGGTTTGCAGGCCAGCGCCCGGGCGATGCAGACACGCTGGCGCTGCCCGCCCGAGAACTCATGCGGATAACGGTCAACCTGATTGGGGTTCAGCCCCACCTTTTCCAGCAGGTCGCACACATAGTCGCGCCCTTCGCTTCCTGCACCGACAATTTCGTGGACCAGCGCGGGTTCCAGAATGCTGTCCCCCACGGTTTTGCGCGGGTTGAGAGAGCCGTAGGGGTCCTGGAACACATATTGCGACTGGCGGCGAAACGCGGTGCGTTCCTCTTTCGGAAGGGAAAAGATGTCCTTACCGCGAAAACGCACAGCGCCCGAAACAGGCTCAACCAATTGCTGAATGGTCTTGCCTACGGTCGACTTGCCCGACCCGGATTCACCCACCAGCGCCAGCGTCTCACCGGGATGGATATTGAAAGAGACCTGTTCGGCGGCATGAACCCTATGGGTGACCCGGTTCAGCAATCCGCCCCGGATGTCATACCGTGTCGTCAGCTTGTCGACTTCGATGATTGGCTCTGACTTGTCAAATTCGACCGGTTCTGGGCTGTCTTCTGCAGGCGCCTGGCCCGGGATATCGAACAATTTAGGCGATGCGATGCCCGTCATGCTGCCAATTCTGGGGACGGCGGCCAACAGCGCCTGCGTATAGCGCTCTTTTGGAGAACCCAATACCTCTTTCGCCGAGCCGATTTCGACTCGCTTGCTGGCCTTCATCACCAGCACGTCATCCGCCATTTCCGAAACCACGCCCATGTCGTGGCTGATGAAAATGACCGAGGTCCCAAACTCGGCCTGAAGGTCGCGAATGATATTCAGAATCTGCGCCTGAATGGTCACGTCCAACGCCGTTGTCGGCTCATCCGCGATCAGAATCTTAGGCTGACAGGACAGCGCCATGGCGATCATTGCGCGTTGACGCATCCCGCCGGACAGCTGATGCGGATAGGAATCCAGCAAGCGGGCGGCATTTGGTAGCCGCACAAGCTCCAGCACATCTTTTGCCTTCTGGCGGGCGGCACGTTGCGAGATGCCCTGATGCAGCACCAACGTCTCGACAATCTGCGAGCCGATGGTGAAAACCGGGTTGAGCGAGGTCATCGGCTCCTGAAAGATCATCGCGATCTCATTGCCGCGGATCGTGCGCATGTCCTCTTCGCCCAGGGTGCAAAGATCGACCTCGCGCCCCAGAACATCGCTTTTGAACAGAATTTTCCCGCTGGTGACGCGCCCGCCCAGATATTTGATCAGACCCAGCACCGCGAGCGATGAGACCGACTTTCCCGAGCCTGATTCGCCAACGATGGCCAGGGTCTTGTTGCGGTCCAGCGTGTAAGTTAGCGCATCAGCCGCTTTGACGGCAACATCCCCCTGCCCGAATTGCACGGTCAGGTTCTGAACGGACAGAAGGGTTTCGGTGGTAGATTTGGATAGGGTTGCCATCGCGAAATGTCCTTTATGCCGCTTTGCTGGTGGAGGGAGTGAACCCATCGCAGATCACGCCGATGGCAATGCGGATGGCCTGCGCCATCATCGCCAAGCTCATGGATCCGCAGGTCCGTTCCTCATCTTCTGCGTCCGCAACATTCTCGGGGGTTTGGGGGACGTGAATAAAACCGCTGCGGATTGGCATATCCAGAGTGCGGCTAAGATGATTCACCGAATAGAGCATCTGGTTGCACAGATGCGTGCCGGCGTGAAATGACACTTGGGCGGGGATACCCTCGGTGCACAGTGCTTGAACAATCTCGCGGTTCGGCAGGCCCGAGTTGTAGGCATCGGGACCGCCGGAAAAAATCGGGCGGCATTCCGGCTGCGCACCGTCGACATCGGCCACTGAAAAATGGCGCCAGTTAATACCAATCATCTCGGGTTGGATCACTGTACCAGCCGTGTTGACGCCCAAGCCAAGCCAATAGTCGGGACGTTCCTCGCGCAGGATGCTGCAAACGTGATCCGGCAGTTCGACACTTGAAACTGGAATGACAACCGACGTGAGCTCACATCCCGCGACGCTCTCGGTTTTTAGCAGCTCCGCGATTTGTGCGGCCGGGTTTCGTTCCGCTTTGATCCAGCGACCGTATCCGGCAACGACAATTCTGGGTGCGCGGCTCATCAGCAACTCCTCGTCAGGTTTGACGACAAGATTGCGAAAGCCCTATGATCATATCAAATCATATTAAATCATCAGTTAATGCTGAAATGTTATATACTGGCTGGGGAGGGAAGATTGAAACATAGGCAAATCGAAGCCTTTCGGCAGGTCATGCTGACCGGCACCACGATCGGTGCGGCAGACGCATTGTCCGTCTCACAACCAGCCATTAGTCGGCTTATCTCGGATCTCGAGATCGATCTTGCTTTCAAGCTCTTCGACCGGATACGGGGGCGGCTGGAGCCAACCGATGAAGCCCGGCGGTTCATGCGCAGTGTCGAGAAGGTGTATGTAAGCCTGGGAGAGCTTGACAAAGCCGCCCGCCAAATCCGGGCAAGCGAGCCGGATGATCTGACGATCTGCGCGACTCCCTCAATTTCAACCTATGTCATGCCAAGGGCGATCAAGGCGTTTAGAGAGACACATCCAAATGTCGGTCTGCGTATTGAAAATGTGACCTCGTCCGAAATTGCGCGCAGCTTAAAATCCATGCGTGCGGATATTGGTGTTTCCCATTCATTTCCAGAGGTTAGCGGCGTCATTCAAGAAACTCTGGTGGAGGCTGCACATGTTTGTGCGATGCCCGAGGATCACGCATTGGCACGCAAAGAAGTAATCCGTCCTTCCGATCTTGAAGGGGAAAATGTCATCCGCATCTTGCCCGTTGGCATTGTCAACTGGGAGCAAACAAAACAAACCTTGGTTAACGCAGGAATCCAGTTCGAGTCCAATCTCGGCATCCAAAACTCTCACACCGGCTATAGCCTAATAGCGGCGGGATTGGCGATTGCCCTGATCGAACCATTTGCCGCTAAAATCTGGCGCCCCCATGGTGTGGTGGTTCGCGAGTTTCAGCCACATATCCGCTATCGCTATGTTGCGGCCTATGGTGAAAACGGGCGAGACCTTGCGTCGCTGAAAACGCTTCTATCCTGCCTTCAGGCGGTGCTGGTCAATGACGCGCCCGAATGTGATCGCAGCTTGCCATAGCCTTCGCGCCGGGGTGACCCATTTTCAGCCATTGATCGCAGCACCGACATCGCAGTGCGGCGTCCGCATCGCTGCGATTCGCGCTCGCCGCAGCTTCTTTGAGCGGGCGACTCGGGAGGGCTGGACTCCAAGCTGTTCACCCACGGGAATCGCACAAAAAACCAACGCCTCCCATCAGCCTCGAATAACAAGAAGCTGCCCGTTCCTTGGTCGTTAAATCCAAAGACCCTTGAGGCTTTCACATTTTGGACCAACCAAGACAGCATCGCAACTCAAAAGAGCAAAACCCGGCTAGAAGGTCCACCAAAGCACCATTTTACCCATATTTCTGGTTGTTTTGACCGGCGTTCGACATAGGCCACTTCATGACAATCGGCACCTATTGACAAGTTTCCCAGAAAATTCTTGTGAATTTTCTATAAGTCTGCAAAATTGGTCTAACCAAAAATCAGGGGAATGACCACGCCTTGGCGGGTTTCGGCAGCAACATGTTTCACGCGATCAAAGCGCTCACATTCGACACAGGGGGGACAATCCTCGACTGGCATTCGGGCTTTCGAAACGCCCTGCAGACGGTCGGGGATCGGCATGGAGTCACGCAGGATTGGGCGAGCCTCGCGAATGAACTGCGCCGCTTTAGTATCGCACGCATGCGGGATGCGGCCAACCGGCCCGATAACTTCGATGTCGCGCATGCTGAAGCGGTCGAGGACCTTGTCGACAAATACGCCCTGCCCTTTGGGCCCGATGAAAAGCGCCAGATCGCTTATGATGCGGTTCATCGGTTTCGGTGCTGGCCCGAAGTTCCGGGCGCGCTGCCGCAACTAAAGTCCCACTTCAGCTGTGTGTCTCTTACAATCCTGTCTTACCGGATCGTGATGGACACCGCCCGTGCAAACAAATTGAACTGGGATGCCATCCTGTCTTGCGAAGGTATGGCCAGCTACAAGCCCGATCCCGAAGTCTATCTGACCGCCGCCCGCTTTCTGCAGCTCGATCCGTCTGAGTGCTGCATGGTTGCGGCGCACAACTTCGATCTGGATGCCGCTCGTTCGGTCGGCTTCAGGACAGCTTTTGTACGACGCCCGCAGGAATGGGGACACCAAGCTCCCCCAGACCCGGAACCCAATCCCCTTTGCGACATCGTTGTTCACGGTCTCGATGACCTCGTGAACGCGGCAGAGGCTGCACATCCACCATCCGCTGCGCCGGTGCCGTAGGGCCAAGTTCGAGATTCATCAGGAGGAGACGAAACATGAAACAAGTTACCAAACTATCCATCGCCTTAGCTGCCGGCATGACCCTGGCGACGCAGGCGGTTGCGGCGGACTACCCTGCGCGCACGATCGAGATCATCGTGCCCTTTAACCCCGGCGGCGGAACGGACCTGACGGGACGCCTGTTGGCGGAAGAGTTGAAAACCACCTTTGGAAGCGACGTAATCGTGCGCAATGTGAATGGCGCGTCAGGCACAATCGGAACCTCGCAGGTTGCAGCCGCAAAACCCGATGGCCACACATTGGGGATCGCGCCGATCGGACCGCTGACCACGCAGCCCCATCTGCGCAACCTGCCCTATGACAACACATCCTTCGAATATGTTTGTCAGATTGCGCACTCGCCGGTCGTGCTGATGACAAACACGGATTCGGGGATAAGCTCGGTCGATGACTTGATCGAAAAAGCCAAGGCCGAGCCCGGCGCGCTGGCCTACGGTTCGGCAGGCCCCGGATCGATCCCGCATGTGGCCAGTCTGGCATTGGTCAACTCGCTGGGGATTGACGTCAAACATGTGCCACAGGATGGCATGGCAAACACGGTCCAAAACGTCGTTCAGGTGCTGTCAGACAACCTCGCGGTTTCAGCACGATCCGGATTGCCGCCCATCGCCGCCTATTCCGAGGAACGGCTCGAAAAGCTGCCGGACGTCCCGACATTCAAGGAACTTGGCCATGATGTACCCTCGTTCGGTATCTGGTGGGGTGTCGTGACTACCGCAGGAACACCGCCAGAGGTGGTCAAGGCACTGTCCGACGCCTGCGGGCAGGCCATGCAAAGCGACGCCTTTGTCGAGAAGATGACGGCCAGCAATATTCCTTTGCTTTTTAAAGATCACGAGGCATTCACTGCCTTTGTCGAGCAGCAATACAACACCAATGGAAGCCTTCTCGAACAGGCTGGCCTCAAAAAATGAGCGGACCCGAGACGGCGCCGCCGGGCGACCTGACTGGCGGGGAGCATGCCTCCTCGCCCTTTTCCCTGGCCGTCTCGCTGGGCGTTTGCCTGCTTTCGGTGGTCCTTATCTATGACACCTGGTTGGAGTTGAACGACTTTAATCAGCAGGCGTTTCGTGTCCCCCTCGGGCTGTTGGTGATTGTCGCGCTGATCTCATTTGCGCAGGCCGTCACCGACTTTCTCAAACTTCGGCGTTCGCCGCCCTCGGGCCACGCGCTAAAGGCGGGGGTTCGCGTTATGGGATTTCTGGGATTATCGATCGCTTATGTGCTTCTGATCCCGCTCACCGGGTATGTCCCGACCGGCGTCGTTCTGTCTGTCTGCGCTGCGTTGCTGGCAGGCCAGACCAAGCCGCTGACCGTCGTGATCGGTGCACTCATTGTTCCCGTTGCAATTTATCTGGCCTTTGGGCTGTTGTTCAGCATCTGGCTACCGATGGGCCAGATGTTTGAGGGATCGTAGCGATGGAAACTATCCTGAACGTTTTCTCGCTCTCTCACCTCCTCGTGATCGTAATTGGCGTATTCTTCGGGGCCATTCTGGGTGCGCTGCCCGGCGTGGGCACAATTCTGGCGCTTACCCTCGCGCTTCCGTTTACCTTCGCGCTGGAACCTTCAACCGCAATAGCGCTGCTGCTGGCAATCTATGCGTCCTCCATCTATGGGGGCAGCATCTCGGCCGTTCTGATCAATGCGCCTGGCACACCGCAATCCGCGGCGACCTGTCTGGATGGCTATCCTCTCAGCCAGCAGGGAAAGGCTCACATCGCACTTGGCTGGGTCACATCCGCGTCGGCATTTGGCGGGTTGGTTTCCGTCGTCCTGCTTGTTCTGCTGGCGCCGCAACTCGCAAAGATCTCGAAATCCTTCGGTCCGGTCGAAATCTTCGCTCTGCTGATTTTCGCACTTGTATGTGTCTCGGTCGCGTCCCGAGAATCGTCCATGAAAGGGCTTGTCGCGGTTCTGGCCGGCTTGTTTCTCGCCATGATCGGCATTGATCCAATGACCGGGGACATTCGCTATACATTTGGTTTCTTTGAATTATCCGCCGGGATTCAGTTCATCCCGGTGCTCGTCGGTCTTTTTGCAATTTCAGAGGTTCTGGTTCTTGTCAGCAAACGCAAAAAACAAACCCAACAACGCCAAACAGGCCGGTTGGCCATTTTTGTTCCCGGCCCGTCCGATTGGCTCAAACACCTGAAAACACTTCTCAAATCTGCGGGCATCGGATCATTCTTCGGTCTGCTGCCCGGTCCCGGCGCCCTCATATCATCCTTTGTCGCCTATTCGGAGGCCAAGCGATCATCGTTTGAACCGGAAAAATTCGGACACGGCGCCGAGGAAGGTCTGATCGCGTCGGAATCCGCCAACAACGCCGTCACCGGCGGCGCGATGATCCCGACACTCTCGCTGGGCATTCCCGGCGATGCCGCAACCGCCGTTATGCTGACCGCACTCATGATCCATGGTGTCGCCCCTGGACCTCAACTCTTCGAGCAGAACACGGCGCTGGTCTGGAACATCATGGGGTCGCTTGCGGTGGTCAACCTTGTGATGCTTGTAATCGGGCTTCTCTGCATACCGGCTTTTTCGTCGATCTTGCGGGTACCAAAATCATTTCTCGTCCCGACAATTCTACTCCTCTCGGTCGCAGGAACCTTCGCCCTACGACAGTCTTACTTCGACCTGATGACAATGCTGGTGGCAGGAACGGTCGGATATCTTTTGCGCAAGGCAGAGTTTCCCCTCGCCCCGATTGTGATCGGTCTGATACTTGGCGCACGGCTGGAATTGTCGCTGCGACAAGGGCTTATCCTGACAAACGAAAGCCTCGTCGCCTTTCTCCATAGCCCTATAGCGCTTTGCCTGCTTCTTGCCGCAGGTGCACTCATCGCACGGGAAGTATTGCGCACGATCCTGAGCCTAAGAAAAATAGGGCGCCCTCTACCCCGAAACGGCTAGGCCATGGGGCTGAGTGGCTTGAAAGTTGGTGCGATCAAATCAGGGCTGCATGGTTTCGATCACGAAACCGAGAAGCTAGTGTTCTTGATCGACCCGGAACCGACCCGCCCGCGCAATCGCCTGAACGACGGGCGGGTCGACCCTGGAAGATCGAAGACCGTCTTAGGCGGCAGGCTCCACGTCGCTTGCCTTGGTCCATGCGAGTGGCGCGACCATCGGATCGATCGGCGTATTTGCGATGTGATTTGTGTAGTTTGACATCACTTTGTGAGCCATGCCGAGAATGACTTCGAAAATCTGTTGCTTGGTAAATCCGGCCGCAAGAAACGCTTCGACGTCGGCGTCCGCGACGTTACCACGCCCACGAAGCATTTTCAGTGTAAAGCTGCGCAGAGCTTCTAGTCGCTCGGTCGGCAAAGGAGTTTCGTCGCGCAGCGCGTTGCTGATTTCATCGTCGACTTTCATCATCTTTGCGACAGCGGTGTGGCCTGGAACACAATATGTGCAGTTGTGTTCAACGTTGATCGTTTGCCAGATGACGGTCAGTTCATCCTTGTCGAAGCTGCTTTGCTGAAACAGTCCGCCGACAACTTGATACGCCTCAAGCAGGCCCGGGGCCTCTGCCATCACAGCATGCAGGTTCGGAACGAATCCCAGTCTTTCCTTGGAACCTGCAAGAAGCGGCTTGCTCGCCTCAGGTGCGTTTGCTTCGTCATAAAGTTTGAATTCAGTCATAATCGCCTCTTTATCTCGGGTTGCGCAGAACTTGCGCCATGCATATGTGAGATTTGAGCGATTGCTCAAGGTTGCGTTTGAGTGATCACTCAAAAGTGAAAAGAAAGGCGTCGAGGCTCGCGTTAGAAAAGACGATGCAATTTATGGCGATGACAAGAGCAAAACCATATGACAGGGACGTGGCGGTCGAGGCCGCGATGCGCATCTTTTGGGAAAAAGGCTATGAAGGAACGTCGCTGAAAGACCTGGAAAGCGCGTTGAGCATGAAGCCCGGCAGCATCTATGCTGCATTTAAAAGCAAAGAGAATCTGTTCCTTCTTGCGATGGAACGCTACTTTCACAACAGCTTGAATTTGCTGAACGATGCGCGGCTCACCTGTGAATCGCCGATGCAGGCCTTGAACACCATGATCAACTCGATCGCGACCGGTGGTTCGAGGGACCACAGGTCCCCGCCTTGTTTCTTGCTTAAAACGGTCCTTACGACGTCACCGGACAACAAAACCGTTTTCAGCAAGGCGCGTTTCTATTTGGACGCGATCCGACAAGAATTTGCGTCACTCCTGCGCGAAGCGGTGCAAGCTGGCGAGTTGGACGCCGAAACCGATATCGAAAAGCTGGCAATGTGGCTTCAATCTCAAATCAATGCACTGCGCGTCGAAGCTCAGCGGGATCCCAATGAGCCAAGGCTATCATGGCTCGCGCAAGAGATTATCACCCATCTGGGGTCTTTTCGATCGTAACCTGCCGGGCGGGCGGCTGCATCACAAAGCCGTGCTGCAGACCTTGGCGCATTTGTCCAATCAGATCTGGCAACTTTCGAAGGAGTAAAGCTGGAGCTGCGAAAGGCGCTCTTGGGTCGCCGCCACCCGACCCAAATAGACAACGCCTCTCAAATGAATATGCGCTGGTGGATTGAGCCTGTTGTAAGCCGCGAAGCAAAGGCAAAGGCCCGAATCCGCTGATCCGGGCCTTCCGCTTTGGTATAATCGTCGGAGGGCTTACTTCTTGCCCGCCACGATCCGGTCCAGGATCAGCGCGCAGAATAGGATCGCGAGGCCGGCGAGAATGCCCTGACCAGCGGCGGCGTATTGCAGCGCCTCAAGCACGTCCTCGCCCAGCCCCTTGGCGCCGATCAGCGAGGCGACGACAACCATGGCCAGCGACATCAGGATGGTCTGGTTCACACCCGCCATGATTGTCTTATGCGCCAGCGGCAGGTCCACACGCCAGAGCAGGTAGCGAGGTGTTGCGCCAAAGGCCAGCGCCGCCTCACGCACCGTCTCGGGCACCTGTTGCAGGCCCAGAACCGTGAAGCGGATGACCGGCGGACTGCCGAAGATCATCGTGGCCACCACGCCTGCGGGCTTGCCCGAACCGATGAAGGCCACCACCGGGATCAGATAGACGAAAGAGGGCATCGATTGCATGAAGTCCAGGATGGGCCGCACGATGGCAAAGGCGCGCGGGCGGCGGGCGCAATAGATGCCTAGCGGAATGCCCAGCGTGATCGAGATCAGCGCAGCCGCACCCAACAGAGCGATGGTGGTCATCGCCTTTTCCCAGAAGTCTAGCAGTCCCAGATAGGCCAAAGCGGCACCGGTAAAGATTGCCACGCGCGCGCCTGCCGACAGATAGGCCAGCATGATGATGACCAGCGCCACAACGGGCCATGGCGTGTCGACCAGCACCACCTCGATCCAGTCAAGCAAGGTGCGCATCCCATAAGTCAGACCGTCAAAGAACCCGCGCCCGGCAGTCTTGGTCCATTCGAACACTGCCTGCACCCCGTCGCCCACATTCAGCCGCCAGTCGCGGTTGGTGGGGAAGGTCTTGAGCACGGCAACCGCGTCGGGCTGGGCAAATTTGATTGTGGTCAGAACCACCACTGCAAATGTCAGAATTGAAGAGACAATCAGTCGTGGCTGAGACCAGCCATGGGCGACCGAGTGATCGGAGCGCCAGCGCGCGAATTGGCCCTCAAGCGTCCAATTGGCAAGCGACGCCGCCAGAAACTTCACCGCTAGCAACAGCACGATGCCAATGACCAGATAGGTGAGCCCGGTGGAATCGGCGCTTTTGGCAGCGTCCTGGGCACCCGCCAACGCACCTTCCAGCGACTCCGCCGCACGTTTCAACGAGTCGAGCGAGGCTGCACCGGATTGTTCCGCCGCCGCGATCTGCTGTCGCCGCAGTTCCAGCGTCTGTTCGATCTGCGCAGCGCGTTCGCGGAAATCGCGGCCCAGATCACCGAACAGACCCAGTCCGATCTGGATATAGGCCAAAGTTTCCAGCAGTAGGAAGCTCAGAAACCACGACCACAAGCCGCGCGCGCCGAACCAAATCGGCCCCAAAAGCGCCGCTGCCTTGTTGAGCGTGAAGCGATAGCCCGGCGCTTGCATCATGTATGAGAAAGTTTGCTGGTAATATTCCCGCCCGCTTCCCGCAAAATTCGCTATCAGCCCGTTCAAGCGGTCGGCGGTTTCCGGTTTGATCTGTTGTTCGTCAACATGTTGCATGTCCGCCTCCTTATGCCTGGCTGTCTTGAATGGCGCGGATCAGACCCGCGCGGTTGATCACGCCCACGGTCTTGCCGCCCTGCGTCACAGCGACGACGCCGTGGCCGTCGACGCAGAGGTTCATCAGGTCCGACAGGTCCATTTCCGGATGCGCCTCTTTCGCGTCCTCGGGCACCTCGCCGTGATGGGCCTCGAACTCGTCCACCGGTTTCATCACCGAATGGGCGAAAATCATGTTGAGCTTGGAAATCCCGGCTACGAAATCAGACACGTAGTCGTCGGCCGGGTTCAGGATGATCTCTTCGGGCGTGCCGATCTGCACGATGCGGCCATCCTTCATGATCGCGATTCGGTGGCCGATACGGATCGCCTCGTCCAGATCATGGGTGATGAACATGGTGGTCTTGTTGAGCTTGTGGGAAAGCTCCATGAACTGGTCTTGCAACTGCTTGCGGATCAGCGGGTCGAGCGCCGAAAACGGCTCGTCCATCAGCAGGACCTCGGGGTTCGAGGCAATGGCGCGGGCCAACCCGACCCGCTGCTGCATGCCGCCCGACAGTTCATGTGCGTATTTGTCTTCCCAGCCGCTCAGTTCGACCAGTTCCAGCACCCGATCGGCCTCTTCCCAGCGCCGCGCCTTACCGGTACCGCGAATTTCGAGCGGCATGGCCACGTTGTCGCGCACGGTGCGGTGCGGCATCAGACCAAAGTTCTGGAACACCATCGCGACGCGACGATTGCGCAGATCGCGCAGCCCTTCGGCGTTGAGACCCATCACATCATCGCCATCCAGATAGATATGCCCATCCGTCGGCTCCAGCAGGCGGTTCACATGGCGCACGAGGGTGGATTTACCCGAGCCCGACAGGCCCATGACGCAGAACAACTCACCGCGCTCGATCTCGAAACTGGCATCGGCCACGCCGACGACGCAGTTATATTGGTCGAGCACTTCGGCCTTGCTGAGACCCTCGGCGTGAATGGCCTTCAACGCTTCCTGTGCCCGGTCGCCGAACACTTTCCAGACGCCACGCGCGTCGATTGCGATATCCGCTGTCATACTGGCCCCGCTGCAGTTGGTTTGGTGGTGTTGGACTCCGGCGCACCCGCGCCGGGGTCAGAGTCGGCTCAGTTGGTGTTCAGGCCCAGCCAGCCATCAACGATGTCGCCATTGGCGGCGATCCACTCGGCCACAACCTCGTCAATCTCGCGGCCCTTGACCACGACCTCGTAGGTCAGCCCACTAAGCTGGCCCGCATCCATATCGATATTGGCCAGGAAAGAGGCCGCTGCGGGGTTGCGCTGTTCCAGCGATTTGGAATGTGCCACCGTCACTGTCTTGACCGGCTCGCCGGTATTGACGGTCGAACTGTTGTACCAGTCCGCGTCCTGATCAGGCTGCACCATCTTGTAGGTGGCCGCGTCATGCTCGGGCTCTTCCAGAATGGTCACGTCATAAAGCGCGTGCACGTAATGCGGCGCGTAGCAGTAAAAGGCTGCGCCCTTGCCCTGATCCACCAGATCCTTAAGCCGAGAGTAGAACACGGTTTCATCCTCGGTGGTGGGCGTCAGGAAGGTTTCGATCCCGTAGTCACGCACCCGCACCTTGAACGTGTTGGTCGAGGCCCAGCCAGAGGCGCCGACCCAGACCTCGCCCATGCCGTCGCCATCAGAGTCGAACAGTTCCTGCGCTGCGGGGGTGGCCAGATCGTAGATCGATTTGATGTTGTGATCCTCGACCATGTAATTGGGCACGCAGATGCCAGCGCGGCCCTCATAGCTGCCTTCGGACAGAGCCACCGTGCCTTTCTGATCGACATATTCATCGGTGAAAGAGGACTGGTTCGGCAGCCAGACATCCGGGTGCACGTCGATATCACCGCGCCCGCCATCCATCGCAGCAAAGATCACCGCGTTGGCACCGGGTGCATAGCCCACTTCGCCACCCAAGCGCGTCTCGATCACCTGGCCGATCACGCGACTCATGATCTTGGCGCCGGGCCAGCTGGGCTCACCCACCATCACCTTGTCCTGTGCCAGAGCGCCGGTGGCGCCGATGGCCAGTGCGAGCGTTGCGGTCAATGTCTTGAAATGTTGCATATACTCTCTCCTGTTGAGGTTTCTGTCTGCGCGCTCAGGCGCGGGCCCGCTTGCGTTGCGGGTCTATGAAGGGGATGTCGGTGATCGTGCCGGACAGGCGTTTCATCCGCCCATCGAGCTGGCCGATCTCCAGTTCCTTGCCTACTTCCGCATGTTCGACCGACAACCGCACCATGGCGATGGCGCATTCCAGCATGGGTGAGCGGGTGGCCGAGGTTACGGTGCCAACCTGCCGCTCGCCCGCAAAAACCGGCGCGCCATGGGCGGGCACGTCATCGCAGGCGAGTTTCAGGCCTTTTAGAACCCGCCGCGGGTCGCGTGCGTTGCGTTCCAGGGCGGGTTTGCCGGTGAACTCGACCTTTTTCAGGTCCACGGCAAAACCCAGCCCGGCCTCGAACGCATCCACATCCGGGGCGAACTCGGCTTTCCCGGCAGCCAGACCGGCCTCGATCCGGATGATGTCGAGCGCGGCGGACCCCATGGGGGTGATCCCGAACTCTGCACCCGCCTCCATCAGCGCGTCCCAAATCGTGAGTGCATCAGCCTTGGCGCAGAATATCTCGTATCCCAGCTCGCCCGTATAGCCTGAGCGCGACAGCATGAAAGGCGCGCCCTCGCGGTCGTTCAGCCGCGCTACCGTGACGCCAAACCACTTCAGGTGATCGAGAGCGGGCACATGAGGCTGGGTGAAGGCGAGCTTGCGCAGCACCTCGCGTGACTTTGGCCCTTGCAGCGCGAGGTTCGGCAGCGCGCCACGCATGGCATGCACGCGCACCTGTAGCCCGCGCTCTTCGGCCAGCGCGTTCAGCACCCGGCCGCTTTCCTCGCTGCCGCAACACCAGCGGAACAGGTCGGGGGCAAGGCGGAACAGGGTGCCGTCATCGATGACGGTGCCGCTTTCATCACAGATCAGCGTATAGGACCCGCGCCAGACCGGTAGTTTCGCCACGTTGCGCGTGGTCGCCAATTGCAGCAGCTTTTCGGAGTCCGGCCCGACAATGTCATATTTCCGCAACCCGCTCATATCCTGCAAGGTCACCGCCTCGCGGCAGGCCCAGTATTCACCCAGCGTCCCGTGCGAGGGATAGCTGACCGGCGCCCAAAGATCGCGCGCGGGCGCGAAATGCTGGGTCAGCGGCGCGAGACGCTCGTGGAACGCGGATTCCTGACTGATCGACATGGGAGCGTCTTCCTTTTCGCGATAAGCAATTGCGCGGCGAACAGGGGTATCGGGGCGGTAGATGCGCACATGCACATCCGTGGGGTTCCAGCCATTGATCGGGTCGATGTCATCGGGGCAGGCGGTCGAGACGCAGACCAAATCCTCAAGCGCGCGCATGGCCACATAGTCCCCGGGGCGGGAATGGGATTCCGCTGTCATCAGGTGCAGGGACGTCGGATCGATCCAGGTGTTCCAGAAGAAGTTGATCGCAGGCCAGGCCGACCGGCGCGCCACGCCGTAGGGCGCGAGCGCTTCGGACATATTGTCCG
This sequence comes from Ruegeria jejuensis, assembly GCF_041537905.1. Taxonomy (NCBI): domain Bacteria; kingdom Pseudomonadati; phylum Pseudomonadota; class Alphaproteobacteria; order Rhodobacterales; family Roseobacteraceae; genus Ruegeria; species Ruegeria jejuensis. Next base: position 32,750 of record NZ_JBGRUO010000007.1, on the reverse strand, counting down.
AGCAGTTCACATGGCCGGGAAAGCCACGCTCTTCATAGCCGCGCGCGGTGCAGGCCAGCCCGAACGTGTCATGCCGACCGCAAGTGTCCTGAACCACGTTCAGGATAGGCCGCATCTCGCGGTCATAGAACTTGTCCAACAGCCCGGGGCCAGGAAAGGCGCGGCGCACCATCGACCGTGTCGCTGTGGAATCGATCATCCATTCATCACCCCGGTCGAGCCCGTCGGCGCGGAACGCCATGAAGTCAGAGCATTGCTGCCCCTCGACATCGATGATCTGAAGGATCTCACCCGCCTTGACCTGATAAGCAAAACCGGTGCCGCGCGGCACCGTAAACTCGTCACGAACATCGCCCAGAGGGTCAGGCAACAGCAGATCTCCCGTCCGAGCAGGCTGATGCGTCACCGTGATACTGCCGCCGCTGTCGCCTGCGATCAGCGTGGCGGCAGTGGCGGGCCGGATCAACCAAAGACATATCGACTGGCTGGCCTTGAGAATGAGAGGAGAGGTGTCATCCGTCAGGCCACAACAGCGAACCGGTCCGTCCCGGTAACCACCATGGGCCACCAGCCAGCCGATGAACCGCGCGTCGTCAAACGCGTCGGTAGCAAGCGTTTCATCTGCGGTAAGGCCCAGGGCCGCAAGAGCGCAGGAGCCGTCTTTGGCGAAAGCTACGAGTCTCAGAGGGGTTTGCGCCGACATACCCTCGATCGAAATCAAATCGCCGCTGGCGAGATCAATCGAAGCGGTTTCGCGCGCGGCCAGCACCTGCGTTCTGCCGCTCGCCTTCGCCGGGAAGCCCGGAAAGCGACGTCCCGGCCCATGGAACCCGACGTTTGTGAAATCGTGCAGGACAATTGGACGTGTCATGGAATCGGGCATTTGTTGTTTTGTAACTAGTTACACAGGTTGATGTAACTAGTTACATGTGTCAAGATTTTCTTGATTGTGCAAAAATAGTGGAAAAGCGCACGCCACATGGCAGGCACCCAGGATAAGAAACGCGCGAATCTGCGCGATGTGGCAAAAGCGGCTGAGGTGTCGGTTGCGACCGTCTCGCGGGTGCTGAACGCGCCGGATGCGGTCAGCCCGAAGACGCGGGAACGGGTCGAAGCGGCAATCCGCACGTTACGCTTTGTACCGAGCGCGGCGGCGCGGGCGATCAATTCTGGGCGCACGCGCTTTGTCGGCGCGCTGGTGCCGACGCTGGACAATGCCATCTTTGCACGCTTTCTCGCCGCGCTGGAAAAGACGCTGGGCGCGCATCAGCTGTCGCTGGTGGTGGCGACGACCGAAACCGACCCCGGAATCGAGGCCACCAAGGCAAAGGGGCTGATCGATATCGGGGCCGAGGGGCTTATTGTGACGGGCGTGTCCCACAGCGCGGAGTTTCACGCGCTGATAGAGCGGACCATGCTGCCCACCATCAGCACCTCTTACTACGATGCTGCCAGCCAGATGCCCACAATCGGCTATGACAATGCCGCCGCAGCGCAGATTGCGCTGACCCACCTGGCCGAGCTTGGCCATCGCCGAATTGCTGTTGTCCATGGTCCCGCCCGCGGCAATGATCGCACACAGGCGCGGCTGAGCGGGCTGCGCGCGCTGGACCTCGGACTGGAGCTGAGCCGTTTCGAGACCGAGATCAGCCTGCGCGGCGGGTCCGCCGTTGTTGAAGATATATTTGCAGACAATCCCCGTCCGGACGCGATCCTGTGCCTGTCGGACGTGGTGGCGCTGGGTGCGCTCTTCGGCCTTCAGGGACGAGGCATCGCGGCACCCAACGATGTGTCGCTGATGGGGATCGACGATCTGCCAAGCTCAGCAGTTGCGGTGCCCGCGCTGACCACGGTGCATCTGCCGGTCACCCGCATGGGCAAGCGCGCGGCGGAGGCGCTGGCGCGATGGGTAGCACATCAAGAGGCGCCGGGATCCGAACGGCTTCCGGCCTCGCTCGTGAAACGAGCCTCGACCGCAAAACGGATGGCGCCACGATAGACGCAGAGGTTGGGCGCGCAAACATTTGCCTAGCCTGTTTTTTACGCATGCTGGATTTGTTGTGCAAATCAGGCCAGGAACTCGTTGAATCCAGTGTTATGGCCGTCAGGCGTGAGCAGTTTGCCCCGACGAAGTGCGCAACCAAGAACTATCCGTGCAACATAGCAATTTTTGAGGACCAAAGCCGAAACTGGTGGCGCGCTGGCAGACCGACGCGCCACAGTATGGCCGTCAGCCTTATGACCTATACATCAACGCACCAATCACACCGATAGCGGCAATCGCTAAGAACAGTTCCGCCCCGTGCGAATGCACGGAGCCATCTGCGTGGGCGAAGACCGGGGTCGCGGACGCAATAACTACCAAGGTGGAAAGAGGGGTTTTCATATTTCTATCTCCTGTTTGCGTTGATGAAGAAAGTCGCGGATATCCAGGACGGATTTTTCATCCACCGAGACATAGACCAGCGACATGTTGGTGCGTTCCTGGACCATCTGACCCGGAAACGGCAGATAGCTGAGTTCGCGCGAGCCAAAAGACGGCGAAGCGGTGCCGACCTGCCAGTCGGTTTTCAGTTCGACATCGATCAGCTTCAGCGCCTTGTCGCCATCCTTGGACGGGCGCTCGAACGGGACACCGGCCAGTTTCAGATAGCTGGTCTTGTCCGAGGCTTGCAGAAAGCCGTCGATGAACTGGGTGGCCAGAACCTGCAAATCTGCAGCCTCGTCCTCATGATGCATGTGGCTGTGCAGATGGTCGCCATGCGCGTGGTTGTGGCCATGCCCGTGATGGGCATGGTCATGCGGGTGGTGATCATGTGGCATTGGACCACCTCCGCCCTTCAAACTCGCCGTGAGGTATCGAGACCGGCTTGTCGATCAATTTCTTGTGCGCCCCCATATTGCCGTTGGACACCAGCGCACCCAGTACGTCCACGATCACACGGGTGCCCATCAGGGCGGTGATGTCCGAGGTGTCGTAGGGCGGAGAGACCTCAACCAATTCCATGCCGCAGATGCCCTCGGCGGCGATGCCCGAGGCCAACGCCAGCGCTTCGCGTGGCAGGAACCCGCCCGGCTCGGGCCAGCCGGTGCCCGGCACGAACCCGCAGTCGATCGAGTCGATATCGAAGGACATATAGACCATGTCGACCCCGTCCCAGGCCATCTCCAAAGCCATTTCGATGGTCTTGTCGACGCCCATCTTCTCCATATCGCCCATGGTGATGATGTTGGTTTCGCGCTCGCGCGCCACTTTCACGGCCTCGCGCGGGACCTGCCAGCCACCGATGCCGATCTGCACAAGGTTCTTGGCCGGAACATTTGGCAGGTTGGTCGAATGGAACCACGGGGTGGTATGCATCCGCTCATCCAGGTCTTTTTCCTGAATGTCGGCGTGGCGGTCGAAATGCACGATGCCGATTTTCTTGGACGTACACTCGGCAATCCCGCGCACGCAGGGGAAACCGATCGAATGGTCGCCGCCGATCATGATCGGCAGAGAGCCCGAGCTGAACACATGGCTGACTGCTCGGCTGATCTGATCAAAGCTCTTTTCGATATTGGCCGGGATGGTAAAGACGTCCCCTGCATCGCAGAGCGTCATCTGTTCCCGAAGATCGACACCAATTTCATAATTGTACGGCGTGTAGAGGGCCGAGATTTTGCGCACACCCTGCGGGCCGAACCGTGTGCCGGGGCGATAGGTGGTGCCGCCATCGAAGGGAATGCCCAGAACGGTGGCATCATAGTCGGCTACTTCCAGAACATCCTCGGCATAAGGCGCTTTGAGGAAGGTGTTGATCCCGGCGAAATGTGGCAGTTCTCCGCGCGCGAAGGTCGGGATGGATTTGTCATCGATGCTGTCGGCACCGGTCAGGCCCATGCGCAACGCCCAGCGGCGTTCTTCATCCCAACGGCCTTCGGGCAGGTCCGCCTCTTTCTGCATGGCTTTCCAGCCAGCAAGTTTGGTCAGGTCAGGATGGTGCTGGCGCTTTTCGCGCCGTTCCAGAGTTTGGCGCAGGTCGGTCGGGTGATGTGACCTTGTCCGCTTTGGATCCGAATACACGGTATGTCTCCCAAATCATTATCCCGCATGTGGCGGAACGCTTCCGAGCTTTGGTGAACGCAGCATGCGGAGCCCGGCGGCGCATACTGCGGGTGGGTCATCCCGCCGCAAGGGACGGGTATTGATCCAGAATGTCCTGAAACGGGACGCCGTCATTGCTGGCGTCAAAGTCATACGTGACGGTGGCCCCGAACAGGCCGGGGTCCTGGGGATCCCATCGGGGCTTGTCGAAGACCAGAACCCGGTCACCCAGTTTGAAACCCTCTTGCAGGTCATGGGTGACCATGAAAACGGTCATGTTGGTCTCGGCCCGCAGTTCCATCAGGAAATCATGCATTTGCACCCGCGTGCCGGGGTCCAAAGCGCCAAAGGGTTCATCCAGCAACAGGATGCGAGGTTTGGCGGTCATGGCTTGGCCGATGGCCAGACGCTGTTGCATCCCGCCGGACAGGGCAGCCGGGTACTGGTCGGCCACATGGTTCAGGCCGATGCGTTCCAGCATTCTGTCTGCGCGGTCCGCCGCCTCTTTGCGCGCTGCACCGCGCAGACGACCAAGGGGATTTGCAAAGCTCTCCCCGGCGATCAGATTGTTGCGCACCGTCAGGTGAGGAAACACGGAATAGCGCTGAAAAACCACGCCCCGTTCGCGGTTGGGTTCAACCGCCGTTTCGCCGCCATCGATGCTGATCTCGCCCCTGAAGGGGCGTTCTTCGGCCAGCAACATCCGCAGAAAGGTCGATTTCCCGCATCCCGATGCCCCGACGATCGAGATGAACTCGCCCTCGTCAACCGACACATTGACCCGTTCCAGGATCGAGCGGTCCCCATAGCGTTGCCATACATTTCTGACACTGACGAAGCTCATAGCCCGGCCTCCATCCAAGGAAAGGCGCGGCGGGACAGGGTTTTAAGCAACCAGTCGATGACAAAGGCCAGCAGCGTGATCCAGATCACGTAGGTCAGGATCACATCCATCGCCAGATAGCGGCGCACCAGAAAGATGCGATAGCCCAGCCCGACATTTGAGGCCACCGCTTCGGCCGCGATCAGGAACAGCCAGGCCGACCCCAGCGACAGGCGAACGTTTGAGATCAGGCGGGGCAGGATTTGCGGCAGTGCCACGCGCAGGGCGATCACGGCGCTTGAGGCCCCCAGCGTCTGCGCCTTGACGATCTGCTCTTTCGGGATTTCCATTACCCGCTGCGCCAGATCACGGGTCATGAACGGTGTGATCCCGATGATAATCAGCACGACCTTTGAAAGCTCGCCCAGTCCAAACATGATGAACAGGATCGGCAACAGGGCCAGAGGTGGCACCATCGACAGAACCGCAATGAAACTGGACAGCGCCGACCGGGCATAGGGCAACAGGCCGATGGCAAGGCCCAGCAGCAGCGACAGCAGCGCCGATATGCCCACACCACCCAGAAGTCGGGCCAGACTGGCGAAGGTGTCGTTCCACAGCAGGATTTCCTTGGACCGTTTATCAGGTTCCGTGAACAGCCGCTGCGCGGTTTCCAGAATGGTGCCGGGTGCGGGCAGCAACTTGTCCTGCGGGTTCGCCTCGAGCCTCAGATCAGACGCGACCGAATAGGCTACAAGAAGCGCAACAAAGGGCAAGGCGGCCAGAATAACCGAACCCGGACGACCAGGAATGTGGTTGATCAGTCGCATGTCGACGAAGTCCTCGGTACGGGGAAAGTCGCCGCGGGGTGCGATCACACACCCCGCGCACGAGATCAGAGCGCGCCGTCGGCGGCCATCTGCATGTAGGTCGTGTCAAAGCGGAACTTGACGTTGTTTTCGTCCCCCGTAACCGTTCCATCCGGGTAAGCGACGCCCACGAAATCCGCGCTGGGGGCGCCTTCGCCCAGAATGCCCTTGTCGAACAGAAACTCTGCGACATTGGTCATTGTCTCGGGTAAGTCGCCAGCGCTGGCCTGTTCAACTGCCTTGGTCGGATCAAAGAACATTTCGGTCGCGGCCAGTTGCGCTTTGTAGCCTTCAAGGTCGGTGCCCGAGGCTTCGGCCATCGCGGTCAGCACCTCTTCGTCACCCGCAGCCATCAGAGCCATGACCTCGTACCACGCGCCGGTCACCGCTTTGCCAAAGGCGGGATTGTCGGCCAGCGTTTCGGTGTTGACCACCATCAGGTCAAGAATTTCACCCGGAATCTTGGAGCTGTCGAACAGGTTCACCGCCTCCGGGTTCGAACCCAGAATTTCCGACACAAGCGGGTTCCATGTCACCACCGCCTCGACATCCGGGGTAGCAAAAGCCGCAATCATGTCGGCGTCCGACGTGTTGATGACCGAGCCCAGATCAGCCTCTTCCAGTCCGACCGTGTCCAGCCCGCGCGCCAGCAGGTAGTGCGAGACCGACAGCTCCACCAAATTGACCGGCTTGCCCTTCAGATCTTCAAGGCTTTTGGCGCCTTTCATGATCACAGCATCATTGCCGTTGGAGTAGTCGCCGATGATCAGGGCCGTGGTATCCACGCCACCACCTGACGGGATGGACAGCGTGTCCATATTGGTCGCGGACACCCCGTCAAAAGCACCGGCAGTGTATTGGTTGATGGATTCGACATAGTCGTTGAACTGAACAATTTCGACATCAATGCCGTATTTGTCGGCCCATTTGTCCATAATGCCGCTGTCTTCCAGATAGCCCCAGGGCATCCACCCCACATAGATCGACCAGGCCAGTTTAAACTCGGTTTTCTCTTGCGCGGCGAGCGGTGCGGCGGCAGCGGTCAAAACACCCAGCGAAATGGCGATCGCCGACATTATCTTTTTCAGGTTCATGTCATTCCCCGTTGTCACGTCCCGCCGAAGTCATGGTCGGTTTCAGGTCCGCTGGCGGAACAATGAGATCGGGCGCGGTTGAAACCAGCGCAGTAACCTCCCGGGATTTTGCCCCGCCGTGTGCCTGGTCGGAATTTGCCGTCCAGGTGGCGCTTCTCGGACCAGACTTGTCGAGGAAAGACAACGGAACCCTAAGCACCCTGCGGGGAAATCACACGCCAAGCCGCGCGAGATCGGCAAGATTGCGGGCGGTATTGGGCAAGCCACAAGCAGCGAATTGACTAAAAATTCGTCGATTTTTGCGGAGATGCCTTGTTTCCTTGCTGCGGGAGGCTCTGATTGGATGCAAATTTCGTTTGCCCAAGGCGTCCGAGGGAGTTTGGCGACTCGGCTTGGGATGGTGCATGGCGGCAATGGACGGTATAGCATCAAGATCGTGAGAGCCCCTGCACGGCAATCGCGATCTTGTCGTTGGCATGCAGACGCTGCGTTCCTGCGACCACGGTTATTCCCCCAAAGTCACGATGACCTTGATCAGCCCTCCACGATCAGCGGCGAGGGTCTTCATTTGGCGTGGGAGGTCACTCAGCGACATCTTGACCGAACACAGCGCATCAGTGTCGATGTCGCCCGCGCGAATGGCCGACATGACCAAGTCGAAATCCGCCTGCAGAGCATTGCGGCTACCCATCAGGGTCATTTCGCGCTTGTGAAACTCCGGATCGCTAAAGGTTACGGTTTCTTTGACCACACTGACCAGCACGTAAGTGCCGCCAAAAGCCACGGCGGCAAAGCCCGCCTCGATGGCGCCGCGATGGCCGGTTGCGTCGAATACAACGTCGTATCCATCCCCACCGGCCATCGCGGCCTCCACCGAGGCATGGGACTGTGCGAATCCGAACAAATCTTGCGCTGATGTCAGACGCTCTTCACTCAGGTCCAACAAAGACACGCCTGCCCCCTTGAGACGAGCAAACAACGCCGTGCCGATTCCGATGGGACCAACTCCTGTGACCAGAACACGATCCCCCGGACCGACGCCGGAACGTCCCACAGCATGTGCGCCGATTGCCAGAAATTCTACCATTGCGGCCTGTTCGGGGCTCAGCCCCTCGGCACGGATCAGGTTGCCAACGGGCACAGCAATTTGTGGTGTCATCCCGCCATCACGATGCACGCCGAGCACTTCGATATTGGCGCAGCAATTCGGCTTGCCTCGTTTGCAGGAATGGCAGGTACCGCAGGATAGATAGGGGTTGACGACCACCAGATCACCGGCTGTAAACCCGCCCGTGTCGGACGCCAGGCGGCCACTAAGTTCATGCCCGATCACGCGCGGGTATTCGAGGAACGGGTGTTTGCCCTCGAATATGTGATAATCGGTGCCGCACAGCCCCACCGAGCAAACATCTATCAGCGCCCAGCCGTCAGGAACTGCGGTTTGGCGCACGCGGTCTTCGATGATGAACGTCCCCGGTTCTACAACAACACCGTGCGGCTGCATGGGCGCATTCATGACGTTCCCCCACGAGGTTTCCAGCCGTCGGGCAAAGTGCCCTTGATGATGAGGCTGAGGATGTCGTCCTTATCTACTTCCTCGATGCGGAACGCACCGACATTACGGCCTTTGTTCATGACCATGACACGGTCGCACAGTTCAAACACATCATGCATGTCATGGCTGATCAGAAAGATGCCGATACCGTCGTTCTTCAGTCGCATAATCAGATCCGCAACCATAGCCGTCTCCGACGGGCCAAGGGCGGCAGTGGGTTCATCCATGATCAGGATCTTGGCCTGAAAATAGATCGCGCGGGCGATCGCGATGACCTGACGTTGGCCGCCAGACAGGCGGGCCACCGGATCACGCAGGTTTTTGAAATTCGGGTTCAGCTGGCGCAGGGCGACGGTTGCCTCGGACAGCATGCGCCGTTCATCGAGATTGCCAAAGCGGGTCTTGAGTTCCCGCCCCATAAAGAGGTTGGCCGGTGCGTCCAAATGGTTGGCAAGCGCCAGCGTCTGATAGATCGTCTCGATGCCGAATTCGCGGGCGTCTTGCGGAGATTTCATCTCAACGGGCTGCCCATTGACGCGGATTTCGCCTGCATTGGCGCGCATGGCCCCGGACAGGATGCGCATGAGGCAGGACTTACCGGCTCCATTGTGGCCCAGAACGCCAACAACCTCGCCTGGATAGAGGTCGGTTGATACACCCTCCACGGCGTGGATGCCGCCAAAGGTTTTGACGATGTTGCCCATCTGGACCAGTGGCTGTCTGGTCTGTGCAGAGTCGAGCATGGGGATCCCTCTGGCAGAAAAGGTTGGGCCAGCGCGCAACATGCGCCAGCCCCAGGGACGTATCAGTAGAGAACGTTCCGCGCTTCGTTGGAGTCGATGTTGTCCTTTGTCACCATGACAACACCGGTGTCGATGAAGCTTTCGACGCTGTCACCAGCGATGACTGCGGCGACGGCATCGACGCCAAGCTCACCCATCTGGAACGAGCCTTGCACGGCGGTTGCCAGAAGCGTGCCGCTTTTTACCATGTCCTGCAGGTCGGCATTGCCGTCAAAGCCAATCGCGGTGATCTCACCTGCCTTACCGGCCTGTTCCAACGCGCGGCCCATGCCGATGGCGGTGGGCTCGTTGGCGCCAAAGATGCCGACAAGTTCGTTAGCTGCCAGAACGTCAGTGGTCTGATTCAACGCAGTGGCCATTTGCGATTGAGAGTAAAGAGGGCCGATAATTTCCAGATCGGAATTCGCGCCGATATAGTCGACAAAGCAACCCACGCGACCGATTTCAGAGCCGACGCCCGCGACATAAGACATGACAGCGACATTGCCGGAAGTGCCAGCGTTTTCGATCATCATCTTTGCGGCCAGTTCACCGGCAGCGCAGTTGTCCGTGGACAGGAATGCCTGATAGTATTGCTCGTTTCCTTCGGCGAGACCGCTGTCAATGATGGCGACGGGGATGCCAGCCTCAAATGCGCGCTTGACGACCGGGGCCAGTGCCTCGGGATCGGACGGCGCCAGGACGATACCGGCGACACTGCGGTTGATGGCATTCTCGACGAGGGCCACCTGATCGTTCACGGCGGACTCGGACGCCGGACCGTTGAACGTCATCGTGTGCTCGGGGTGTTCCGCGATTGCTGCAGCCGCGCCTTTGTTGACGTTCTGCCAGAAATTGGAGTTTGTCGTCTTCACGATGACGGCGATCTCTCCGGCTGCAGCGACAGATCCAGTCGCGGCCAGAACGCTCGCTGCAAGTGCGGTTGCAAGTAGTTTCTTCATGGTTTCCTCCCAGATTGAAGACGTCAGTTCTTGTTGCGAATTTGGTCGATATAGACCGCTGCGATCACCACGATCCCGATGATGATCATCTGAATGAAGGCCGAGGTTCCGGCCATGTTCAGCCCGTTACGCAGCACGCCAATGATGAACGCACCAATCATGCTGCCAGAAATACTGCCCACGCCGCCCATCAGAGATGCGCCGCCAATGACAGAGGCTGCGATGGCGTCGAGTTCATACATCACGCCTTCGTTCGGCTGGACGGTGACAAGGCGCGACATCAGCACCATGCCCGCAAGTCCCGCCAGTGCGCCGGAAGCGGTGTAAGCCCAGATCTTGGTCCGGTCGACATTCACGCCGGAGAGGCGCGCGGCCTCTTCGTTGGAGCCGACGGAAAAGATGTGCCGTCCGATCTGACGCTTTTGCAGCAGGTACCAACCCAGCACCGCCATCACAAAAAGAAGGATTGCCGGGTAAGGGACACCGGGAAAGATGACTTTCGGAAAACCGTTGGCCTGCATCTCGACAATACGAAACAATGCGCCATTGCCCAGCACACCAAAGGCATCCCCTAGTCGGCTGATCGGGGCCGCGCCTGTCAGTTGCAACGCGATCCCCCGGGCAATCAGCATCATGCCAAGGGTTGCGACGAAGGGCGTGATGCGCATCTTCGCGATCACCATGCCATTGACGAAACCGCAGGCCGCCCCAGTCAGAACACCAAGCCCCATGGCGGGCACAACCGGAAGGCCCATTTTGATCGTCAGGCCGGCAACCACCCCTGCAAGCGCCAGGATCGAACCCACGCTCAGATCAATGCCACCGGTGATAATAACCATCGTCAGGCCAATCGCCAGCAATCCGATCACTGAGGTCTGCAGTAAAATCGTCAGGCCGTTGTTCACGCTCAGGAACGCGGGAGAGGTAAAGGAGAAGGCGATGACTAGCACCACAAGCGTGGCAATCGCCGACAGCTTATGCAGCGACGACCCCTCAGGCAGAAAGCGTCGCTGACGCCTCTTTTCTGGTGCATTGCCTGCCACCTATGTTCCTCCCACGGACTCCATATCGGTCTTTTATTATTTAATACAATCGCAGTAGCGTTCTTGCGGTCAAGTGTTTTTAATTAATCTAGACATGCCGTAAAAACCCGATAAACCGGAAAGCACTTAGTGAGGAAGGACGCGCTTTGGCCCGCACAAATGTCAGATTTGTTCAATCCTTCAACAGGATGCTGCGCACCTGTAAAGATATGGAAATTGGCCATTCCCTTCCATCCGAGAATGCGATTGCGCGGGACCTCCAAGTCAGCCGAACGGTGGTGCGCGGGGTACTGGATCGCCTGTCGCAATCGGGGGTTATCCTCCTGAATGGGCGTGAGAAAACCATTCAGAGGGCGGTCAAGACATCCGACTATATGGAGGAGCCATCGACCCTTCTGAGCATAGATGAGTTGGAGAACCGCTTCTTTGACTGGGTGCTGCGCATGGATGTGCCGCCGGGCACGGTCTTAAACGTCGCCCAGATCGCCAAGGATTTTCATGTTGCAACCCACACCTTGCAGGAGTTCCTGTCATCGCTCAGCCGATACGGTATCGTCAAACGGCGCGCGCGCGGGGGGTGGCTGTTGGAAGGTTTCACCGAGAATTTTGCGCTTGAACTATCCGAGTTCCGCAGCGTGCTTGAATTGAACGCCGTCCGCCATCTGATACATTTACCTGCGGATCACGCGGTCTGGGGCAAGCTAGCCGCGCTGGAACAGGACCATATGCGGCTATTGTCACGGATCGAGACCGATTATCACGACTTCTCAAAGCTGGACGAGACATTTCATTTCACCGTGAACAGCGTGGTGGATAACCGGTTCGTGCGGGAATTCCAAAAGATCATCTCGTTGATTTTCCACTATCATTTTCAATGGAACAAAGAGGATGAACGCACCCGCAACGAGGCGGCGATTCATGAACATCTGGACTATATCGAGGCGCTGCGCAGCAGGGATGTGATGCGCGCCGAAAAGGCTGCGAAACGGCATTTGGCAACGTCGGCCCAGACGCTGGTCAGATCACTCAAGGCGCACGATCATCTGGCCTAGGTCGAAACGAAGGCCAGGGCGTCGTCTGACAAGTCAAGGCTAGCCGCGTCCAGATTGCGCTGGAGCGAGTTGACCTTGCCGATGCCGATCAGGACCGAACATGCTGCCGGATGGCGCAGGGCGAATTGGACGGCGGCTTCAGCGAGAGTCAGGCCCACCGCCCCGGCCCGCGCTTGCAAGTCCCGAGCCCGTGTCAGGATGCAATCCGGTGCCGGTTCATAGTTGAACCAAGCGCCGGGTTCAGGCCCGTGGCAAGGATACCGGAATTGAAGATACCTCCCAGGACAAGGCTTGTGCCCTGTTCGGCGCAGGCCTGCAACAGGCCGTCTCCGGCATCGCGGTCCATAAGGGTCAGGCGCCCAGCCAGAAGAATGACGTCCAACTTCTCACGCGCCATGACATCCAGACAGATTTGCGTTTCATTCACGCCCAACCCGATCGCCTTGAACCGGCCCGATTGCTTGAGGTCATGGAGCGCCTGCATGCCAGAGTCCATAAGGTCGTCGAAACGGTTCCCATTTGCCTCCACCCCGTGGGTGAAGACACCGATATCATGGACGAAAAGGATTTCGATCTCAGCGGTGCCGAGGCGTTCGCAGCTGCCTTCGAAACTCTCCAAAATACCGTCGGCGGTGTAGTCATAGCGCACGGAGTTGGGCAGGGGATTGATGAACCCGTCGACCTCGTCCAGTGGCTCGCCGGGGGACAAAACGCGCCCCACTTTCGAGGACAGCACATAGTGGTCACGCGGCTTGCCCTTGAGCCAAGCACCGATCCGGGCCTCCGACCGTCCGCGCCCATAGGGGGGGGCGTATCGATATCGCGGATGCCTTGCGACCACGCGTGATTCAGGACCGCAAACGCGTCATCATCGCTGATCTCGCGCCCAATATTGCCGATGCTGGACCCGCCAAGCGAAACCGACGTAACCTGAAGATCGGTCGCCCCTACCTGTTTGGTTGCAAATGTCATCAGTTGGTATCCGTCCAGCGGGCACAGATGTCTTCAAGTATGGGCTTGGGGGAGTTATCCCCATGGTCCCGAGCAAATTTCAGAAACGCTGCGATGCGCCGGTCGACCTTCATGCGATGGTTTTGAGAGATATCGGCGATGGCATGGTCCAGAAACGGATTGGCGAACCGTTCAAGCGTCGTGGCCACATATGCCGCAAAATCCTCTGCCAAGCCCGCTGCGTTAAAACCGGGCCGGACTTCGGCCATGTAGACGGTCTGTAGGTGTTCGCGCTCCGTAGGTGTATCCATGAGGTGCCGCACCATGACTGACGTCGCACCCCTCGCAGCCAGCCAGCGATCCGCCAAAACGGTATGGCCGAGATTCAATACAAACAATTTCAGCGCTTCGATATCGGCCAGCGATTCGACGCCCTGCACTGCTGGATGGACGCAAGGCATGACCAATCTGCCTTGATCCTCGATCGCCCACAGAGCGTAGGGTTCTGCGACAGCACCAGCTGGTTCAAGTGGTTGCGACACGATCCGGTCGACCAGCGAATTGACCCAGAGGACGTCATCCTCAAGATATCTGATGAAAGCGGGCGAATCCGTTTGGGCCAGTTCCACCACCCGGGCCTTCAGGACCTCACCATTGCCCGACACCAGCTCCATCGGCATGATTTGAATCGGTGCTCCGCCCGCCTCAAAACGGGCGCGCAGTAGCAGTGTTAACTTGGCGGGGTAAGACATCGCCTGATCAAAAACATCCCCCTCATCCGCAGGCTGTGGCGAAAATCCGGCATCGCCAGTGTTGGACAGAACAATCTGGGCCTCATGCACGAAGATGCGCGATACCTCCGCCCAGTCTTCGGCCGTGGACAAACCCTTCGTGATGCTGCTGACCTCTACGTCCTTTTTCAGTTGCAGGCCGTTTTCCAGCCCTTCGATTCTGACCATGAACGGAGTGGCCAGCGCCTGGACACGCTTAGCGCGACTGGCATCCCCCGACGACTGCACGACACAGATCGGCCCTACATCCTGCCCCTCAGCCCGCGCTTCGGAGACAAACAAATCAGCATGAGCCTGCAAAAAACGGCTCGTGCCGAATTGCATGATTGGGGTCTGGGATTTCACTGCGGCCGCACCTTGCATAAGGTCTCTCTACGTAAGCTGTTTTTAATAATATTAAACCAAAATACAAGAACTTCGTCAGGTCTGCCCATGCCACACCACCTTTCATCGACGCCCATCGACATTTTTTAGCAGATCGCGCGCGGCAATGACGGTTGGTGACTTCAGACGATTATCCTTTTTGGTGAATGATCAACTGGACCATTTCAGCGTGCCTTTTTTTGTCCAGGGTCATCTAGTCTGACACCGTGTCCAGCACTTTTCTATTCACCCGGAACCATAGTTCGTATCCTTTCGCTGAAGGATATCAAGAGGTGATGCGGTGGTGGGGCGTGTGGCGGACGAGGTGGTTCTGAGCGATGAGGAGCGGACCTTTCTGGAAGCACAGGTTCTGCAGCAAAAGGCGGCGCGATCGCTTTCGGACCGGTGCCGCATGATGCTGCTCTGTGCGGAAGGGCTGCAAAGTAAGGGAGTTGGCGCCCAGTTGGGTATGCATGAGCACACGGTTGGCAAGTGGCGTCGGCGTTTCGTGAAGGATCGGATCGAGGGTCTCACCGACGAGTACCGCCCCGGTCGGCCGCGCGCAGTGTCGGACGCCCAGGTGGCCAGGGTGATCGAACGAACGTTAAACACCACCCCGAAGGACGCCACCCATTGGTCGATCCGTTCCATGGTTGCCGAGACAGGTCTGTCGCACACCACGATCCGCCGGATCTGGACCGCTTTTGGCCTGCGGCTACATCGGAGCGAAACCTTCAAACTTTCCACCGATCCGCTGTTCGTTGACAAGGTGCAGGACATCGTCGGCCTCTACATGTTGCCGCCGAACCGGGCCATCGTGTTGTGCGTGGACGAAAAATCCCAGATCCAGAAATTGGCCAGAGAGCAGCCGGTGCTGCCGATGGCGCCGGGCGTCGCCGAGCGCAGAACCCACACCTATTTCCGACACGGGACACCTTCGCTGTTTGCCGCGCTTGATATCGCAACAGGCGCAGTGATCGGGAAATGCTACAAGCGCCACCGGGCGACCGAGTTCCTGGATTTCCTCAAACGGATCGACACAGCCATGCCAGCCGGACTGGACGTGCACATCGTCATGGACAGCTATGCGACCCACAAAACGCCGAAGATCAAGGCTTGGCTCGCGCGCCGCGCGCACTGGCACGTCCACTTCACCCCAACCTCGGCGAGTTGGATCAACCAAGTGGAGCGCTGGATCGCCGAACTGATCCGAAAGCAACTGCAACGCGGCGTGCATCGCTCCACTGCGGAACTGGAGGCCGACCTCGCGGCCTTCATCGAGGCGCACAATGAAAACCCCAAACCCTTTAAATGGGTCAAGTCCGCCGACGAAATCCTCGCATCCGTCAAACGGGTCTGCCAACGAACTCAGCAGAACCTATGCCGTGAACTCTAGATTCCGGTGACTAGGTCATGTTGGCAAATGCCGGAGCCAAGGGCGGAGATTCTAGCGAATAGGACTGCACACACTGACAAGGCCAGCGTTGCCAGGGCATAGGATAGCAGGAATGCCAGAGCGAAAAGCTCTACCACACCTGCGAAGGTTCATCCGCAAAGCAGCATGTCCTGCCTGATCTATTTCGTGCAGCGGGAGTCTACACTTTCAGAACCCGCTTCACCTTCTGAAGGTTCGCATTTCTTCTGCACTCAGGATAATGGGAAACTCCTCGCGGATCTGCCGGTCTGCCGATCCAAAATAATTCGGGAAATGATCCGTTAGAATGGCGTCGGCGCTCTCTCCTGCCCGCTCAAGCAAATCTACCCGACCCTGGTTTTCCCAAGTGTCTGTGCGTTCGCGATCCATCAATTGCGGATACACGAACTCAGAGTTCATGAACTGAAGCGTGTGCGGGTTTCCCAGGAAATGCCCCGGCTCGATTGCGCATTTATGGATGATATCTACAGCCATGGTCTCATCTGTCACCTCGATACCGCGCAGCGAGCGCAGGATCATACCGCCGGCCTCGTTGTCGATGACCATACTTTCAAAGCTGCACCCCATAAGGCTGCCCAGCATTCCGCCGAATTCGCAGACCCGGTTGGCTCCGGCATGGGCGGCCAGCGCGAAGGTGAGCGCCTTTTCCAGCCCGTATTGCGCATCAGGTAGTTTCGCGTCGGTCATTCCCGCGCCCACCGATGTGGGCAGGCCATAGTAGTTGCCCATCTGAACCGCCGCTGCCCCGATCAAAGCCTGTTCACCGCTGCCACCGGTAAAAGAACCGCTGCGCAGGTCCGTGATGAAGGGCCAAGCGGCAAAGCTAACCGGGCAGCCAGGGGAGATCAGGTTTGCGATGGTGACACAGGCCAGAGTTTCGGCAACCGCCTGAACCAGAGTGCCCGCCAAGGTCGCCGGTGCAGTAGCGCCCGCTTGAGGCGGCACAGCCAGATCGACGGTTAGCCCCAACTTAGCCGTGTCGATCAGGATTTCCATGTTCTCCCGCCCGATCCGCAGAGGCGAGACAATAGGGCAGCCGCCAAAGATCACCGAAGGTTTTTTCATGAAAGCACCTTCGCCACCGGATGCCAGATCAAACATCCGGATGGCATGCGGAATGTGACTGCGATCACGAAAGGCCATACAGGCCGGTTTCTGGCTGGCCGAGAGCATGGCATAGACCATGTTCATGTCATGAGTGAAATCGTCAGGGACGTCGGTGGCCAGCACAGTGGCCCCCAGCATGTGGATGTTGTCCAGCTTGTCGACAAGCCGGGTGAAGTCATAGATATCCCGCAGATCGGAGGGCCGGTAAGACTTTGTTTTCGCGTCAAATGTGGTGACAGCCGTGCCGGAATTCGCGAAATAGACGCTCTCGGCCGTGCAGTGCATGTCGTCCTTGCCCGCCCGCTCGCCGCGCGCGAAAACATAGTACTCCTTGGCTGCGTTTGACAGGACATCCTCCATCAACGCGCGCGGAAAACACAGACGGCCGTGTTCGTTTAGAACGGCGCCCTTCGGCAGAACGAGGTCCAGCAATTCAGGGAAGTGATCAGCCAGCCCGGTTTGTTCCAGCACGGTCAGAGCGGAACGGTGAATGTTCTCCACATCCGTCTGCGACAATGGGCGATAACGACCGCCCGCCAGCCCGCCATGCACTGCTTCGTTGCCCGTTGTGCTCTCTTGCAGCGCGATACGCGCGGCGCGGCCACCGCCGCGACGGCGACGGCTTGTGTCAGGGGCGTTTTTTCCGGTCTCGAATGTATCCGTCATATCGCGTCCTCCCGCAGATCAGTGATTTCCCGGCGGAACCAGTCTTGCTCGGCCTCGGATTTAGGGCGTTCAAAGTCACGCGCAGCGCGGTGGCCGGCAAAGACGGCATCCGCGATCAGTCCCGGAGCCGCCGCGTCGCCAAAAAGTTCGAGGGTTTCCAGACCCGTACCCTGCAGCGCTTCGAACAGCGTGGTGTTTCGATGCCGCTCGGTGACAAGCACGGCAGAGGCGCAGTCAATCTCGCTTTGCCGTGCCGAAAAACCGCAGGCCACGGTTGCCCCTTGATCGCCCACCATTTTCAGCACTTGATTGCATCGAACGTCAACGTCCAGCTCAATCAACCGAGCCTGAATGCGATGCTGTTCCAGTGTGTTGACAGAAAAGCTCGACACAAGGCTTTCCGGTGTTACGAACACCACCTTGCGCCCCGTCAGCGCCAGCTTTTCAGCGATGACACTAGCGATATAGATATGATCGTTGTCATAAATCATGACAGGCCCGTCAGGGACAATGCCCGACATGATGTCGTCTGGTGTAAAGACCTTGGCCGATGGCGCGATCTGGGGCGGGCGCCGCCGCGTGTTGCGGCCCAACCCGTCAGAACGCCATGTCGAACCGGTCGCAAGGAACACGTGCGGGATGCCAAGCTCAGCCACTTGGGCGGCGTCGAGCGCGCTGTTGGTGAACATTTGAACATTGGCGCGCTGCTGCAGTTCGTTCAGCCGATAATCCGCAACCCGTGACCAGGCTGCGAGCCCCGGCAGTCTGCTCTCACGCAGGACTCTGCCGCCGAACTCAGGACCTGCCTCGGCCAGCGTAACGTCATAGCCGCGCCGCGCCAATTGCAGCGCGCATTCCAGACCTGCCGGGCCACCCCCGACGACCAGTGTTTCGGCCTCGCGTTTGCGGGGTGAAATGTATTCGGGATGCCAGCCACGCCGCCATTCCTCGCCCATTGTCGGGTTCTGGGTGCAGCGGATCGGAACGCCGAGCGCGTCGGAGGCGGCGCAGATGTTGCAGCCGATGCATTCGCGAATCTCGTCAATGCGCCCTTCCTCAATCTTGCGGGGAATGAACGGGTCAGCAATCGAGGGGCGTGCCGCGCCGATCAGATCGACAATGCCCTTGCGCAGCATCGAAACCATCATGTCCGGCGATGTCAGCCGCCCAACACCCACAACCGGCTTGTTGGTGATCTGCTTCACGAAGGACAGATATTCGTTCTGGTATCCGTCCTGCGGCTGAAAGCGCGTGGTTGCGGAATCGTTGGACCAGTCAGAGACATTCACGTCCCAGATATCGGGCAGATCGGCCAACAATTCGACCACAGCGCGGCCTTCCTCGGCGGCCTGCATCCCGTCGGGGCCCTGCATCTCGTCTATGGCAAAGCGGAGGGCGACCGCGCAAGTATCCCCGACGGCATCGCGCGTGTCCTCCAACAATTCGCGGGTCAGGCGCACGCGATTCTCCAATGATCCACCATACTCATCGCTGCGGCTGTTCATATGCGGCAGCAGGAAGTGCTGTGCGAGCGTCATCCCATGCCCGGCATAGACATAGACGATGTCGAATCCGGCCTCTTTTGCGCGCAGCGCCGCGTCTCTATGCCAGCGCCGAAGCGCACGGATATCGGCCTTGTCCATCGCGCGCGCCTGTTTTGGCTGCGCCGTGCTGATCGCCATGTCCGAAGGTGCCAGAACCGGCGCGCGTGACAGCAGGTTCGTTGCGTGATTGCCGTTGTGAACCAGTTGAATGGCAGCCAGCGCGCCATGTTCGTGAACCGCGTCAGTCATCAAGCGCAATGCCGGAACATCTCGCGCGTCCCACAGACGGCCTTCGGCATAAGGCGACAAATCCGAGGTCGGATGAATCTCGGTTTCCTGAGTTGAGACGACACCCCAGCCGCCTTCGGCCTTCACGCGGCGCAGCGCGGCCTCGGCCCGTGGTCGCACGTGACCCAGCCCGGTACAATGCGGCACCTGGTAAAAGCGGTTCTTTGCAGTGACCGGCCCCAGCCGGATCGGTTCAAAAAGCGGTGCGTAAACCTGTGCGTCAAACATCATGCGCCCTTTTTTGGCTGTATTGTGAGTGCGTTGCACTCTCGACGTCCGAACATGCCAATGCCTGCTTGGCGGGATCGTGGCGTTAGAACCGTTTGCTATTCAGTGTGGCCGCAAAGGTAGGTATCCGTTATCGCGAACGAGATGCAGCTTAGGTCTTTGACGGTCCCAACAGACTTAGAGATAACAGATTAAGACAAGCACACGTCAAAGATTAAGAAAAACCCTGCCAACCTTAACAATTCGGCAATACCCGATCAATTCGACGACGTGTCCGAATGCTCTTCGTTACTCGATCTGCGCAGGTCGTTGATCATCGCCTTGGCAAGCGAGACGCACATGAGCAGCAAAACAACGCTGAATGGTAATGCGCCGATGATCATCGAGTTTGTCAGCGCCTCCAACCCGCCGCCGCCAGCGATCAGCAGTGTCCCAATGACCAGCGTCAGCAAGACGCCCCAAATGACGCGATGCACCAGGCCGGTATCCTCTGATCCACCGGACATGATCGTGTTCATAACCAGGATGCCGGAATCAGCCGAGGTGACCAGAAATGTCATGGTCAACAGGACACACATGATGCTTATGATCGTCAAAAAATGACCCGAGATCATTTCGCCCAGCGTGACGAACAATGTGGCGGTCGTGGACGCGGCAAGGATTGCCCCATTGGCCCCTCCATTCAACTCCAGATCGATGGCCGATCCCCCAAGAATCGTCATCCAAGCAAAACACACCAGGGACGGCGCAACGACCGCCCCGATTATGAATTCGCGCACTGTGCGTCCCTTGGAGATACGCGCCAGAAACAGACCAACAAAAGGTGAAAACGCGATCCACCACGCCCAGTAGAATGTCGTCCACCCGGCCTGCCACTCAAACAACCGCCCCTGTGTGCCCGCCTCATAAGCCACAGCTTTGGTCTCGTCGGAGAGACTGGCGGCATCTGCGCTCAACCCGTCCAGAAAGGTCTCTTTCGTTCCCCAGGCATCTGTTGCGCCCGTGAACAATTCCCCGACAAAAGGTACCGCCTCGGCAGGCAGAACGGACGCGAATTCCGCCTTAGACATCGGACTGTAAGCCTGAAAACTCAGCGGGATGAAATTGGCGATGTAATCCACCAAAGCAGCAGCATAGGTCGTCACTGCAAAAGAAAACGAGCCGAAGACAATAAAGACCGCCAGCAACACCAAAGATAAAACCAGGTTGATATTTGACAGGTATTTGACGCCGCGCCCTACCCCGGAAACAGCTGACAGTGTCGACATCATCATAACCAGGGCCAGCGCAGCGATCAGCCCGGCGGTCGACGGGTTCGCTGTGGCTTCGGCACTGTCCACAAGCCATTGCATGCCAGTGATCAGAAACGCACCATCCACCAGTTGAGACACGCCATACCCGATCGTCACAGCCACGCCCAGTATCGTTGCCACGACGCCGAGGATATCGATGACATGACCTGCAACCCCGTTGGCATATTCTCCGAGTAGTGGGGTCAACGCTGCGCGGATCGTGAGCGGCATGTCGCGAGTATAGGCGTAATATGCCAGGCTGAGACCGGTGACCACGTAGATGGCCCAGGCGTGGAAGCCGGTATGCAGAAACGTGTAGCGGTAGGCCCCCTCTATCGCCTCCTCGCTCCTGGGCGCAACTTCACCGGATACGGTCAGCGGGTTTGTTTCCCACAGGCCCAGCGGCTCGGCCGTTGCATAGACCATCAGGCCCACGCCCAGACCCGCGCCAAACATCATCGAAAACCATGAGAAGTTCGAGAATTCGGGCTGTTCATCTTCAGCCCCAAGCCGCATTCGACCGGTTGCAGGTATGAGCGCGATGAGCAACAGGAAGAATGCAAACAGGCCGACCGAAACATCGTAGAATGTGTTGAACTCAATCAACAACCCCGACTTCCATGATCGCAAAGTGTCATTTGCCGAAAATGGCCAGACCAGCGCCCAAAGGACCAACAGCGACACAGACAGTTTGCTGACCAGGGCAATCGGTAGGCTATATCCTTTGTAGAACCCGGACGATTGCGTTTCTATTTTGAGGTCAGTGAAGGGCTCCTCAAGCGACATGTCGTCCCGGTCTCACAAATGTTGACTGCTTCGCACGCAGCGCTTCCGGGTTCGATCTTTCGAAGGAACGCGCGTCAGGGTTTCAACATCCAAAAAAAATCCATTAACTGCAACGTTTTTCCGGTTTTCAAAATTGCATTGCCCGCCACATCTCGACGAGTAGGCCGATTAGATCAAACAGAACTTGCTGAATATCCTTCTAACTCTAGGATCCTCGAAGCCAGTTCTGGCGGCAGCGGTGCAGGCCGCTGGCAGGTTGTAGTCATATCGATGAATCCACCACTCTCTGCCGACTTCAAGATTGCCGTCATCACATCAACACTATGCACCGCTAGCTCAAGCGCGCAACGATGGGGCGTGTCAGATTGGAGGCTGGCGATCATATCGGCCAGCCCTGCACAACGGTAGTTTGCGCGCGGTTTGGTACCCTCGACATCTTCGTTGGGAACCCCGAACGGGTGGCCCCAGGGGTCAATGGAATGAAACTGGCCATCTTCGCCCGCCATGCTCAGCGCACCGCCAAAGAAGTTCGGGTCCGGTAAAAGCAGCGAGCCATGGCTGCCGTAGAGTTCCATATTACTATGAGTATGCGCCTTCACGTCCCAGCTTGCACCCAGTGTAATGACGGCACCGCTTTCGAATTCCAGCAACGCCATGAGCGTTGTCGGCGTCTTGACAGGTACCGTTTCCCCGCGGCGCGGTTCCGAGGTGATTGTGCGCGCAGTAAATGCCGTCTGCGACAGAGCTACCACCCGCCGCACTGGACCAAGTAGATTTATCAGGTTGGTGATGTAATACGGCCCCACA
The DNA here is from genome assembly GCF_041537905.1 of Ruegeria jejuensis. Taxonomy (NCBI): domain Bacteria; kingdom Pseudomonadati; phylum Pseudomonadota; class Alphaproteobacteria; order Rhodobacterales; family Roseobacteraceae; genus Ruegeria; species Ruegeria jejuensis. Next base: position 10,225 of record NZ_JBGRUO010000007.1, on the reverse strand, counting down.
TCAAGGACCGGCCCTGCGCCGGGCAGGAAGAAAAAGTCGGGATTGGGGTGCCAATGCTCCATACCTGGGCCCATCACATAGGCTGACCCCGAGACGACTCTGCCAATGGCCTCGCTATCAATCAGGTGTCTGGCCTGCTGGTGACTGCCACCCAGAAACGTATCAGGTGCCGCGCCGACACGCAGATTGCGCTCTGCGGCCAATGCAGACAGGGCTTCGCCCTCGGATTTGGTCAGAACTATGGGCTTCTCCGAATATGCGTGTTTTCCCGCTTTGAGGATTGCTTTGGTCACCTCAAAATGCGCCGCCGGGATCGTGAGATTTACCACGACATCAACATAGTCTGCCGTCAGCAAGGCGTCGACTGTTTCCGCCCGGATCCCGAACTCCACCGCGCGTGCGGTGGCCGCTTTCATATCCAAATCGGCAATCGCACGGATTGTGAAGCCTCGGAACAGCGGGGCCAGCCGAAGATACGCAGCCGAAATGTTCCCCGCGCCGATAATACCTACGCCCAGTATCTCCATCACCGACCCTCCCCGAATGACTTGGCGGTCGCCAACGACCGCGTTGCGAAACGGACATGATCGGAAGGGTTGTCGTGTTCCATGATGAAATGCTGTGCTGCGGTTTCTTGCAGGGCGGCGTAGAGGCCGACCCAGTCCAGCGTTCCGTGGCCAACATCGGCCCAACCGTCTTCGTCTGCGCAGGTACCATCCGGAGCGATATCCTTGATATGCACGGCGCGAATCCGGTTCCCGTACCGGTTGATATAGCCATGCGGATCGCGCCCGCCCTGCGCGACCCATGCAACATCCAGTTCCAGCAGCAAATTGTCCGAGGCTTGCAGAATCAGATCAAGCGGGGTCTCCGGCACGCCGAGATCGGCCAGTTCAAAGTCATGATTGTGCCAGCCAAAGGTCAATCCGGCGTCCAGCAATGGCTTGCCAACCTCGGACAGGGATTTGCCGAAGGCCTCCCAACCTTGCGGGTCCCGCGGCCGGTCCTCGGGCATCAGAAACGGGAAAAACACCGTCTCGATGCCGATCTGACGGCAGAGGTCGATTACCTCGGTCGGCGATTGTCGGACAAAGTCCACCCCGAAATGGGCGGTTGGCATACGCAACCCAGTTTGGTCCATTGCTACGCGTAACTCGCGCAGCAGGTTCGCGTCCTGAAATAGCGCCCCGTACCCCTCAATCTCTTCGTACCCAAGCCCAGCCAGCAAGGGCAGCGTAGCTGTGAGGGGCGGAAAGTTCCGGGAACTATAAAGCTGATAGCCGAAAGCGGTCATGAGTTATCCTTTTAGGGTCTCGCCATAGGTGGCCGAGTGGAGATCGCGCAGGGTGAATTGGGGAGCCGCCTCGGATATCGATGGTGTAAATATCAGGTGCCGTGGCGCACCCGGCAGCACCAGCAGAGCATTATCAGAAAAGCGTCCAGGCTGATCCGCCTCTACGCTGGCAAAAAACGCCGGCTGGTCGGCACTCAGCGTCAGCTCGAACTGATCGCCTGCCCGCTGTGTTTTCAGGTGCAGGCCCGTTTGCCGCAGATCGTAGGACTTATAGGGCAGCGGCGCGTGATGGTCGGTCTGCACCGACCCATCCGGCAAGGTCAAGCGATAGATCAGGAGTTCATCCGCCGCCAACTCGGTCCTTGGGATTTGCAATAGGTTAGCCGCAGCATCTGTCGCGATGCCGCCCCTGGCCTTGCCAACCGGTCGCTCGCAGCCATCAAGGCAGAGGGCCGCGACGGACAAGCTGACATTCACCGGCGCCGCCGTATCGTTGACGGCCACTAAATTGTATCCATCACTCGTCGGCACCACGGTCACAACGACCGGTGCATAGAAACGGCGCGCCATGTGATGCAACAGCTTCCAGCCGCCGCCGTAATCCAGCGAAGACCAGCTCGCCACCGGCCACGTGTCGTTCAATTGCCAATAGAGCGTGCCCATGCAGCGCGGTTTCTGCGCGCGCCAATGCGACACGGCGGTCTTGATTGCCAGCCCCTGCTGAACCTGACTGAGATAGACGAAGTTCTCGAACCCCTCGGGGAACCGGAAATAGCGGAACATGGTCTCGGCGATCCGCGCATTGCCGCCTGCGTTCTTCTGATGGCTTTCCAGAACTGGCGAGGCGATGTTAAAGTCCCGCTCGGTGGCGAAGCTGCGGATCACATCCATCGACGGGTAGGATTGGAACCCGAACTCGCTACAGAACCTTGGCGCCACATCTCGGTAATGGTCGAAATCGCGGCCCTCGTGCCAGACCGACCAGAAATGCATGTCGCCCGCCTGATCGTCATGCCAGCCATCGCCGAAATTGAGCGGTCCGAGAGACGGGGAGGATGGCCACCAGTTTACATCCTCGCCCAGCGTGTCCTTGATCGCGCGCTCAATCGTACGGTTCAGCCGATCATAGGCAACGAGATACCGGTCGCGATCCTTGACGCTTTTCTCATACCACCCCAGCGCGCCAACCAGTTCATTGTCACCACACCAGAGCGCAAGACAGGCATGGGTTGATAGGCGGGCAGCTTGTTCGGAGAGCTCTTTGTAGACAGCGTTCAAGAACGCATCATGTGCCGGGTAGAGGTTGCACGAGAACATCGCGTCCTGCCAGATCATCAGCCCCAACTCGTCGCAGGCCTCGTAAAAGCTGGCCGGCTCGTACCGTCCGCCGCCCCAGACGCGCAGCATGTTCATGTTGGCGTCGACCGCCGATTGCAGCAGATCACGGGTCTTCTCGGGCGTGATCCTGCCCGGCAACGCGTCTGCGGGTATCCAGTTCGCGCCGCGGCAGAACACGTCAATGCCATTCACGCGCAGTTTGAAGCTGGTGCCAATCTCATCTGGCTCGGTGATGAGTTCTATTTCCCGCAGCCCAATCTTGCGGGTCTCGGTCGTGGGACCGGAGGTGAGTGTCAACTCATGCAGGGTTTGCGCGCCGAGCCCCGCCGGCCACCAAAGCTCCGGGTTGGTGATGACGAATTCCGCAGTGATCCTGCCAGCAGCATCGGATGAGAGGGATTGCATTTCCCCGGCGAAGGTCACATCGGCCTCATCAGCCCCATCAAGCTGCGCCTCAAGGGTCAGGGTAACGTGCTGCTCAGCATGGCGTTGAGTGATCTGGAGTTGTGAAAAGCTGGGTGTGTCCTTGGGCACCAGCCGCATTTCGCCATAGATGCCGAACGGGGCCAGCGCGATGTTCCAGTCCCAGCCAAAATCGCATTGCACCTTGCGCAGCGTGTTACCGTTGGGGATCGGACAATTCCGGGGATGGCTGGGCACTGGATAAGGCAACGCCCCTTGGCGTGCCGCGCCCTCTTTCACGCTGGACCGTATCGTGATCTGCAGGGTGTTTTCACCCGAACGCGCTGCATCCGACACATCGACGCGATAGCTCCTGAACACATTGTCGGTTTGCAAAACCAGCGTCCCGTTCAGCGTGATCTCGGCGACGGTGTCGACCTGGGACAGACACAGATAAAATGCGGAGTTTTCCAGATGAAACCGCCGCTCGAACACCCAGTCCCGCTCGGCGATCCAGCGCAGATCATATTCGTTGCGGCCAAAATACGGCTCAGGGATCGCACCAGCAGCATGCAATGCGGTGATCCCGTCGCCCGGAAGCGTGATCATGATATCGTGCACACACTCTGCGTCATGCATCCGCCATGGCCCGGTCAGGTCAATGGATCTGTCACCGACGATATCCTTCAAAGGCGCACCTCGGTTTCTGCGTCAAAGAACGAGGCTTTTGACAGGTCGATGCCGACCTTCAACCGGTCGCCGGGCTGAATGCTGGTCTGCCCATCAAGCCGAACCCGGAACGGCTCATCCGCAATGCGCGTCCAGACCAGGGTGTCCGATCCCATCGGCTCAACGACTTCAACCGGGACATCCGCGTTGAACGGTAAAGATTCGGCGGCGGCGGCTGTTGCCACATGTTCGGGCCGGATACCCATAGTGGCTGGGCCGCCGGGCTGCTTGGCAAAAGGGTAGCCACTAAGCGACAGCACCTGATCCCTGGCTTCGAACCGATCCTCGATCAGCAGCCCTTCGATGAAATTCATCGCCGGCGAGCCGACGAAGTCAGCCACATATCGGTTGCCTGGTCGGTTATAGATCTCTGTCGGCGAGGCCAATTGCTGTATCTGGCCGCCCTTCATAACCGCAATCCGGTCGGCGAGCGTCAGGGCTTCGACCTGGTCATGGGTCACATAGATGATCGTGTTTTTCAGCTGCTGATGCAGGCGCTTGATCTCGACCCGCAGGTCAGCGCGCAGTTTGGCGTCGAGATTGCTGAGCGGCTCGTCGAACAGGAATACATCCGCATCCCGCACAAGCGCCCGGCCAATGGCCACGCGCTGTCGTTGCCCGCCCGACAAAGCTGCGGGTTTGCGTTTGAGCAGCGGTTCGATCTGCAAAATCTCGGCCGCCCGCGCCACGCGCTTCGCAATCTCGTCCTTGGACATTCGCGCGTTTTTCAGCCCGAAAGACAGGTTCCCCTCGACCGTCATCTGCGGATATAGCGCATAGGATTGGAACACCATGCCGATGCCTCTGTCCGAGGGTTCCTCCCACGTCACGTTGCGATCCTTGATGAAAATCTGGCCATCGGTGACTTCCAGCAACCCGGCGATGCAGTTCAGCAATGTGGATTTCCCACATCCCGACGATCCGAGCAGAACAAGGAACTCTCCGTCTTCAATATTCAGGTTTAGACCCTTGAGCACCTCAATGGCGCCAAAGCTCAAATCCAGATCGCGAATTTCGACAGAATGCATGTTTATCCCTTCACGGCACCGGCGGCGATACCACGCACGAACAGCTTGCCGGAGACAAAGTAGATGACGAGTGGAACAAGGCCGGTCAGCAGGGTTGCGGCCATGTTGACATTGTATTCCTTCACGCCCTGCACCGAGTTGACGATGTTGTTGAGCTGCACGGTCATCGGGTAGGTTTCAGGCTTAGTGTAGATCACACCGAACAGGAAATCATTCCATATACCAGTGACTTGCAGGATGATCGCCACCACGAAGATCGGCAGGGACATCGGCAACATGATGCGGAAATAGATGCTCCAGAACCCCGCGCCATCGACCCGTGCAGCCTTGTGCAGATCTTCGGGGATTGAGGCGAAATAGTTACGAAACAACAGTGTCAGGATCGGCATGCCGAAGATCGTATGCACCAGGACCAATCCCGAAAGGTCGCCCATCAACCCGATCTCGCGCAGAATGATCACGAGCGGGTAGAGCATCGTCTGATAGGGAATGAAGGCACCCACGATCAGGATCGTAAAGAACACTTCCGAGCCCTTGAATTTCCACCGCGCCAATGCGTAGCCATTGACCGAGGCCACCGCGATGGACAGCACAATCGACGGGATCAGGATCTTGACCGAATTCCAGAAGCCCCGGCTGAGCCCATCGCAATTGATGCCGGTACAGGCCTGCGCCCAGGCCTTGACCCAAGGTTGAAAGGTGATCTCAAGCGGCGGCGAAAATATGTTTCCGGTCCGGATTTCCGGCATGCCCTTGAGCGAGGTCACCACCATCACATAGAGCGGCAGCAGATAGTAGACCGACACCACGATCAACGTGCCATAGAGAAAGATATTCGCTCGGCTAAAGCTGCGCCGGGGCTTGGGGCCGCGCGGCCCCTCGACATAGCGAGAGGAGGTCAGGTCAACCACGTTTGCGCCCTCCGAATTCCAGATAGGCCCATGGGATCAGAATGATCGCCACTGAAACCAGCATCATTGTCGAAGCGGCAAAGCCCTGCCCCAGATTCTGCGCGCGAAACATGTACTGGATCACGTATTTCGCTGGCACCTCCGAGGCGATGCCCGGCCCGCCATTGGTCAGCGCGACCACCAGGTCGTAAAGCTTGATGATCCCGCTCATGATCAGAACCAGCGCGGTGACAAAAACCGGGCGCATCATCGGGATGATCACCACGATATAGGTTTTGATCGTGCCGATCCCGTCGACCCGCGCGGCCTTCCAGATGTCTTCGTCGATGCCACGCAGCCCGGCCAGCATGATCACCATGATCAGCCCCGTGCCCTGCCACAGTCCTGCGATCAGAATGCCGTAGATCACGATGTCGGGATCGTTGAGCGGGTTGAAGGTGAAGCTTTCCCAGCCCAACCCGCGCACCACATGTTGCATACCCAGATCAGGGTTCAATATCCATTGCCAAGCCAACCCGGTCACAATGAAGCTGAGCGCGAAAGGGTAAAGGAAAATCGTGCGGAAGATGTTTTCGCCCCTGATCTTGCGATCCAGCAGCGCGGCCAGCGTAAAGCCGATTACCAAAGTGAAAACCAGAGACAGGATACCATAAAGCGCCAGGTTCTCGATCGACACCAGCCAGCGACGCGTTGTCCAAAGCCGCTCATACTGATCCAGCCCGACGAAGTTCAGCTTTGGCAGAAGTTTGGAGGAGGTAAAGGAATGCACCACCGTCCAGGCAGTGCCCCCCACAAAGACCACCAAAGCCGTTAGGATCATCGGGATCGAGGCGATCTTGGCCGAGAGATTGCGGAACAGTGACACCGGTCTCTTCGCGCGCTTACTGCCGCGTGGCTCGTATGAGGACAGGTCTGCCATGGAACTCCTTCTGCGCATATTTCACCTGCCCGAGGCCGCAATGACCCCGGACAGGCGCGCGAGTGACTGCGCTTTATTCGGCGGAGCGGATGACGTCGGCGTAGCGGGCTTGCGCATCCGCAGCGGACATATCGGTCGACCAGAATTCGGCCATCAGGTCTTCGATCTGGGTCTGGGTGTCGGGTGTCAGATTCATCTCACCCGAGGGCAGAACACCACCGGCCTTGAGAATGTCCAATCCCTTCTGCATGCAGTCATTTGCGGCAGACAAATCAATGTCACCGCGTACCGGCAGCGACCCTTTCTTCAGATTGAAGGCTACCTGAACCTCGGGAGCGATCAATGTCGAGGCCAGTGCCATCTGCGCCTTTTGAACTTCAGGATCGTCGATGACCGGGAAGTAAAAGGCATCGCCGCCAGTATCGAGAATCTCGTTCATTCCAAGGCCGGGCAAGCAGGTGTAGTCCTCTCCAGCCACCTGTTCAGCAATCTGGAATTCGCCCTGCGCCCAATCCCCCATGATCTGGGCCCCGGCCTTACCGGTGATGACCATGTTGGTTGCCTGATTCCAGTCTTGCACATTTGAATCTGCGGCAAGTTGGCGGGCCGTCTCAATTGCTTCAAAGACTTGCTGGTACTCCGGGCCCATCGCGGCATCCGCATCGCGCTCTACGACGACTTTACGCCAGGCATCGACGCCAGCAATCGCTATCGCCAGGACACCGAACGCACCGTTCTGCTGCCAGCTTTGCTGACCCATCGCAAGTGGCACAATGCCCGCTTCCTGCAGTTTGGGGGCGGTTTCAACAAATTCATTCCAATCGCCGGGAACCGGAATACCTGCGCTTTCATATGCCCCATGGCTGAGCCAGATCCACTGCCAGGAATGAATATTGACGGGCACGCAGTAAATGCGTCCCTCGAAGGTGCAAGCCTCCAGCAGCGAGGACGGGTTCACCAAGTCTTTCCAGCCCTCCTGCTCCGCCAGTTCGGTCAGGTCGGTCAGCAGCCCCGCCTCGATTAGCTCCTCCGCCTGACGCCCGTGGTTCAACTGTGTCGCTCCCATCGGATCGCCACCAATGATGCGACTGATGATGATCGGACGCGCTGTACCACCTGAGCCCGCAATAGCCCCATCAACCCAGCTATGATCGGTGTTCTCGTTAAAGGCTTTCGCAAATTCAGAAACGGCAGCGGCCTCTCCCCCGGATGTCCACCAATGCGTGACTTCCAGATCGGCCGCATGGGCTGTTCCAGCTCCCGCCAGGATTGTTCCAGCAAGCATCTTTGCTAGGCGATTCATTGATTTCTCCCAATCTAAATCGATATAGATCGTGACTATAACGATTTAGAAACTTCTTGCAACGGATTTACACTCACAGCTGAGCGGACTAATTTGTCTGAGACAAAGCTGGGGCTGTGCCGCACAAAACCTAAGTTGCAAAGGCCGGGACCAGCAGAAAGGCCAGCTGTTCAATGCCCGAATCCGGGAAAAGCCGACCAACATTGCGCACCATTGCCGAGCTTTCGGGGCTGGCGGTGCCCACCGTGTCGCGCGCGCTCAACGATGCGCCCGATATCGGGACGGCGACCAAAGAGAAGGTGCGCGCCATCGCGGCCCAGATCGGTTACATTCCGAACCGGGCAGGACTGCGCCTGCGCACTGGCAAAACCAACGTAATTTCTCTTGTTCTCTGCTCGGACCATGAAGTGACGGATCATACCGGACAGCTTGTTTCGTCGATAGCGCACGCGCTGCGGGACACCCGCTATCACCTTATCGTCACTCCCTATTTTCCCGATGAAGATCCGATGCAACCCGTCCGCTACATCCTGGAAACCGGGTCGGCGGATGCGCTTATCCTGAACCGTATCGAGGTCGATGACCCGCGCGTTGCCCACCTGCTTGAGCGCAAGTTTCCCTTTGCCACTTATGGGCGGTCGAAATGGCGCGACCTGCACCCCTATTTCGACTTCGACAACACGTCATTCGGTCACCTCGCGGTAGAAGACCTGATAGGTTCGGGGCGCAAGAACATAGCGATGCTGACACCGCCCCTGAACCAGAACTACGCGCAGGACATGCTCAAGGGCGCCAGAGAGGTGATTTCGCGAACCGATGCGAGTTTCGAGGTCGTTCCGGGTATCACTAGCGATGTGATCGGTGAGGATATCAAACAGGGCATCGCGGCTTTTCTACAAAACCGTGCCGACATTGACGGCATCATCGCGCCCTCCTCCACCTCCGCCATATTCGCCAGCGTCGGCGCCGAACGCGCCGGCCGCGTGATTGGTAAGGATCTGGATATCTTCGCTAAAGAGGCCGTGCCGTTCCTGCAGCACTTTCGAGAGGCCATCAAAGTTGTGAGAGAAGACGTTCAGAACGCTGGGGCGTTTCTGGCCATGGCAGCCATACAAGCGATCGAGTCGCCGGACAAAAAGCCGAGGCAGAGCCTCATCTCCGCTCGCTTGTCTTAACATCAAGCCACACATCCACTGTGGCACGGCGGGGCCAGCGGGTGCGTTAAAGCGGATGAGGTGGGTGGCTCCTGCTCCACCGGCATCGAATGTGCCAAAGAGCAGTTATCATCGACTGCTAGGAAAGGAGCCACCCAATGACAGTAAAGACAGTCGGCTTGGATTTGGCCAAGGATGTTTTTCAAGTGCATGGCATTTCGGAGAATGGTCGGGTTATCTTCAACAAGGCCATCAAGCGAGCGAAACTGCTCCGTTTCTTTGAGACGCTTCCACCGTGCAGGGTTGGTGTGGAAACCTGCGGTTCGTCCCATCACTGGGGTCGTCAGCTGCGCACAATGGGTCACGACGTGAAGCTCATGCCCGCCGGATACGTCAAACCCTACGTGAAGCGCGGTAAGAGCGACGCCGTTGATGCCGAGGCAATCTGCGAAGCCGTTCGACGCCCCACCATGCGCTTCGTCGAGATCAAGACGGAGGAACAGCAAGCCATTCTCTCAATCCACCGGACACGGGATCTTGCCGTCCGGCAACGCACGCAGATGGCCAATATGATCCGCAGCTTGCTGCGCGAGTTTGGACATATCCTGCCGATCGGAATTGAGGCGGTCACCGCATTTGCAAAGCGTCATTTGGCAGGAGATCACCCGGACATGCCAGAGATCGCCAACGGCATGCTCGGCATACAGTGCTATCAGTTCCTCGGCCTGAACGAGCGCATCGACGGCTATTCGAAGATGATCGAGCAACATGCTCTGCTGAATGCAGATGCGCGTAGATTGATGCGCATGCCTGGCATTGGGCCGATCACGGCATCAGCGATTGTCGCAACGATCGGTGATGCAAAACAGTTCCGGACCGGGCGCGATCTGGCGGCCTGGCTCGGACTGACCCCAATCAACAAATCCAGCGGTGGCAAGGAGCGTCTGGGCAAGATCACGAAGCAAGGTGATCGCTACATTCGCAAGCTGTTGATCGGGTTGCATGGGCTTTGTTGCACAAATCGCCTGAGGGGATTCATCTCGTGAATCCAGCGTGATAGCTGGATGTTATGAGCAGTTGGTCCCCTACGACGTATAAGACCAGGAACTGGCCTTCGTACAACACAGCGCTGAAGCAGCGCGGTTCA
>NZ_JBGRUO010000006.1:0-232414 GCF_041537905.1 Ruegeria jejuensis | reverse complement strand
GCAAGCCCTTCGTACAAATCCCCATAGCACAGCCGACCCAAAAGAACTAACCCCGCGATTTCCCGCCTGAGCGCTTCTCTGACGCCGGGAAACCCATCGCGCAACTCCCCCGCCAGCATGCGGCGTCCGAGAAACCTGCATCTTTCGTTGAATCCGCTGCGCCACGCGCGAATGGCGGCTTTGTCGTTAGCTCTTCGAGTGTCATTTCGCTCGATCCCGCAAAGGACCGCGAAGAACAGCTTTTTTAACATAGTTTGGCTTACACCAATTAACTCAGGTTTAGGAAAGCATTTTGCACTGGTGTCACTGTGCCCTTATCCGCCTCAAGCCACGCTCTTTTTGCAAGGCCCAAAGAAACTTTAGTAGAGACCTGCGACCTTTGCCCTGAGTTTGACCAGTGACGCTACGATGTCGATTGTGGGCGTTGAGACCCCTGTAAGTTGTCCTAGTTCTTGCACTGAAGTTACTAAGGCATCAATTTCCATCGGTCGGCGCAACTCCAAATCCTGCCACATAGAAGTCTTGTGCGCACCGACAGCCGCTCCACCGTCGATCCGTTTTTCAACATCTATCGGGAATTTTACACCAAGATTCTCACCGATTTCCTGAGCCTCAAGCATCATCCCGCGAGCCACGGAGCGTGAGCCTTGGTCGCTACACAAGACATCAAGTGTTGAGTGGGTAAGAGCTGAAATCGGGTTGAACGACAGATTGCCCCATAGCTTCAGCCAAATTTCGTCTCGAATTCTCGGTCTTACGGGCGCACGCAAGCCGGCGGCGGACAGCGCAGCAGAAAGCTTGGCAGCACGGCCGGATTTAGAACCATCGGGCTCGCCCAACGAAAAACGATTGCCCTCAACATGCTTGATTGATCCCGGGGCAATGACCTCGGCGGCTGGATAAACAACACATCCAAGCACCCGGTCCGGCCCGAAACCGTTCCATTGCACGTCTCCCGGATCGACAGATGACAATCTAGTCCCCTCGAAGGGTCCGCCCAGCTTGTGGAAATACCACCAGGGTACCCCGTTCACTCCGCTCACTATTGTTGTTTCTGCCCCAATCAGCGGCTGCATTGAGTCCACAACTGCTGGAACGGAATGCGCTTTCAGTGTGATAAAGACATAGTCTTGTGGGCCGAGATCGGCGGCATTGTCCGAGGCGCGTATTGGCACGTTGATCGGGTCCAGCCCATCCTCATGGAGAGTCAGCCCTTTTTCTTGCATTGCAGCCAGATGTGGGCCACGCGCAATGACACTGACGTCGACGTCAGTCTGCGCGAGTTTCGCGGCAACGTAACCTCCGACAGCTCCGGCACCAAAGATGCAAACTTTCATCTGTCTAAGCCTTTGCCAGTCCCAATTTAGCGGCCAGCCCGATCCTTTGTATCTTACCAGTCGCGCCTTTTGGTATCTCATCGAGAATGACCACTGAAGTCGGCACCTTGAACTTTGCGAGCCGTGCGCCAACGAAATCCCGGACTTCCTGACCTGCAATCGCCGCTCCTTCTGAGAGCACCACCGCCGCTGCTATGTCTTCGCCCAGTTTTTCGTGGGGAACGGCGAAACAAACTGCCTGCGCAACGTCCGGGTGGCTCAGAAGCACGGCGTCAACTTCAAGCGGGCTGATTTTTTCTCCGCCGCGATTGATAAGCTCTTTAAGGCGTCCGGTCAGTCGCAGATAATTCTCTTCGTCGAACGACCCTTGGTCACCGGTGCGGAACCAGAGTTTTCCATCCGATTCAAAGAAATTGTCTGCATTTGCCTGCGGGTTGCTCTCATACCCAGGGGTCACGTTCGGACCGCTGATAACGATTTCTCCGACATCACGCGAAGCGATCAATACATTTTCCGTTTCGTCTGCAATTCTGACTTCGGGACCCGCTGCTACTCCGACGTATCCGGGCTTTTGCTTTTGTGGAGGAAGCGGGTTGCAACACATTTGATGCGCGGCCTCAGTCATACCGTAGGCCTCGATTACAGGCGCATTGAATGTCGCCACCAACTCTTCCATTACCGGCGCGGGCAACGACGCAGAAGAAGACCGCAAGAACCGCAATGGCGATTGCTCAATGACAGATTGGTTTCGGGCGGCTCGGGCAAGAATAGCTTGGTGCATTGTCGGAACTGCTGTGTACCATGTCGGATCAACCTCAGCGACCTGCGAAAAAAAGCTGAAAGCGTTGAACCCAGGGGTGCAGCTAATTTGCGATCCAGCGCTTAATGAAGCGGCGACGGCCGCGATCAGCCCATGGATATGAAACAGAGGCATTATACTTAGACAACGATCGTCTGTCGTCAGCTTCAAAGACGAAGCCACGTTCCGCGCCGACGAATAGATATTGGCCTGCGTCAAAGGAACGATTTTAGGGCGCGACGTTGTTCCTGATGTGTGGAGTATCAGGGCGACGTCATCTTCGCCCGGCGCTGATGTATCAGCCACTCCGATTGGGTCACAGGACAAAACGGAAAACTGTCCAGCTGGACGAGAACTATCACTAGTAGCGCGCAAGATGGCCACACCCAGTTCAGTCGCCGCTTGAACGGCTGGGCCATTTTCGTTTTCGCTGACAAGAAGAGCCTTGGCTTTCAGGTCTTTTAGATAGAAGACGTATTCTTCGAAAGTATACGCAGGGTTTAAAGGCGCCGTCGTCGCCACTTGGGCGACGGATATGAATGCCGTCGCCATCTCTGGTCCGTTGGGCAACACAATTGCCACCCTGTCGCCGCGCCCTATTCCGATCTGATGCAGATCTTCTTTGACCTTCGCACAATGCTCGCGCAAACCAAGGTAGCTCAACCAAGACCGGCCAGGGGCGCCAATGGCATTTGCTGTGTCTGCGTGGTGTGCGATCAATTCAGCGACTAAATGGTGCATCTGTTATCCGTTTACATACGCATCGGTTTCTTTCGCAGAGTAAGGTTGCTGCAGCAGGTCCTAAGTTACGCGAACGGTCAGACTACCCAGCTTGTCGACGAACAAGACCATGACATCCCCACGGTTGACGGGACCAACACCAGACGGTGTCCCTGAAAGGATAACGTCACCGGCCGCAAGCTCGAAGTAGTCGCTCAGGTACGAGATCATCTCGGGGACTTTCCAGATCATCTGGTGCAAGTCTCCTTCCTGACGAATTTCACCATTCACCGTCAGCGTAATTGGACCTCTATCAAGATGCCCGACTTCTGACACCTGGTGAATTGGTCCGCACGGCGCTGAGCGCTCGAACGCCTTACCAATTTCCCAAGGGCGGCCCATTTTTTTCATCTGTCCTTGCAGGTCGCGGCGGGTCATATCAAGCGAAAGCCCGTACCCAAAGACATGATCCAGTGCATCATCCACCGAGATATTCGTGCCGCCGGATTTGAGCGCGACATACATTTCAGCTTCGTGATGCACATCAGAACTGTGCGGGGGGTAAGGAAACTCGCCAGAAGGGTCTAAGTTGTTTGGGTTCTTTTGAAAGAAAAACGGGGGTTCCCGGTCCGGGTCATGGCCCATTTCAATTGCATGCGCCGCGTAGTTTCGCCCAATGCAGTAGACACGACGGACCGGGAACGAGCCGCCCCCCGCTACGGGTATTACATGCACCTCCGGCGCGGGAATGACATGATCGGACATCGCTTTCCTCCTGAACGTTTGATTGCCATAGATCGGATTTCCAAACGGTCAGACACATTCCGATCAATGCCACGTCACATTCAAATGGACGTAGCCGCTTACCAAGTCATCGCCAAAATCCACGCTATTTTGCAAGAGCCACGACTTTAATCTGGCCCGACCATTTCCCAAATTGGTTGGGTTTTGGCGTTGCCTCAATCGTCGGACTGGATGCTCTTTGGCAGCACACGCGAATAAACCGATTTCAAGTGATCTACCATGGCGCTGGCCGCAAGCTCGCCATCACCCTTTGCTATGGCTGACACGATCACATCATGTTCACTAAAACTGGAATAATCTTCTGCGGGCCTCGAAGTCTCCCGTGGCTGCCCCCAAACAATTGATCTTCGAACCGAATTCAAAGTCTCAAAGAAGTATAGAAAGAGCTGGTTTCGAGTAGAGCGGGCTATGGCGTAGTGCAAATTGTTGTCCCACGCTTCGTACGTGCGCCAGTCTTCTGCAGTGCGGCATTTGTCCGCGCAAAGCCTCATTTGCTCACGATCCGAACGGGTGGAATGGGACGCTGCGAGGCGGCTAAGCTGCGGTTCGATCGTAAATCGTACGGATACAACTTGTTCAGGTTTTATTTGGTTACCCAAATAGGTTACGTCGGTAAGGTTAAGAACCGGCCTGGAACCGACGAAAGTTCCCCGCCCCACATGGCGCCAGATAAGCCCCTGCGCCTCAAGCTCTGCCAACGCTCTTCGCAACTGATTGCGGGTTGTCCCAAGCGTTGAACAGAGATCGCGTTCAGGCGGCAGCCGGTCGTTGTGCCGGTATCCAGCATTGTTAATCAGGTCTCGTACGCGTTGCGCGAGTTCGGTTGGAGCGCTCATATCCCCGCCCAATTTGGTGATTGGTTGATTGATTGAAACGCCAAGTCGGAAAAAACTCAAGGGTAAGAGGAAAGCCAATAACGAGTCGCCGGACGGAATCCGCGACCAGAGCTTGACATCAGGACGAGGGAGGAGTGCCGAGTGCGGTTAGCAACTGTTTCCGTAGAGGGCCGTGCCGTTTGCGTGGCAATACTTGCCGATGGCAGTAGATTGGATGTTCTGCGCGCAGCACAAATGCATGACAAGGCGTTGGACGCCAGTTCAATGCAGCAGTTGATCGCGGGCGGCGAGGCTACGCTTGGAACGTTGAAAACCCTCGTTTCGTCGTCCGAAGAAGGCGAACTCAAGGGCGTGTTGGCTCCCGCTGATGCGCCGTTGTTGGCTCCCATTCCTGATCCACGCAAAAACGTGTTCTGTGTCGGGCGCAACTACGCTGAACACATTGCCGAGGGTGATCGGGC
Organism: Ruegeria jejuensis; assembly: GCF_041537905.1. Classification (NCBI taxonomy): domain Bacteria; kingdom Pseudomonadati; phylum Pseudomonadota; class Alphaproteobacteria; order Rhodobacterales; family Roseobacteraceae; genus Ruegeria; species Ruegeria jejuensis. Next base: position 227,457 of record NZ_JBGRUO010000006.1, on the reverse strand, counting down.
ACAAAACCAAAAAGTTGGTGTGACGGAGCATCCGGTTTTCTTCACAAAGCCACCGACCTCTATCGTGGCACCTGACGCAGACATTTTGATTTTTCCGAACGTTTCGCAAGCCATCGACTATGAAGTTGAACTGGCAATTGTGATCGGAAAGTCAGGGCGTAACATAGCTAAGGCTGACGCGTACGACCATGTATTCGGCTACACGATCCTCAACGACATCACCGCCCGTGACATCCAACGCCGGCACGGTGGTCAGTACTTCAAAGGCAAGGGTTTAGATGGGTCTTGCCCACTGGGTCCCTTCATAGTGACCGCTGATACAATCAGCGATCCGCACGCTTTATCAATTGGACTAACGATCAACGGTGAACAGCGCCAAAACGGAAGCACGTCGGACATGATTTTCGACATTCCAACGCTGATCGCATCCCTGTCGGAGGGCATGACCCTGGAACCTGGCGACGTTATCGCGACCGGTACGCCGTCTGGCGTCGGGTATGCGATGGACCCTCCACAGTTCCTGAAAGACGGGGATGTCGTGGTTTGTGCAATTTCAGAAATCGGCACGCTCAGGAATACCGTGCGCGCCGTTTAAGTGGCTCCTGCATAGCTGAATCTGCGGGTTGCCAACCATGAAAGGGAGGAAGACTACAATGATGAACAGAAGGACATTCACAGCGTCCTTGCTTTCTGCGATCCCGGTAGCAGGAGCACTAGGAACAAAGGCTTTTGCACAAGACTTGCGAGAAATCACCTTCGTGCAGCCAAGCCCCTCGGCAATCAATTCATTTCCGGTTTTTGTCGCCATTGGCGAAGGGTATTTCGCAGATGAAGGTTTGGATGTGACCGTCGAGGCGATCAACGGCTCGGGAGCCGTGCTTCAGGCATTATCCGCCGGACAGGCGCACTTTGGTCGCCCAGGACCTGGCCCACTGATTGCAGCACGGTCGCGCGATGTGGATGCCGTTCACATCTACAACGTTGCGGCGCGCAGCAACTTCGGCATCGCGGTGCCGGAAGATTCTGAAGTCCAAAGCGTTGAAGAATTGCGCGGAAAGGTGATCGGAACCGGCACCGCCGACGGTGCCGAAGTGGGTTTTGCACGCAACGTCTTGACAGGTGCCGGTATGAAAGAAGGCGAGGACTTCACATTCCTTACAGTCGGCGACGGTGGCCCAGCAACTGCAGCATTCCTGAACGGTGAAATCGACGCCTACTCTGCCTCGACAGCAGATACAGCAATCCTGAACCAACGCGGAATGAAGGTGCGTGACATAACGCCTGCGGAATTCGGGCGTTTTTTCGGAAACGGTATCGCAACTATGGCCGATACAATCGCCAACGACCGCGAATTGGTCGAAGCCTGGAGTCGCGCCTTCGCACGTGGGCATGCCTTTGCGCTCGATGATGCCAACCGCGAAGCCGTGTTGAAGCATCTGGCCGACGGCAATCCACAGGAAGGCGAGGACAAGGAGTTCCAGTCAGCGCTGTTCGATGCGGTACGCTCGAAAACCATAGCAGCGGATCCAAGCAATGGTCTGGGATGGTATCCCGCCGAAGTCTGGCAAGAATGGCAAGACGCGCTGGTCGCGGGGGGTGAGATTCCGGGGCCACTTGACGACCTGAGCGCTGCTTGGACCAATGAGTTTGCTGCCATTGGCAACGAGGCCGCCAGCAAATGAACGCTGTAGTCACCCATGAGTTTTCCGGCGCGCCCTTGGGCACGCCGGTCTACGAGTTGACACATGTAAGCAAGACCTACGCACGCAATCTGGTTGTCGCTCTTGAGGACATTAACCTGACGCTTCGGAAAGGAAGCTTCACATCTGTCATCGGGTCCAGCGGGTGCGGCAAATCAACTCTGCTCAAGATCATGGCGGGTCTAATCCCGCCCACAAAGGGGCGAGTGATCCTTCAGGGCAAACCAGTCACTGGGACCCGCCGGGACATCGGTATGATGTTTCAGCAAGCGACGCTTTTTCCCTGGAAAACGGCCGTAGAAAACATCGTCTTGCCGATTGAGATACGCGATGGAAAGGCAGCAGCCAAGCAAGCCATGGCAAAGGCGCACGAACTTTTGGACGTCGTAGGCTTGAATGGGTTTGAAAACGTATATCCGAACGAATTGTCGGGCGGGATGGCGCAACGCGCATCGATCTGTCGAATGCTGATAACCGAACCAGCCGTGCTTTTGTTGGACGAACCGTTCAGCGCTCTCGACGAGTTGTCGCGCGACATGATGAATATGGAGTTGCAGCGGATTTGCCGGGAACAGGAAGCGACCGCGTTTCTTGTGACACACTCCATTCAAGAGGCGGTGATTTTGTCCGATGAAATCGTCGTGTTGAAGCCACGTCCAGGCAGGATTGCTGAAATTGTTGAAGTCGACCTGCCTCGCCCGCGCACGCTCGATATGATGACGACTCCTAAGTTCGGCGCTATTGTAGACTACATTCGCAGCCTCCTCGATAAGGGAGAAGAAATGTGAGCCAAGTTCAGGATTACTCGCCTTCCGCAAAGGACGCTGGCACCGCAGAAGACACTGTTTGGGAGCAGAAAGTTCACTTTATCGACTCGGTTCCCCGTTGGATTGCGATGACGTTTGTTTTCGTCGTTTTCGTAGGCACCTGGCAGATTGTGACGAGCCTGGGGCTTGTATCGCCGATCATCCTGCCTACCCCGATGGAGACCCTTAGGGACATGATATTCGTCGGACAAAACCTTTTGACCGGAGGTTACATGCTGGGTGCGCTTTGGATCACTTTCAAAGAGGTCATCTATGGCTTTGCCTTGGCAATCGCGATCGGTTTTTCGCTTGGCGTGCTGGTCGGGGAAACCGCATTTGGCGAAAAGGCGGTGATGCCTTACCTCGTGGCCATCGACACCATGCCAAAAGTCGCGTTCGCCCCGCTGTTTGTGGCGTGGCTGGGGTTCGGCATTGAATCCAAGGTGGCACTTGCCGCCTTTATCGCAACATTTCCAATCGTGGTTGGTACTGCGGCTGGGCTACACGCCGCGGACGAAAATGCGCGCATGTTGTTCAAGACAATGGGTGCGAGCCGGATGCAGACATTGATCAAAATGAAGCTGCCGACCGGATTGCCGCAGATATTCACTGGCCTCAAGATCGGAGCAGTCGGCGTTATGGCAGGTGCGATAACAGGGGAATTCCTGGGCGGTGGAAAGGGATTTGGTGAACTCATCCGTGTTGCAGCCTCGCAGCTCAACACTCCGCGCGTGTTCTCCTTGATCCTGTATCTAAGCCTCGTTGGTCTCGCTGTATTTGCGTCAGTGGTTTGGACACAGCGTAAGCTGGTGTTCTGGCACAAAGAGCAGGTTGGCAGAGATGACTTCTGAGCCTGTGGAGATAAATTGCCAGACCTTGCGTGAATTTGTGGCGAGCGCGCTCGAAACACGAGGTGTGCCAGAAGCCGATGCGGACAGGGTGGCCTCGCTGATGGTTGAGGCCGACATATTCGGCTATGGCACTCACGGGGTTTTTCGCCTGCGCCAGTACCTTGCCAGGTTGGCAGGGGGCGGGTGCAACGCCACACCAAACGTCACCATAGAACATGAAACCGTCGCAACCGCGTTGATTGACGGCGATGACGGCCTTGGTCACCTGGCTATGGCCGCGGCACGTGATCTTGCCATAGAAAAGGCAAAAGAGGCCGGCATCGGATGGGTTGGTGTTCGGCGCGGCAATCATTCAGGACCACTGGCACTTTATGTACGCCCGCAAGCCGAGGCTGGGTTGCTTGGCATGGCCGCGGCAGTGGGCAGTGCGAACCACGTTCCACCCTATGGCGGAAGCGACTTGCTTCTTGGCACCAATCCCATCGCATTCTCTGCCCCTGCCGATGGCCAGGACCCGTTTGTGTTCGATATGGCGACGACTGTTGCCGCGATGGGTAAGATCAAAACCCTTTTGCAGCAAGGCGAACCTATGCCCGAAGGTTGGATGGTTGGGCGTGATGGCAATCCGTTAACGGACCCTGCCCGCAAATCAGAAGGGTTTCTTTTGCCGATCGGAGGTCCGAAGGGTTTCGGCCTTTCCGTGGCTATCGGGTTGATGGCCGGGGTGCTGAATGGTGCGGCATTCGGCTCTGACGTGGTCAATTTCACCTCGGACACAACTTCATCCACAAACACCGGCCAGTTCGTTATGGCGCTCAATCCGGCAGCCTTTGGGATGGGCAATGACTTTGCTTCTAACGCAGCCCGCGTCTTCTCCGAAATGCGCGCATCCGTCCCCCTGCCCGGTCATGACCCGGTGCGCCTGCCCGGAGACGGCAAAACGGCCGCCGCAGAGGCCCGCCGCAAAGACGGTGTGAGGCTGAACCCCGCTCTTTGTCGAGACCTAAACAAACTTGCCGAGGACTGTGGGTTATCCCCTCTGTTTCCTAGTCTCAGCGCCGACTAGCAGCGCATCCGTGGGAAGCTGATAGGCGCTTTTGATGAGAGTTTAGCGAGGTGTCTCGTCCTCTGCCTCCAGCGCTTTCACAAGAGCAGAAAGCTTGTTCATCATGTGAAGCTTCATGGTTTTTCCTAGCCCATCTGCATCGCGGGCTTTAAGCAACTCCATCATGGCTTCATGTTCATCAATTGCCTGCGCCCAGCGTTCGTCCGACAAGTTGGCCATAAAACGTGCACGGCGGACCCGCGCGGCTAAAAGCTTGTGGTGGTTTTCCAAAATGTCGTTTCGCGCGCCCTGAATAAGTGCCTGATGGATCTCCTGATTGGCTTTGAAATACGCCTGCCGATCACGCGCCTCGTACGCACTCAGCATATCCTTGTGGCTACTTTCAATCCGTTGAAATTCTGCGGCGTCTACCTGCTGACAGGCCAGTTCACCCACAAGTTGCTCAAGCGCTGCGAGTACTGGAAACGTGTTCTCCAATTCTTCTCTCGTTACACTCGCAACGCGAGCACCACGATTGGCCTGAAGCACCACGAAACCTTCTGATGCAAGAACCTTTAAGGCTTCTCTCAGTGGTGTCCGTGAAACACCCAAGGAGTCACAAAGCTGTTTCTCGGGCACTTTTTCACCCGGCTTCAACACATCCTCTACAACAAGATTGCGCAAGCGTTCGACCAGCTCTTCATGTAACGTCGTGCGCTTGATGCTGTCCGTCAGATTCATTGCCACTTCCTATTCATCAAGTGCCATTTCCAGCAGGCGCGCGACATGCATGGGCTGTCGCAGGGTACCCTCAGTGATTTGGTGCCGGCACGATGTTCCATCCGCCACAATAATTGCATCCGCAGGTGCCTTTTCCAAAGCTGGAAACAGGTCGAGCTTTGCCATCTTGATCGAGACATCGATAGTTTCGGGCGCGTATCCAAATGCCCCGGCCATACCACAACAACTGCTTTCAATCATGTGAACCTGCGCCTCGGGGATACGCTTCAGAAGATCAAGCATCGGTGTGACGGCATCGTGCGCTTTCTGGTGGCAATGCCCATGCACATAGATCGGGCGATCCAACCGTTTCAGAGGCACTTCGGGCTGCCTGACCAGAAATTCCTCAAAGGTATGAGTGGCGTTGGATACCATTTCCGTATCCCGCCCCGTGCAAAGAGCCAAGTATTCGTCCCGGAAAGTGAGGATAGAGGAAGGTTCGAGACCGACTAATGGTATGCCCTGTGCTACTGCCGCTCGTGTCGCGCCAATCACGCGCTGTGCCTCGCGACGCGCCTCTTCCACGCGACCCACAGCCAAAAGAGTGCGCCCGCAATCCAGCGGCCTTCCAGTATGGTCATCCCGTGCTACGGCGACCCGCAGTCCTAGCGCACGCAGGACCCGGACCGCGGCGCGTAGATTGTCAGGCTCGAAATACCGGTTGAACACATCGGCAAACAGAAGAACCTGCGGATCTGCGTCCTGAGCCTCGGCATCACGGAACGGTTCCGAAGACCACACTGGCAGGTCACGTCGCGCCGAAATTCCAGTCGGTTTTTCCAGTAGTTTGCGCAAAGGACCAATTTTATTCCGGGCATTCACAAGCCACGCAACTTTTGCTGCTTTTGGTGCATATCGGGGCAGATAAGCTATTAATTTATCTGCCAAAGTCAGCCCATCTTTTTTGCGCTTCGCTGAAAGCACTTCGATCTTCATGCGGGCCATATCGACGCCAGTCGGGCATTCACGCGCGCAAGCCTTGCAAGACACACAGTACTTCATCGTGTCCTGCATTGCGTCTGAAGTTAAACCGCCCGGCAACTGCCCGCTGATGGCAAAACGCAATGTGTTTGCCCGCCCACGTGTGGCATCACGTTCGTTTCGGGTCGCGCGGAAGGAGGGGCACATAACTCCGCCCTTAAGCTTGCGACACGCACCGTTGTTATTACACATCTCGACGGCACCCTGGAATCCTCCTCCAGCACCCGGCCAAGCCGACCAATCCAACGCCGTCTCAAATTCCGGAACTGAATAGTCCGGGCCGTAGCGGAATAGGCGGCGATCATCCATGGCAGGCGCGTGCACGATTTTACCGGGGTTCATTAGCCCATCGGGATCGAACCGGTCTTTAACCTCTTCAAACGCAGAAACGATACGCGGGCCAAACATCTTGCCATGAAACTCTGATCGCACGATCCCATCACCGTGTTCGCCTGAATGAGACCCCTTGTACCTCTTGACCAGATCAAAGGTTTCTTCGGCAATCGCTTTCATAGTCCGGACGTCCTTATCCTGCCGCATGTTCAGGACAGGGCGAACATGTAAACACCCGACGGAAGCATGCGCGTACCATGTCCCCTTTGTGCCGTACCGAGCAAAAATTTCGGTCAGGCCAGCGGTGTAATCGGCGAGATCAGGCAACGGGACGGCGCAGTCTTCAACGAACGAGATCGGTTTACCCGCCTCTTTCATCGACATCATGACGTTCAACCCAGATTTTCTGTATTCCGCGATCGAGTTTTGCAATTTGGTATCTGTAACTGAAACAACCCCGCCCCAACGGGTTTCAGTTCCGCTGAAAGCAAACCCGAGATCTCCCATCAGTTGGGAAAGCTCGACCAGTTTTGCGGCATTGGCCTCAGCGCTACCCTCAGCGAATTCTACCAGCAGCAGGGCTTCGGGGTCGCCTTTGACAAACGCCTCAATCGTACTGCGGAACAGCGGGATTTCACGCCCCAATTCAATCATTGTGTCGTCGATCAACTCTACCGCTTGCGGTTTGAGCGTCACGAGGTGCTGCGTAGCCTCCATCGCAGAGCGAAACGTAGGGAAATGACACACGCCGACAACTTTCTCGCCCGGTAAGTGAGCGAGGTTCAGTTCCAATTCAGTGAAATAGGCAAGTGTCCCTTCTGACCCCACTAGCAAATGGGACATGTTGACATCGTTACCTACGAGCGCATCGATATTGTATCCGCCGACACGACGCTGAACTTTGGGAAACTGGGCGTCAATTTCCGAAGCCTCGCGACGCCCCAGAGCACGCATGTCTCCAACAAGATCGGCATAGTCGCCGGGTGCCGCCGTATCGGCGCTGAACCGTGCTTCCATGCCGTCTCTGAGGATTGCACTTATTGCACGGACATTGTCGCGCATGATCCCATAGCGCAGGGATTTTCCGCCTGAAGAGTTGTTGGCTGCCATTCCTCCAAGCGTGCAGCGCGACGCGGTCGAGGGGTCGACGGGAAACCATAGACCATATTGTTTAAGTGACTGGTTCAATTGATCCAGAACAACACCGGCCTGAACACGCGCGACACGGCTCTCAACGTCCACGTCCAGAATTCGATTCAAGTGCTTGGTGTTGTCTAGAATAACGCTTTGATTGACCGTTTGCCCGCATTGCGACGTGCCACCACCGCGCGGAAGAACCGAACATCCTTCGTCGCGCGCAACAGACATCACTGCTTGGATATCTTCTGTGGATCGGGGGGCGACGACGGCGTCCGGTATCATCTGATAAATCGATGCGTCAGTCGCATACCGTGCGCGAGATGCAGGGTCAGCCATCACCTCGCCTTGGACGTCAGACAACAGTCGGCGGTGCAACGATCCATGTTCAAGCATCGGGTTCGCCTTCCCTTCCCAACCAGCCAATTAAAGGCTCCACTTCACCGTTGACTGAATAATGAATTCATAACTAACTTTTGCCAATAGGTAATCGCGCCAGCTATTCGGCGCCAGCGGAAGGATCAGTTCAGATGCGCAAGGCGGGCAGACATTTTTTGCAAATCCCAGGGCCGAGTGCTGTTCCGGAACGCATTCTGAAGACCATAAGCATGCAGACCATCGACCACCGAGGACCCGATTTCGCAGAAGTCGGGAACAAGGCCCTCGCTGGGATAAAAACGATTTTCAAGACCGAACAGAACGTCTTTATCTACCCTTCATCCGGTACAGGCGCGTGGGAAGCTGCGCTTGTGAACACAGTGTCTTCCGGCGAAAAGGTTCTCATGTACGAAACAGGACATTTCGCGTTCATGTGGTGTAACTTGGCTGGAAAAATTGGGTTGCAGCCAGAGTTGATTGAAGGGGATTGGCGTGGCGGTGCGGACCCCAATCAGATCGAAGACCGCTTACGCGCGGACAGTCGGCGCGAGATCAAGGCGGTATGCGTCGTCCACAATGAAACTTCTACAGGGTCTGTCTCGCCTATTGAGGACGTGCGCAGGGCTATGGACGCTGCACAACACCCTGCCCTCCTTATGGTGGACTCAATCTCCGGCCTTGCATCGATCGATTTCAGGTTCGATGACTGGGGCGTAGATGTCTGCGTCTCAGGTTCGCAAAAGGGACTGATGCTACCGCCTGGTCTGAGCTTCAATGCTGTAAGTAATCGGGCGTTGGAACATTCGAAATCCGTGACCACGCCACGCAGCTATTGGGATTGGCAGGATATGGTCGGGCCAAACCAGAAAGGGTTTTTCCCTTATACCCCCGGCACCAATCTTCTTTACGGATTAATTGAGGCCATCGATATGCTGCATGAAGAAGGACTGGACAACGTATTCGCCCGGCATGCCCGCCACGGAGCCGCGACTCGAGCTGCCGTGCAAGCATGGGGTCTCGAGGTACTGTGTGCTCGCCAAGGTCAGGAATCGGGCGTCCTGACCGCTGTCAAAGTCCCTGAAGGGCACTCTGCGGACGCCTTCCGCGCGACAGCGCTGGAGCACTATGACATCTCACTTGGAAATGGCCTGTCGAAAGTGGCCGACAAGGTTTTTCGAATAGGTCACTTGGGGGATTTCAACGACCTGATGTTGATGGGCACACTCTCAGGCGTAGAAATGGGACTCGCCAAAAGCGGCGTGCCGCACAATAAAGGCGGTACTCAGGCTGCATTGGAATATCTCAAGGCCGCGTAGCGCTGGACAACGTCTCCAAAAACGCCACAAGGTCTGTGATCTCCTGTCCCGTCAAATTCAGTTCGGAAAGTACCGCCTCGCCATCAGCGTGAAGCCTTTCCGTATCGATTTCGCTGTAGTGTCGGACCACGGCATCCAGAGCATCCAGGCTGCCGTCATGCATGTAGGGGGCGGTTTCGACCACACCTCGCAGGCTGGGCGTACGAAAGATTCCAAAATCAGAATGGCTCCGTCGCACATTTCGGACCGCCCACGCACCTTGCTTTTCCAGATCGTCAGTCCAGTCTCCGTCCAATGTGTAAGGGCTGGAGAGTAGAAAATTCAGTCCTCCGAACCGGCCTTCGTCGACCTTTGTCTTGCTCAGAAAATACGGTACGCCAGCGTCGTGGAATTCGTTGTTGGAAAATCTCGGGCCATTATGGCAGAACGCGCAATTCCCGCGCCCCAGGAAGAGCTGAAGACCTCGCTGGGCAGCCTCGGGGTAGTTCGCAGCCTCCGCCAGATCGCTGCGCTCCAACGCGTCGCGAAAATCGTCAAATTGTGTCCGCTCGGTTACCAGCGTTTCCAGATAAGCTGATAGGGCTTTGGCAATCTTTACCAACACCAGCTCGGGGTTTTGGCTTTCAATGTCGCCAAAAATATCCTCAAAATCATTGACATAGGGACTTTCAGAAATGGCCCTCTTCAGGCTTTCCTTACTGTGCGCCATCTCTTGTTCTTCGATGATCGGATGCAAGCTGGCGGCCCAAAGATTATCACTCTTTCCGCCCCACCCGTACCATCGCAGACCAGCCAGGTTCCGCAGCGATGGCGTATTCCGATCCAAAAGCACGCGACCGAACGCACGCGGATCGAGCGTGGTAAATGCCTGCTCGGGGTTGTGACAACTTGCACAGGCTAATGCACCGTCAATCGACAACACCGGATCATCGAAAAGTGCAGCACCCAGAGCAATCGCTCGGGGATCGTTTGAACCCCTATTGCTTGGATCCGGCTGGATTGGTGGCGGCCACGGCCCGAAGGACAACGTTTGTTGGATCTCGTCTTCTGACAGCAAGACCTCGGCACGCACTACACTCGTTAATGCCACGAACGCGACTGTCACCCACAGCTTCATTTCAACGCTAAGTCAGAAGTGTAGGATACCGTTTGCCCGTTGTACTCGACGTCCACTTGTAGCTCCCACTTTCCCGGCATGTGAAACAGCATATCATCGATACGGAACACGTCGTCGCCTATTGCAGTGACGACTGGAAGGTAGTTCATCCCGTGTTGGTGAGCAGGCATGACTGCATCGACACGCATTTCACTTACGGCAGTTTCACCACACACCGTGAGGAGTATCGAAAACGGCTGGGCCAACGGAATTTCGTCGACAGCCACATGCACCGCAGGTGCGTTCTGAGTTTCTGTACTCATCCGTTGCCCCGTCGCCTCACAAGCGATGGCCGCGCCAGAAGATGCCAGAAACCAGACGAGCCAGCGGATCATTCCGATGCCAGCAAACGTTCTGCGTTGGCATACGCGATGTTGTCCGCGATCTGGTCTGGAAGCAAATCCAGCCATTCGCGTGAAAAATCTGCATGCGGACCAACGTAGTACCAACGCTCTGGTGCAAACGTATCGGTCCCGACCATGAACCGATCAGGATGCGCTTCGAACGCAGCTTGCCAATCCGGATCGACACGGCCGCGCGAGACCATATCGGAACGGAACGCCAGATCGGCCCAAAGCCGGGGATACGCGTTCAAAGCGTCGACCACCTTCCCCGGATCGTCAAAACCTGAGTGGGCCCACAATACCCGAGCCTCCGGCCAGGTTTCGAAAATCAGGTCTACCGCCTCGCGATCACCATGGTGGTGCAGAATTAGGTTCCGCTCTTTGGCCAGCGCGATCATGTGCTGGATGACTGGCGTCTTAATGTCATTTCCATAGGCGTGAAATTCACCGATGGCTTCGTAGTCATTCTTCGCCAGCTTTGCTTCCAGATAGTCGATAACTGTTTCGTCGTGCATCCAGGTGTTGATCTCACCGCGACGACGATAAGGGCGAAGTGCCGGAACAACGATATCCGGCGCTGCAGCCAAAAGCAGTTGTGTACCGTTATCATCCGAGCTGGAAACCAGGGCTTTCCGCACGCCTGCATCCCGCAGGATTTTGGCCACTTGCTCAGGCGGAACCAGTTTCACGGCATCATGGCTGTAGTGAATATGCGCATCGAAAATCGGTCGCTCGTCGGCAATGGCCGCTCCGCTGAACAGCGCTGCACCTAAAACGAAGGCGTATTTTCGCACTTCAAGCATCCTCCATAGCGTTCAGTCCCGAGCAAGCGTGACGTCGAAATTCACGTGCAGGTATGGTTCGGTGATCTTACCTGAAAGTTCCATCTCATTGGGAAATTCTGAAGCGGGTCGTTCAACGTAAGTCATCACGAGATCGTCCCGAACTCCAAAGACCGTGTCTTGATCCAGATAAGGATCATCGTCCGGGAAAATCTCGGTCACAAGTGAGCGATAGCCGGGGGCTTTGACGATAAAGTGCAGGTGTGAGGGCCTCCATGGATGGCGACCGCAAGCGCGCAGAATATCACCGACCGGCCCGTCAGACGGTACAGTGTATTCAACTGGCTTAACGGTAGTGAACGCATATCTGCCGTCATCGCCAACTGTCATCAGCCCGTGGAAAGAATAGGTGTCCTGTTCTTCATCCTGACTGGCGTAGAGGCCGTTGGGGGCCGTTTGCCAGATGTCGAGTTCTGCTCCTGCAATGGGATTGCCCTCAGTGTCGCGAATGACGCCTTCAGCAAGCAAAACCGGCCCGCCGAAATATCGTTTCATATCCCCGCCTATTGGCAACGGGGGTGCGCCAGACACATGAAACGGACCTAATACTGACGAACTTGTTGCGTCTGGACTTGAATGCAGCATGTCCACCAAAGAAGACAGACCCAGCACGTCAGACGCCAGCACAAACTCGTGCCGGTCCTCGGTTTCCACGGCTGCACACCCCTCGAGAAACGCAATTCCAGTGCGCCATTCGTCATGCGTCAGATTGGTCTCTCGCGCGAAGTCATGAAGGTGTTTGACAAGTGACCCCATGATCTCACGCATCCGCGGATCGGCGTCATTGGACAGGTATCCCATGAAAACGTCGGTGATATTGTCTTTGGTGACAGAGCGCATCTTGGCCTCCTTAAATCAGGGCAAGGCTGAGGATTGGGAACTCGATCAGAATAAACAGAACGATTAGCATCACGAACGCGAAGGGAAGTGCGCCCATGAACACGTCCTTGAGCGATATTCGGTCGTCGTTGATCGTGGATTTGATAACAAAACACGATATGCCCAGAGGCGGGGTCAAAAGTCCGATTTCGGCTCCGACCACGGTGATGATCCCGAACCAGATCAGCGACATATCAAGGGCCTCGGCCATGGGCAGGAACAACGGGACGACGATCAGGATGATCGATGCCGTGTCAAGCAATGTTCCCAAGAAAAGCATCAGCAAGACATAGAGCAGCATGATCGACCAGAAGGACGCGGAATTCCCCGCAAGCAAGCCCTGCAACTGGTTGGGCAGCCCGGCGAGTCCCAGCATGCGGCTGTAGATTGAAGCTGCAGTGATCAGGAACAGGATCGCCGCCGTTATATGACCGGTTTCCAGCAGCGCGTCCCAGAACGCTCTTGGCGTCATAGACTTGCGCGCAACGGCGATGATCAGCGCAACAAGTGCCCCGGCCGCGCCTGCCTCGACTGCGGTAAGCCACCCTGTATAAATTCCGCCAAGCACCACAGTGATGATGAACAATGTCGGTAGAGTTTTGGACGCGATCTCGCGCCCAGACATCCATTCAGTGTCTTCGACGACCCGCCCTCCAACGAATGCCGGCGTGAATCGCCCCATGACCCAAATCGCGCCGACATAAGCGATTGCCAGCATAATCCCGGGAATAACCCCCGCCAGAAACATATCCCCTACGGACTGTTCAGCGACAAAGGAATAGATAATCAGCATAGCAGAAGGCGGGATAATCATGCCCAAAACTGAGGACCCAGCCACCACGCCGACGGCAAAGCGCGGATTGTAAGACTGCGCCATCATTTGCGGGACCGAGACTTTGGTGAACACGGATGCCGACGCAATTGACGACCCGGTAACTGCGGCAAAGACGGCGTTGGCTCCGACGGTTGCCATTCCAATACCGCCTTTGACCTTGCGAAACCGCATTGTCATGACTTCATAGATGTCCCTGCCCAACCCGGCCTTTGAGACAATGAGCCCCATGAAGGTAAACAGGGGAATGGTCGCGAAACTGTATTCCATCGCGCTGTCGCCGACCGCCACTTTCAACAGGTTCAGCGCCAGCGTAAAATTGTCCCGCATCAGCCAAATCGACACGAACGAGACCACGCCCAGAGCAATCGGAATGTAGACGCCCGCGTAAATCAGAAAGACGATGGCGACGACCGAGATCAGGCCAATCTCAATCGGCGTCATTCTGCAGCCTCGTCATGTTCAGGGGTGCGGATAAGTTGCGGGCGGTCCTGCGCCGTGACAACCTTGAGCAGGAAAACCACGCAGGCAAGCGCAGTGCCGCACGCGATGACCAATTTGACCGGCCACCATGGGAGTGTGAAAAGACCCGGAACTCCGAAGTAGTCCTGCGTCTCCCACATATGAAGAAATTCAGGGAAGGTCACATAGGCAATTAGGCCCATGAAGATCGCCGAGATGGCGTTTATGATGCGCCTCAGGTTTGCTGTCAGGCCAGGGCGGCGGTGGTGCATCAGGTTCAGGAACCCGTCCGAACGTGTCAGCCGGTCCACTCTGACCACGTCGGCCAATTGCAGAAAAACAATCATCACGACCGAAAACTGCACCATTTCGTAGGTGCCTCGAAGCGGGGCCGAAAACAGCCCGCGCGCAACGACGTCGACATTCAGAATGACCACCAACGCTAGGACGACGAGCGTGCCCAAAGCGTTGGCAGTTATTGCAAGCGAATTGGCGACCTGCGACAGAACGGCAACTGCGGTCTTCAGCATGTCTGGCCCCTTTCTCGGGTCGCCGAGCGATTATTCGGCCGTCCAGTCGCGCACACCAGTGAAACCGGCATCCTGAAGCTTGCCGAGATAAGCGGCCAGCATATCCGTGCCCTGCTCGCCGTTCTCATTCAGCGTTGCAGCCCATTCCTGCGCAACATTGGGCATCGCATTTGCCCACGCAGCGCGGTCTTCGTCCGAGATTTCAATGATCGATCCGCCAGCTTCCACAAAGGCATCTCGTGACGCAGCGGCTCGATCCATTGCAATGCCTGCCACGTGGTCACGGTAGTCGATAGCCACAGCCTGGAGTACGTCTTTGACCTCGTCAGGCAGATTTGCCCAGTAATCGGCGTTGACTGTGACTGTTTTTGTATTCACCGCGCCAAGGTCTGCCTTCAACATGTAAGGGGCAACTTCTACGATTTTGAACGTCTTGGAAGCTTCCGGCCAAATCATCACACAATCGACAAGGCCGGTTTGAACCATGTTGTAGAAATCAGTGAGGCCACCGCGAACGCCCGCCGCATCCTTGATACCCTCAAGATAGCGCAGGTTCAGGCCGGCACCCGCGATCTTGCGTCCTTCAAGGTCTGCAACTTTCTCGACCGGCTCTGAGCAGAACATCTGATATGTGTCGAGCACAACGCCAGTCGCCAGATAGACCTGATTTTGCGCAGCGAACTCATTCTGCATAGCCGGGTATTCTCGCGCGATCTCGTCAACCGCCTTGGCCACTGCACGGGCATCCGACGCGACGAATGGTGTCGAGCCCGAGATCCCCTGACTGGGCAGCTTGGATGAATGGAAGATGGTTGTGACGATGCCAATGTCCCCCAAACCCAGCTGTACGCCTTCCAGAACACCTTTGGGTTTTACGATTGAACCGCCATAGTTCTCCTGCCAGTTCATCTTGTAGTTGCCGGACTCGGCCAACCGCTTATCCACTTCGGGAATAAAGAAGTTTGTGAATTCTTTCACCCACAAGGCCCGGTCCGGGTAACCATCAATTACGACAGCTGAAATGGTCTCTTCTGCTGCGACTGACAGTGCCATAGTGCTTGCCACGGCAACACCCAGCAGACTGCGCTTGGTCCATTTTTTCATCGTCTCTCCTCCCAGAAAGATGGGTCTTTCAATTTCCACTAGTTTGCTTTGACCCAGTTGACGGTCAGGTCGGTGCCTGCCGCTTCGAACAGTTTTGCGATGGCGCAATACTTGGCTGTTTCGTTGCCCACACATGTCAGCTGCTCCTGACTGCTCGGCGTCTCACAATTCACAGTGAGTTCAATTTCGGGAAACGGAACATCGATCTCCTCTTCCATCAGGACACCGCGCCGATCCAGCCTGCATTTCGCGTCGATTGTCACCGTCCCAAGATCAATTCCCAATCGGTGCGCATTCTTGTGACCGATGACGTTCGTACAGGCGATCAGGGCCGCCATTGCGGTTTCGGTTGGAGACGGGCCAAGATTTGTTCCGCCCCGTTCGACAGGCTCGTCGACAACCACATCCAGATCGCGAATGGGTATCTCAGTACGCGCGTGCGTCGGGCATTGAGCTGTCGTGCGATACGTCACGACAGGCTTCACTTTCATCGCCACGGCATCACCTCCTCATGCATAAGAGCAAACCCTGTCGAACGGAAATCGCGGCAGTTTGTGGAACAAACCCGTTTCATCGGCGTATCCCAGATTGCAAAGAAAGTTCGATTTGAGCGTCGTACCCGCGAAGAATTCCTCGTCGACGATCTTGTTCGAAAATCCCGACATGGCACCAACGTCCAACCCAACGGCCCGGGCGGCGATCATAAAATAGGCACCCTGAAGCGTACCATTGCGAAACGCTGTATTGGACACATAGTCGGGATTGTTGTCAAACAACGGCCGACGATCTTCATGCGGGAAAAGAAAGGGCAATTCCTTCCAGAAGTCCATGTCATAGGCAATGATCGCTGTGACCGGCGCATCCATCATCTTTGGCACGTTCTTTGGTTTCAAAGACTTGGCCAGCCGCACTTTGCCCTCGGCGCTTTTGACAAAAATGAACCGCGCAGGCAGCGTGTTCATGCTGGTCGCGCCGTTGATGGTGATGTCGTAGATCTCTTCAAGCAACTCGTCGGGGACCGGTTGGTCTGTCCACGTGTAGTGAGACCGGGAATCGCGCAGGATTAGGGCGATCGCGTCATCCGACAGACGTGGAATGCGCTGGCGCAGATCACGATGATCTTGCTGAGCCTTGGCGCGAAGTGTCTCCAGCTCTGCCCCGGTTGGTGCACTCATTCTGCAGCCACCTTCGATCTGGTATCTTTTTCGTCGAAAATCGGGCTGGCGCAGATGCCGATACCTTCGATTTCGACCTCAACGATCTCGCCCGGTTTCAACCATCGTGGGTCGGGTTTCTTTGCGTGACCCACACCCGGCGGTGTTCCCAATGCAATCAGATCGCCCGGCTCAAGCGTCATAAATTCTGAAATTGTCGCAATCACCTGACGAACACCCCAGATCATGTTGGCGGTGTTTGAACTTTGCAGGATTTCATCGCCAACGCGGCTTTCGATCTTCAGGCCCGAAGCGCCCTCGGGCAACTCATCCGGAGTAACCGTGAAAGGACCAATTGCTCCGGTGTCGTCAAAGTTCTTGCCCGGCGTCCATTGTACCGTTTTTCGCTGATAGTCCCGCACCGACCCATCGTTGAAAACGGTATACCCAAACACATGGTCCAACGCGCCCGCCTCCGAGATATGGCGACCGCGCTTCCCAACGATCAGCATCAATTCCGCTTCATAATCGAAATGCTGGGAAGCCGCCGGTCGCACCATGGGTTTGCCAGCCGCCATGATCGAGTTCTTTCCACGCATGAACAGCGTGGGGTACTCGGGAATGTCGTATCCACCTTCTTTGATATGGTCGGTATAGTTCAATCCCATGCAAATAATGGTGCCGGGGGCGGCCACCGGCAAAGCCGGGGTGATAGTCGAGACTGGCACAGACACCGCTGCCGAGATTTTGTCGGCCAGTGAGTCGCTCAAACCCGGATTGGCAATCAGCCCCATCAGATCTGTGCCGACACCAGAGTCCAAAGCCGTTAAATTTACTGCGTTTTCGCTGCTCACGGCAAAAACCGCAGTGCCTTCCGAAGTCTCTCCCACCAGGTATTTCATTTTCACCATCCATATCAGTTCGCTTGATTTTTGCCGACTATTTTGCAATATGTCAAATAATATCGATATTTTTGGAGGGCGCTGATGGTTGCTTGGGCGGACTACAAATCAGAAGCAAAGAGCCGTGGCGCGCTGGCTTTGGAGCTATACGCGGCGCTCAGCACACCAGCCAAAGCGCCCGAAGATGTGAAAGCGTCACTTCCCGATCACCTGGCATATCAGGCGCACCTTGAACGCTCAGGTCAGCTGGCTTTTGCCGGGCCAATGTCGGACGAGACTGGCGAGCATATGCAAGGAATGGGCCTGATCATCTATCGCGCCGACAGCCTTGAGGCCGCTCGAATGCTGGCCGAGGACGATCCGATGCATAAAAGCGGGGCGCGCAGCTTTGTTCTTCGCCGCTGGATGATCAACGAAGGCTCGCTGAACCTCTCAGTCGGCCTATCGACCGGAACGAGCGCCCTCAGTTAAAAGCACTTCGAAGATTGCGCATTCAAAGAGGAACAGTCGGATATGGACGTCATGCTTGATACCGAGGGCAAAGAGACATCAGCCACTCATGGTGCGTATCGACGGCTGCGCGATATGATCCTGACCGGCGAGCTGCCTCCCGGACAGAAGCTCAAGATCGAACAACTCCGTGGTCTGCTGGATACTGGCGCAAGCCCGGTTCGCGAGGCGCTTAGCCTCCTGACCTCCGACATGCTGGTCGAGAGGATCGATCAGCGCGGATTTCGGGCAGCGCCGGTCAGCAAATGCAACTTCGAGGAAATCCTGTTGCTGCGATGCAACCTCGAAGAAACAGCGCTGCGCGCTTCCATCGCCAATGCAGACCGAGCTTGGGAGGACAGGCTAGTCCTACGCCATCACCATATGAAAAAGGCCAGTCTAAAAAGTGCGCCCGACTTTGAAGACGCACACAAAGCGTTTCATATGGCTCTATTGGAAAACGCAAAACTCCCGCTGCTGTTACGGTATTGCTCGCAGCTTTATGACCTCAACATTCGCTACCGATATCTGGCAGCGGGAGGGCCAAGTTACAAAAAGCGCGATATCGCTGCCGAACACCAGCAAATTCTAGATGCCGCTCTCGACCACGACGCGGACAGCGCAACCCAGCACTTGCTCAACCACTACCGCCGAACGGGTGAGTACCTGAGCAGTCAGATGGAGTCCTGAGATGCAGCGGAACTGGTTTCTGGGCGATCTGCTGAATCAGCTGTTCGACCGTCCCGGCAAAAGGCGCGGCAACGATGACAAACGATCCATTCTAGAGCTTTGTGAGGCCTTGTTGTCTGCCGAAGGCGAAGTATCGGGCTATTCCCTCGCTTCTACGATTCTTGATCGCTACCAGACTTTGAACGATTCCGAGAAATTAGGGTTTTTTGCCTATCTGAATGACCAACTTGAGCTGGACGCGGATCAGCTTGCTGAAGTGGCAAGCCTCTATGCCAAGGACAGAAGTGTCTTTTTGTATCAAAAACTTAGCGAAGTCGCGGAACCCAGACGGCAAGAGTTGTTGCGCCGATTGAACCAACCATCGGGCGCAACACAAGAACTCGTAGCAATGCGCGTTGACCTGTTGCGCTTTCTCAAATCCAACCCCGAGCTCAAGCGAACAGATATTGATTTCGCCCATTTGCTGCGAAGCTGGTTCAATCGGGGGTTTCTTGTCCTCAAACAAATCAGTTGGGATACCCCAGCCCGCGTTCTGGACAAGATCGTTGCCTACGAGGCGGTCCATCAGATCAACGATCTGGACGACTTGCGGCGACGGCTCTACCCGCCAGATCGTCGTTGTTTTGCGTTCTTCCACCCTGCGATGCCAGATGAGCCACTGATATTTGTCGAAGTCGCTCTGACCGCTGAAATCCCGGATGCGATTGACACGCTTCTTTCCGAGGTTCGAGAACCGATCGAAGCCGAGCAGGCAAAAATTGCGGCGTTCTATTCCATTTCAAACTGCCAAAAGGGTTTGGCGGGCATCAGCTTTGGAAATCTGCTAATAAAGCAGGTTGTGACCGAGCTTTCGCGAGAGCTTCAACAACTTGGTACATTTGTGACCTTGTCGCCGATACCAGGACTGAACCGTTGGCTGGCCGACGAAACAGAGCATCCTGAGCACGGCCATGCCGCCGAGGCCGTGCTGGCAGAAACAGCCACGTCGCAGGACACGCGCGCGATGGCTGCCCGATACTTGATGCTCGCCAAGCGCGAAGATGGGATGCCACTGGACCCTGTGGCCCGCTTTCATCTAGGCAATGGTGCCGAGCTTCATGAATTGCATGCTGGAGCAGATCTGTCGCCAAACGGACGCGCCCAGTCCGCAGGCGCGATGGTCAATTATCTTTACGATTTGAACAAAACAGAACGTCACCACGAAGAATTCGCGACACGTGCCACGATCCAAGCCTCGCGTTCTGTTCGCGCGGCCTCAACCACAGCGCTTGCGGTCACGCGATGGTGCGGCGCGAGGGCTTCGAGGTGAACCACAAGAAACTCAGACGCATCTACCGCGAGGAGAGGCTCCAGGAGCGCCGCAGGGGCGGCAGGAAGCGTGCTCTGGGCACAAGGAAGCCGATGGTGGTGCCGGATGGCCCGAACCAGCGCTGGTCGCTGGACTTCGTATCAGATGCCTTCACCGATGGGCGAAGGTTCCGCATCCTGGCGGTTGTGGATGACCATACCCGCGAGAACCTGGCCCTGGTCGCCGACACATCCCTGTCCGGCCTGCGTGTCACGCGCGAGCTGGATCGGATCATCGCAGATCGGGGCAGGCCCGGCACTATCGTCTCGGACAACGGCACCGAATTCACCAGCATGGCTATCCTGCGATGGGTTCAGGACACCGGGATCGACTGGCATTACATCGCGCCGGGAAAACCAACCCAGAACGCATTCATCGAAAGCTTCAACGGCAAGCTACGCGATGAATGCCTCAACGAAACGCTCTTCAGCTCACTGGCCGAGGCCCGTGAAACGCTGGAAGCATGGCAGGAGGATTACAATACAAACAGACCACATTCGGCGCTCGGAAATCTGACGCCGAGAGAATTTGCTGAGAAAACGAACATGGACAAACTGGCCGCGTAAGGACATCAACCAAACCCCAAGGACTCTCCGACAGGTGGAGGAAACTTGGGGCTCAGGTCACCTGCCATAGCGTCGTGTGCGCGGAGGATTTCGTTCCGTGCCCTTGCGGCGGGACAGTCCTCTTTCCACGGCCGCCCGTTCTTTCGGATTGGAATGATCGCGGTGGCCTCGCGCTTGATGATGGCGGTGTGACAGTGGCGGGTGTCGTAGGCGCCATCCATTGCCCGGCAGGCGATGCCCGCATCGCCGAGGCGGGCGGTCACGGTGCCGATTTGCTCTTTCTCGGGAATCTGGCCGAGCAGTTCCGGCAGCATCGGGCTGTCGCCATCGCGGCTCGCAGCGAATTCCACGGCTCGGATGTCACCGGTGCCCGTATCCATTGCCAGATGCACCTTGCGCCATTGGCGGCGACCCTGGACGCCATGTTTGCGGGCCTGCCATTCCCCGTCCCCGAGGAACTTGATGCCGGTGGTGTCCGCTGCCCGGCAGGGCATTGCGCAGCAATGTCCCGAGAGGGGACCAGAAGGTTGAGCGGGCCATCGGCGCAGCGGTAGTGGATCTGGACGGCCAGTGTTTTCTGCTTGCGGCACAGGGTCGAATAGTCGGGCACGGGCCAGTCCAGTCCCGCCATCCGCAGCAGGCTGGCCACCATGCCTGTGGTCTGTCGCAACGGAAGCTTGAACAGCACCTTGATCGACAGGCAGAACTGGATCGCGGTATCGGAGAACACAGGCGGACGCCCCGGGCGACCTTCATGCGGCGCGAACCAGGTCATCCCCTTGTCCAGCCAGACCAGTAAGGACCGCGCTTCCTCAGCGCGGCGTTGTAGCTGGACCAGTTCGTCGTGCGATAGCGGGCGGGTGAGGGCTTCGGCATGCGGCTCGTCTAACCGCATGGATTCACATTGTGAATCGTCAACAAGCAGAGTTGTGCAACAACGCCGATATTTTCGCCAAATACCAAGCCGTGTTGAACGTATCACCCGCGTACCCGATCTGGAACTCCCCTGGAGCGCCCAAGGGAGCAGGTTCCGCCATGCACTCACCGATTGCCAAGATACGCATGGGTTCTACAAAAAATCGTCACGCCGCGGAGTGAAGCTATCCACGAGCTTTCCTGGTTCCAGACAAACACATCCGTGGGTCTGACCTGAAGGAATGACAAAACTGTCTCCTGGCCCGAACTCCCGCGTACTTTCGCCCAAAGTGAACCGGAACCGGCCACTTTCGACATATGTTGACTGGACATGCGGATGCCTGTGCAACGCGCCTATCGCACCTGCTTTGCTGAACCGAAAGGCAACAACCATGAGATTAGGATGATCAGAAAGAACTTGCCGTGTGACATTCTCTCCTGTCGAGACAACTGGAAATCCAGGCAAGGTGTACCTCCGCTACATTATGAGAAAAGCATTCCACCATTCAGATCGACATTAGCTCCTGTAATGAACGCACTGTCGTCGCAGGCGAGGAATAGGACAAGGTTTGCGACATCCTCAACAGTGCCTTGACGTTTCATTGGCGCAGCGGCTTCAAAGCCGCGGCGTCCTGCGTCCGGTGTGTGAATGTTATGAAAATCAGTGTCGATCATGCCAGGGCACAGCCCATTGACCCGTATATCCGGGCCCAGCTCTTTGGCCAAACCCCGCGTCAGCGTCATGATCGCGCCCTTTGAGGTCGCATAGGGAACTGAGCCGGGACCGCCTCCATCGCGGGCGGCTTGGCTTGCCAAGTTGACGATTGTACCGCTTTTCATGTGAGCCAGACAGGCGTTCGTCATCATGAAGTTGCTGGTTAGGTTCAAATCCATCACGTATTGCCAATGTTTGAGTGAGGACTCTGCGACGGTTTTGCGGGCAACCAAGCCGCCCGCATTGTTGACCAAGACGTCAATACTGCCGAATTCCGCGAGCACCCGCGCCACCAGTGCGTCAACGTCGCTTTTCTGAGTCAGGTCTCCCTGAAAAGCAAATGCGGTCCCGCCATTTGCTTTGATCCTGGCCACAACGTCCTCAGCGCCTGCGCTGCTGGCAAAATAGTTGATTGCGACGTTTGCGCCCTCGGAAGCTAGTTTGAGAGCGGTAACTGCACCGATGTCGCGGCCGGCTCCAGTTACAATTGCAGATTTTCCAGCGAGTTTCATGGCCATCCCTCATCGTTGCACTGCTTTGAAAGTTGTAATGCTCCAGCAGGCACTTGCTTAGGCTGCGCCGCGTTTGACAAACATGTCGAAAATTTCGGGCACGTTGCCATCACCCAACCCGGCATCAAGCGCCTTTTGAAGATTTGCGGAAGTGCCTTCGGCGATTTCGGAGCGCGTTCCAATGTCACTGATCATCTGAACGAAGTAAGCGATATCCTTGTTGGCATTGCTGATCGAAAACCCAAGATCGCTTACACCATCTACGGCGTAATTCTTGCAAAATTGCATGAAGGGGGAATTGGACGGGCCTGCGGACATGATGTCGAAAAGCAGCTGGCCATCGATGCCAGCTTGTTTTGCAACAGCAAATGCTTGGCTCATGGTACACGCTGTTGTCATACCCATGAAGTTGTTGATCAGCTTGGTCGTATGGCCCGCGCCGAGTGCGCCAAGATGGAAAACGTTCTCGCCCTGTACATCCAGCACAGGTTTGACCTTTTCAAACGTTTCGATATCGCCCGCTGCCATGATGTTCAGCAAACCGTCCTTAGCGTGCATAGGTGAACGCCCCAACGGAGCGTCGAGCATCCCGGCCCCTTTTGTCGCAAGGTCCGCGCCAATTTTCTTTGTTGACGCTGGAATGGACGTGCCGAAATCTATGACCACCGCACCTTTTTTGATCCCGGCAAGAATACCATTTTCGCCGTAAATCAGACTTTCGACCACTTCAGATGTTGTCACGCAGAGCATGACGATATCGCTGGCCGCGGCGAGTTCCTCAGGGGTGCTCACCTCGACCGCGCCCCGCGCAACCGTTTCGGCAACCGCCGCTTTGTTGCGGCCCATGACCACAAGATCAAAACCATTTTTTTGGAGGCATTCAACCATCTTGCTGCCCATTTGGCCAAGACCAATGAAACCGATTTTTGGGTTCGACATATGTGACTCCTAAGCGTTTGGGTTTTTCGTATTGGAAAAGACACTGGCTCCAGCTTGGGCGACGTCATGATCTTGCGCAGGCGAGCCAGAGCTAACTCCAATACCGCCGACGACATCAGAACCTGCGAGCACAGGAAGACCGCCGGCAACGGTCACCATGCGTCCGCCTAAGGCTGAGGCGATGCCATGCGCTGGCATTCCTGGTTGACTGACTTCACCCAAGGCTTGCGTGCTCTTTTTAATGCCGCATGCGGTATAAGCCTTGTCGATCGCCAGATTGATGCTGGTAATCTTAGCGCCATCCATTCGCTCGAATGCGATAAGGTTACCGCTCTCGTCGGTAACAGCGATGCACATAGGCACGCCGATACCCTCGGCATTGACCCTTGCGACCGCGATCAACCGTCGCGCCTCTTCAATGTCCAATCGTTTGATATTCAGCATAGCGGCGTCCTTTGGGCTTTATGGGCCGATTAGGAGGGTCGGAAGTATGAGCGAGATGGCAGGAACGAAGGTGATCAGCATCAGCGCTGCGAAGATCGCAAGGTAGAAAGGCCAGATCGTTTTGATGGCTTTTTCCATCGGCAACTGGCCAACCGCACAGCCTACAAACAGACAGGTCCCGACCGGAGGCGTGCAAAGCCCCAGACCAAGGTTCACCAGAAGGATCATGCCGAATTGCAGCGGATCGATCCCCAGCATGTTCATCACGGGTAAGAAGATCGGCGTGCAGATGAGGATCAAGGCTGCCATATCCATAATCATGCCAAGCAGCAGAAGAACGACGTTGATCATCAGCAAAATCAGGATCGGATTCTCGGTTATCCCCAAAAGGAACTCGACCGTTTTGGTCGGTACGCGGTTGTAAGTCAGCATGTAGGCGAAGGCCCCGGCACAGGCGATCAGGATCATGACCATCGACGTTGTGCGCACGGACGAAATTACAGCAGTCTTAAAAGCATCCCATGACAGGCTGCGGTAGACGATCAGCGTGACAACAAAGGCGTACATAGCCCCGAACGCACCGGACTCTGTCACAGTAAAGATGCCCGACAGGACACCTCCGACGATAATGACAGCAGTCAGCAGGCCGGGGATGGAGCCGACAAAAGCGTATGCCAGCGCCGTCCATCCAGGAAACCGTTCAGCCTGATAACCACGCTTTACGGCGACCACATACGCAGCAAATGCCAGGCAACAGCACATCAGGATGCCAGGGATCACACCCGCCAAGAACAGCTTGGAAATTGATACCGCACCGCCCGTGGCAAGAGCAAAGATGATCATATTGTGACTGGGTGGAATGATGATCCCCGCGATGGAAGATGTCACCGTCACATTCACCGCATAGTCAGCGTCGTATCCCTTGTCCTTCATAACGGGGATGAGAATCGAGCCAAGCGCGGAGATGTCCGCGATCGCCGAGCCGGAAATCCCACCAAAAAGCATCGAGGAAAACACGTTCACAATGCCAAGCCCGCCGCGCACGGCGCCAACAGCAGCTTGCGCGAACCTGACCAATCTGACGGCTATGCCGCCGTGGAACATCAGCTCGCCCGCGAAAATGAAGAACGGGATCGCCATAAGCGAAAAAACGTTAATTCCTGCGACTATTCGTTGAAAACCGACGAACAAGGGCAAGCCTTCATACCAAAACGCAACTAAGGCAGAGATCCCAAGCGCGTAAGCGACCGGAGTACCAATGATGACGGTAAGGGCAAAGGCCCCGAGAAGAACTGCAAGTCCCATGATTAACCCTGATCTATGGTGTCTTGGCGCGCATCCTCGCCCAGAAACAGGCGGATCAGATGACCGATGGAAAACAGAAGGACCAATGCTCCGCTTATGGTCATAGGCAGGGATCGCAGGCCCTCGGGCCATTGAATAAGTGGTATCAATGTGCCCCATTTGAATTCGGTCAATTCAAGCCCATACCAGAACATCATCACGCCAAATCCGGCGAGCAGCAGATCTGTGATGCAGACAAAGACCGTTCGTACCTTCGGTGGCACCATGCTGCGGAAGAGAACAACAGAGAGATGGGTGTGGTTGTGCACTCCAGCTGCTGCGCCGAAGAAGGCAATGACCATGACAAGCAAAAGCGAAACCTGTTCAACCCAGGTGGGCGTGTCATTCAGGACGTACCGGCCAAAGACCAGCCACGCGAAGATGGCGGTCATAATCACGATGGCGACGCCGGCCAACAAGGTACAAAGGCGGGCGAGCAGATCGAGGAAGATATCCATCCTCCGTAGAAGCTCTGATGTCTTGCCTGAAACTTGCATGCCGCCCCCTTTTTGGTTTTACGAGCCCGGCTTCGTTGAAGGAAACCGGACGCGCTTTTTTTGTTCGCTTTGGCAGATCACTCGGTGGCCTGGGCCATCTCGACCAATGCTTTCATATCAGGGTTTGCAGCAAGGTAGTCAGCATAGACAACGTCCATCGCGGACTGGAACGGGCCCTTGTCTGCGATTTCGTTGACTGTGATGCCAGCCGCTTCCACGTCAGAGCGCGCTTGCGAAGACCCAACAGCCCACAGTTCGCGCTGGTACAGAGCCGCTTCTTGTGCCGCACTGCGTACAGCTTCTTGTAGTTCGGGGCTAAGCGCGTTGAACTTGGCTGTATTCACACAGATGCACTCGGGGATGATCAGATGCTCAGA
The DNA here is from genome assembly GCF_041537905.1 of Ruegeria jejuensis. Classification (NCBI taxonomy): domain Bacteria; kingdom Pseudomonadati; phylum Pseudomonadota; class Alphaproteobacteria; order Rhodobacterales; family Roseobacteraceae; genus Ruegeria; species Ruegeria jejuensis. The sequence continues at coordinate 201,089 of NZ_JBGRUO010000006.1, read as the reverse complement.
TAGGGAGTAGTGCGATGTCACTTCGAAATGGCCGACGTTTTTGAACGACGGGAAGTTGTTCTCCGCACCATCAACAACGCCTGTTTTCAGCGCCTGTTGTACTTCCGAAAACGCCATGGGAGACGGATTTCCACCCATCGCCGAAATCATCGAAGTGTAGAGATCATTGTTCATGACTCGGATCTTCAGGCCTTCCACATCGGCTGGAGAGTTGATCGGTTTCTGGCTGTAGAACGATCGGGCCCCAGCATCAAAATATGCAAGTGGAAGGACCCCTGCTTCACCCATTGCTTCGGCAACGACCTCGCCAGCTTCACCTTCCATAACGCGGAACATGTGCGGCACACTTTTGAAGATGAATGGAAGCGATACAAGGTTTGCCTCTTTGACCATCGGACCAATCGGGCCAAGGTTGAAGTTACCAACCTCGATGGCTCCAATACGCACTTGCTCCAGCGCATCGGGTTGCGAGCCAAGAACGCCGCCATGGAACACATCGACCGTGACTTCGCCATCCGTGGCTGTGTCTACAAGTTCAGCAAACTTGTCCATCGCCGCCGTATTGGGGTGGCCGTCATTGTGAATGTTCCAAGCGCGCCAGCTTTCGGCCGATGCTGATGAGGCGATCAGTGCAACGGCTACTGCTGCAAAAAGCGATTTCGTAGAAGTCATGGGTCTCCTCCCCGTTTTTTCTGGGCAGCAACAGGCCAAAACGTGTCGTCTGGAGGATGAAAGTCGCAAAACTTCCTGCTTCCTCCCAGAGCCGGAATCACTGCTGACACCATAAGGACACTAGTATCCAAGTTGTGTCAACAACTCGTTTGAAACTTGTACCGGCCTTGACTCTGATGATCAGAGGCTCTTTGATGCCACCGGAAAAAACCTACCTTAAAATGAACCCCGGTCTGGTTTTTACCTCTATATAACAATTACTTAAATCAGCCGAAATCCGTGGCAGTAGAACTATGAATCAGAGAGTGCAAGAAAAAATCGTGGACGGAATTAGAACCCGAACAACCACAGATGTCGTCTACGATACTCTACACGATCAGATCGTTTCGCTCGAGATTCTTCCCGGTACAAAACTGTCCGAGACCGAAGTCGCACGCCGATTTGGCGTCTCTCGCCAACCTGTGCGCAACGCCTTTACCAAGCTAGGCAATGAGGATTTGCTGCTCATTCGGCCACAAAAAGCAACCGAGGTGCGCGGGTTTTCAATGGATCGATTAGAGCTTGCTCGTTTGGTGCGCAGGGCCGTCGAACTTGAAGTTATTCATGGGGCGATCGAAACCTGGGACGCAGAGAGAGATGCGAAGCTTAGTGAAAATCTGACCCTCCAGGAGAACGCTCTGGCCAAAGGGGATCTACCCGCCTTCCATGCGCTTGATTATGATTTTCACAAACTAATCTATGTTCTGGGCGGCAATCCACTAGCATTCGAAGTAATGCTGGAATGCAAGCAAAAAGTAGATCGTCTCTGCATGCTTGGCCTTGGGAAAGACCGCGAAGCAAATTCCATTTTAGAAGACCATTATGAAATCGCAAACGGGCTCGCTTCGCGGAATCTGTCAAAAGCGCAGACCGCAGTTAGAAAACACTTGTCCCGCCTCGATGACACCATTGCGTTTATTCACGAACGCCATCCGGAGTATTTTGAATAAGTTCGGAAACCCGCGTGGGCGCTGTTGCGTAACTCACGGGTAAGGCGTGACGGCCCTTTTCCCCGTTGATGTCATGCCGCACGAGTGATTTCGGCGGTGCCGAGAGCATTGAAACGGTTCATGAGAGCGACGCGGATGTGGAATTCTGCGGTTTGTCGGTCGGGGTCTCTTGCTGCTATGCGTTCGCCGATTGCCTTGAGGCACCGCATCCACTGCCCGGCAGTGGTTTGCTTGCAAACCATGAGAGGGTCGCCTCGATCCGGCTCTGAGCGTGGTACCCTGTCCAGCGCTTCCAGAACGCCCGACCGTAGTGCCGGGTAGCGCGCAGTGTTTCGTTCCTGACCCGAGCGGCCGAGCAGTCTTCCGTCCACGGTCGACCGTTCTTTCGGATCGGAATGATCGGGGCGGCGTCACGCTCAATGATGGCCGTGTAGCAGCGGCGCGTGTCGTAAGCGCCGTCCGCTGTCACAGTGCCGATCTCCTCGTCCTCGGAGATCTGATTGAGCAACTCTGGCAGTACCGGACTGTCGCCATCTCGGCTTGGGGTGAGTTCTACGGCGCGGGTGTCAGAGGTTGCCGTATCCATGGCCAGATGCACCTTGCGCCACTGGCGGCAACCCCGAACGCCATTCTGCCTGTCGATCAAGGTGCTGTTCAAGCTGCCACTGAGACAGACAGCAGGGATGGTCGCCAGCCTTTTGCGCATGGCCGGGCTGGACTGGCCTGTTCCCGATTACTCCACCCTTAGCCGTCGACAGAAGACCTTAGCCGTTCAAATCCCGTAGCGCCGCGCCGACGGCCCGCTCAACCTGCTTATCGACAGCACTGGGATCAAGTTTCTCGGCGATGGCGAGTGGCAAGCCCGCAAGCATTGGATCGCCGCATTCGAAAAGATCGGCGGGCGACCAGGCCGACCCTTATGCGCTGCGAGCCAGGTCATGTCCTTGTCCAGCCGGACAAGAAGTGAGCCGCGCTTCTTGAGCGCAGCATTGTAGTCAGACCAGTTCGTGACGCGGTATCGGGCGGATGATGGCTTACTCATTCGCCCCGTTTAACCATGAGGCTTAACGCTGTGAATCCCTCGCACAAAGAGTTCTGCAACAACGCCGTTCGGAGCCTTGGCCGGCTGCGCGCATTTTCGGTCTGCGAGCGCCCTCGGATTTCATCAACATACTGGGCCCGTCTACTGGAGCAACCAGGGCTTTCACCAGTGCGGAAGCCGCTTCTCAAAAAACTCAGCGATGCGAAATGAGAAAAGCCTTTTGATTGAGGTTCTCATTGCGATGGCGGATGTCATTTTCGCGGGGCTTCCATCTTGCGGATCGTACCCGATTTTCCGTTTTGTTTCGGCGATATCCCAACGCATGCCGGGGTTGTCTGACATAAGATTTAAAGCCGCAAACGCGACGTCCTTGGCGTCTATCGCTGCACGCATGCCGTTCAGAAAATCCCGATCGCTCAGCCACATCTCCTGTCCCCAACGGCCCATCGCCATATGCGGTCCAGGTTTGTTGTCATGGGTCCATTGGGTCCAGCCGATGCGCAGGCAGATGACCGAAAGCCCGTGATGCTGCGCAAAGTAAGCGCCGGTCCGTTCGCAAAACAGCTTTGACATGCCGTAGGCGTTCACCGGCCCCGGAGGCGTGTCGCTGTTCAATGCATCAGCGGTGAAACGCTTATCCCCGTGGACCCAGTTCGAACTGGCGAGAACCACACGTTTGACGCCCATCGCCACTGCATGATGGTAGAGTGACAGCGTCGCGTCCATGTTGTGTTTGATCGCTGATGACCAGCTTGCGGCAGGCTCACGGTCTCCGGCCAGATGGACGATCACATCCACGCCTTCCAGAAGTCTGATCCAGATTAGGTCACCAGACAGATCCGCGATATGAATATCCGGGTGATCAACCGGGCGAATGTCGATCCCTGACACTTTGTAGTCAGGATCCGCCTCCAACACATCGAAGAGTTTTCGACCCAGATGCCCACCTGCACCTGTAATCAGGACATGCATGATAGTAACTCCCTATTCGAGCCAAGAATTGGTGGATTGCTGTTTGGCCAAATTTCAAAGTCCTGACGAAACCTGAGCGTCTCATCCCGCGCTAAATCAGATTTTGGCGAGTGCCATTCGGCCTCACAGTAGGAATAGTCGCCCGAATTGAATACCTCGACGGGATACTGATGCATAAAGCTGTCGCTCGGTGCTGGCGGGTGTGTTGAACAGAGTATCCAGGGGCCAGCTTTGCCGACCTTGATAAGCGTTTCCCCATCTGGGTTAGGAAGTCCAACCTTGAATTCTTGCTGTTTGGCGCAATCTGCAATGACGCAGTTTTCCGCCAGTTCAACCATTGATCCGGAGTGCCCGAAAACGGGATAGATTTTGGGATCGCCCATCATAATCCCGATCGTGGCGGGCGTATTGATCATCATGACGGACCAAATGCCTGTTGCCCTGGAAACGTGACCGTGATTGGTCACACTATGCTCAATGCTCCACGCAGCGGCTGACTTCAGGGTGATGCGCCGCGCCACGGACAGGTGCGAGACAGGACAGATCTGGCTTGTCAATTCGACATGATCCTCATCTCGTGAGGTGACCAGAAAAGGGTCACTGTCGAGTGCCGTATACGGGGCACTATCCTTCCAGGCCCTATCGGGCGCAATCCAGGTTTTTTCTCCGCCCCAGAGGGGGAAACCAAACTGCGGGGAGCGTGTTGGCAAGTCGGCCAGATCAATTTCATCAACCGGCAAGTGTACCAAGTCCGGATTCTGAAAAAGCAGCGATCGCTCTTGGAAAGTAACACCCCACAAACGGCCACCAATTCCAGGCAGGATAACAAGCTCCAATTCGCCTCTTGTTAACTGCAGAACGGACCATCGATCAGACATGAGGGGTTCCCGAGCGGTGACCCGGCGCAAAACTTCTGCGCCGGGAAAACGTTTAGACGTGCTTGAATTGGGCGACGTTTTGCGCCGTTATCGGCATCACCCCAGTTTCGACGCGTTCCGGCAGTGGATTGATCCCGGCGGCCTTCCAATCCGGCAAGACCTTCAGTGCGTCCGTGTTCTGCCAGTGCATCATGTGGAAGGCGAGGAAGATCTCGAGGTAGGATTTCTGAGCCACCGCACCGTGGATCGTACCGTCTTCGATATAGGGCAGCATGTCATCGTTGCGGTCCATCGCGACGATCTTGATGTCCTTGCGATCTGCTTCGGTCACTGCGATGGCTGCGCCTTTGCCGCTGTCGCCGTCCGTACCACCAATGCCAACAATGTCAGGGTTGGCCTGGATAGCCTGAAGATAGGCCGTCGGAGCGTATGACGGGTCGGCTTTGTCGTTGACGACGTCAACCACCTCAATGTCAGGATATTTCTCTGCAAAGATCTGTTTGTACCCTTCTACACGCTCCAGGGTCGACGGCGCTGGGAATGTACCAAGGATGACTTTTCCCTTTCCACCAATCGCTTCGGCCAGCATCTCGCCACCGACCCGCCCGGCCTGAACGCCGTTGATGCCCAGGAAAGTGGATCGGGGGCTGTCGGGGATGTCACCAATACAACAAGTGATGGGGATGCCGGCTTCGACTGCGCGCTCCACGCCGGGCGCTAAGGTCGCGGGATCGCCGGGGAAGATCAGGATGCCAGCGGGGCGGCGGGCGATCAGTTCATCAAGCTGACGCGCCTGTGCTGCTGTGTCGAAATCCAGCGGACCGGTGAACGTGGCCTTGATACCCATCAGTTCTTCGAGGTCCTCCATCGCGTTGCGGTAATCCACCCAGAACGGCACCTGAGTTACGATGGAGAGAAAAACATATTCCTTACCAGCCGCCTGTGCCATGGCTTCCTTCGACAGGATTGGTAGTCCGAAGGCGGCGGCCAATCCTGCGGTAGTGCCCGCAGTCAGCAGCCTGCGCCGATTTACAGTCATCTCAGTCATCGTGATCTCCCTTTTGGATGATTGGTTGTTGTTGGTTTTTATTGATTGGGGTCAGCCCCGTTTGCTGCGGATCAGCATGTCCAATGCGACGGCTGAGACGAGCACGCCACCGATGACAATCATTTGCCAGTAGATCGAAACGGCTTGCATGGTCATCGTATTGTTGATCAAGGCGACGAACACGACGCCAAGGAATGCGCCGAGAATTGTGCCTTCGCCCCCGCGCAGCGACGCACCACCAATAACGGCCGCAGCCAGCACCTGCAGTTCGATTCCATTGCCTGCTGTCGGCGTGCCGCTCATCAATCGCGAGGCCAGCAGCACGCCGGCCAAGGCCGCCAAAATGCCCGTGAGCGCATAAAGAATGATGCGAACGCGTGTTACGTGGATGCCTGAAAGCATGGCGGCTTTTTCATTTGCACCGATGAAGTAGACCTGCCTGAAAAACCGGGTGTGGCGCACTGCCAGGTCAAAAAGGATCACCAAAACGAGGGTCAGCAACACGATCACAGGAAAGCCGCCAATGTCGGTCTTGCCAATCCAGCTGAATGACGCAGGCAGACTGGAGACTGAGAAACCCTCAGTCAGAACTAACGCGATGCCGCGCGCGATCGACATTGTCCCAAGTGTGGCGATCAATGGGTTGATCCCGAGTCCCGTGACGAGCAAACCGTTTACAACCCCGACGACGCAGCCAAGGATCAGGCCGCAGATCACCGCAAGCGGGATCGGCATGCCGGTCAGCAGCAACATTGCAACAACCGTGGAAGACAGCGCCATGACTGATCCAACCGAAAGATCGAACCCGCCTGATGCCAGCAGGATCGCCATGCCGATGACAATGATTGCTGTCGGTGCCATGCCCACGGCCACGGCCCGAAAGTTCGAGAAGCTGAAGAAATAGGGATTGACGTTGGCCATCACGATGATGATCGCGGCGATCAAAACGATCAGCGTCAGCTCACGGATGTCGACGAATGCCTGCAGGACGCGCCGCATAAGTGACCGTTTCTCGGAAATGTTGGCTTGAGCGACCATGGTCACGACGCGACTCCTTTGTGTTGGGAAGGCTGTGCAGCCGAGCGATTGGCGTTCCCGGCGGCCATTTGCAGAAGTACGCTTTCGCTGGCGTCCTCTGCTGCGATGTCGCCCATCAGACGACCCTCGTGAACGACAAGAATGCGCGAGGACAGCGAAGCCAATTCCGGAAAATCGGACGACACCACCAGAATCGCCATTCCTTCTGCCGCTTGGCGGAGCAGCTCTGTATGGATCTGAAATTTCGCGCCCACATCGACGCCTTTCGTAGGTTCTTCCACGATCAGAAGGTCAGGTGTGCGTTTGAGCCATTTGGCCAGCATGATCTTTTGCTGATTTCCCCCCGACAGAGCGCCGACGTCTTCAGTGATCCCACTGGCTTTGACGCTAAATGCATCAATGGCAGCGTTGCTGGCTTTCTTTATTGATGCCTTGCGCATGATGCCCAGGTTCGCGTGTTCAGAAAGACTTGCGGCGATCAGGTTGTCGCTGAGCGATTGTTCGAGAAACAGACCTTCGGTCTTTCGTTCTTCCGGTACAAAGCCTATGCCAAGGCGCATTGCGTGGCGCAGGGAAGTGAGCTTCACTGGCGCCCCGCGCAGCTCGACAACCCCCTCGGCTCCCGGCATCAATCCAACGATTGAGCGGACAATCTCGCTTCGGCGCGCTCCCATTAGCCCGGCCATGCCGACTATTTCGCCGGCCTTAATCGAAAATGAGATGTCTTCGAATTCACCTGAGTGCGTCAGGCCTTTGACGGTAAGGACATCGTTCCCTTTGACATGGGCTGATCTGTTGACATCACCAGGATGTGCGCCCCCAATCATCTCTGCAACCACTTGTTCCTGAGAGGTCTCAGCCACTGGCAAAGTGCTGATCTGGCGTCCATCCCGCAAAACGGTAATTCGATCGGATATTCGGAATATCTCGTCCATGTGGTGGCTGACATAGACAATGCCGATCCCCTTTTTTGTCAGCCCGCGAAGTACGTCGAACAACGCGTCCACTTCGTCAGGAGCCAGTGCTGATGTCGGCTCATCCAGCAAAAGGACGCGTGAGTTCAGGGACAGCGCCTTGGCAATTTCTACAATCTGGCGGGAGCTGATTGGCAGGCTGTCGACGGGGATCGAAACGTCGATGTCCAGTCCGAACTCTGCCAAAAGCGCTTCGGCACGGCGGCGCAGTTCCGGCCAGTCAACGACACCCAAACGGGTCGGAGCTCGTCCGGCATAGATGTTTTCAGCGACAGAAAGAGCCCCGGCCAGGCTGAGCTCTTGAAACACGCAACTGACGCCAAGCGATTGCGCGTGCGACGGATTTTCAATTCGACCTTCATTGCCGTTACACAGAATTCTTCCCTCCGACGGTTGATGAAGTCCGTAGAGCAGACCCAAACACGTGGATTTGCCTGCGCCGTTTTCACCGCAAAGCGCATGCACTTCGCCTGGGCGCAGTTCGAATTCCAAATGATTAAGAACAACGTTTGCACCAAAACTTTTGCTAACCGCATCCAATCGGATCAGGGGTAGTGCGTTCCTCGGATCAAGAATCGAAGCTGATGTCATTGTATTCCTCCCGAAGTCTAATTGACATCTGAGATATCAGATGTCAATTGCTTTGTGATGAAGCTAATGATGGCATGAAGAAGGGCAGCCCTTCGCAGGACTGCCCTTTGAAACGTGTTGGCGTTGATTAGGAGGCCTTCGCGCCCTCAAGCACGATCGAAGCACTTTCATAGGCCTGCCGGGTTCGATCAATGTGCTCCACCAGAAGCAATTTAATTTTCGCCATATCACCTTGACGCACCGCGACCGCGATTTTCTGATGTTCTTCGAATGAAAGTTCTGTGTGTTGCGGTAGCTTGGATAAATGGGTCCGCAATGCGGCGATCTTACCGATGTAGCGCGTATAACTCGCGGTCAGATAGTCGTTTCCGGCGTGCTCAAAGATCAATTGGTGAAAAGAAGTATCCAGCGCCAGGTACTCTCTTTCATCGCGGCGCGACCGAGCGCGCTCCATATCTTTCACAACTCTCTCCATGCCGACGGCCAACCCATCAGGGTCCCTCGATAGAGCCAATTCAAATGCGGCTGTCTCGATGGCCTGCCTGAAGTCACAGATTTGCGTTACTTCAGCCTCGGAAAGGGAGAACACGCGGGCACCTTTTTGCGGTTCGATACTAACAAGCCCTTCATCACGCAGTTGGGCTAACGCTTCGCGAACCGGCGATTTGGAGACACCAAGTTCCTCGGATATCTTACGCTCGGAAAGTATCTGGCCCATCTTTAGCGAGCCGTCGATGATACTGTTCCTCAAATGCTCCAAGGCAAGTTCTCGGAGAGATTTGGGTCGTTCAAGGGCCATAATCGGGGTCTCCAAAAAAATGTGTTGCATGACAGAAGATATCTGATACACCAGATAAGGCAAGCTGGAATATCAGATATCAGATTGACTGGAGGGGAGCCGGTTTGAAATGCGTGCAGAGTTAGTTCTTGATTGCAGGAATGAGCATGGGGAGGGGATTCTCTGGAACCCTGCCGATGAGCTTGTCTGGTGGACCGATATCGAAGGCTGCGCGCTTTGGTCTTACGATCCATCGACTTTGAAGAGCGCCAAACACCCTATGACAGAGCGTGTCTGCTGCTTTGCTCCTCGCGCAAAAGGGGGCTTGATCGTTGCCTTTGCTGATCGGGTCGTTCTGTTTGATCTGGACACGAACGTGGAAACGCTTGTTGCCCGCTTCGAACCCAATAACGCCGAGACGCGACTGAACGACGGACGGACAGATCGGCAGGGAAGGCTGATCGTCGGTGGGATGAACGAGGTGTCCGGAGCCCACGATTCGTCAGTCTTGTGCATCGACACGGACCTGTCCGTGCGGACAATCATCGAAAAGGTGTCCTGTGCAAACTCTGCTTGTTTTGCCCCAGATGGCGGCACGATGTTTTTTGCGGATACACCAGACCGGGAAATCGTAGCCTTTGATTACGACACCGCCACTGGTTCGGTTTCTGACCGACGCATTCACGCTTCATTCAAGGACGAACCGGGGCTACCCGACGGGTCCTGTGTCGATGCCGAAGGTGGTGTCTGGAACGCCGAGTGGGAAGGTCACCGTGTTGTTCGCGTAGCCCCGAACGGCGCGATTGATCGGGTCATAGAAATTCCTGTCTGGAAGCCCACCTGCTGTGCCTTTGGTGGCCCGGAACTCGACACACTCTTCATTACGACCTCGCGCCTGATGAGTGATGAAGACGCCCTATCAAAAGAACCGGAATCGGGCGGCTTGTTCGCAGTCAAACCCGGCGTTTGTGGCGTGCTCGACACGCCATTCAACGGATAACGAAAAATTTCTGGAGGAGAATAAAATGCTGAAAACACTTATGAATACGACAATGGCCGCTGGTTTCGCCCTGCTCGCCTCTGTCATCCATGCGGAAGACTATCCGACACCGATCCCGCTCGAAGACGGTGCGCAAGCTCCAATTGATGCGATTGCCCCAAAAAACGAAAAGTTCCGCATCGCCTACATGCCGCCCGCAACCGAGTTCAACTACTACATCGCAATTGGCGAGGGTATCAAAGCGGTTGCGGCTGAAGCGGGCGTTGAAGTCTTCATGTTGGCCCCACAATCGGGTGCTGACATCAACGGCCAAATGGGCATGATCCAGGACGTGCTGACCCAGGATGTGGATGCGATCATCTTTGGCACCCACGATGAATTTGCTGCCGCGCCCCTTCTCAAGCAGGCGGTCGACAAGGGTATGGCGGTGTTGATGATCAACTCGGATATACCGAACTTTCCGACGCCGATCCACGGCGTGGTCGGGTATTCGCAGCGAAACGGCACACACAACATCGCTGATTGGGCCATCGAGAATTATGGCGACAAACCTCTGAAGGTTGGCATCATTGAAGGTCAGCCCGGATACCACTCGACCGAGCGTGTTGGCGGTTTTCTCGACGGTATCGACGGCAACGAAAACTTCGAAGTAGTCGTGTCCATTGACGGCAAGTGGAATGTCGAAGGTGGCAATACCGCTGGCATGGATATTCTGCAATCACATCCCGATCTCGACATGATCTTTGCTGCAAATGACTACATGATCATCGGGGCATCGTTTGCAGCCAAGGCCCTCGGTCGCTCTGATATCGTTCTGCTCGGCAACGATGGGGATACCTCGGGCCTGGAGGAAATCGCTGCGGGTAACATCACCGCAACGGTAAATACCTCGCCGTTCCTCATGGGTCGGGCGGCTATGCAGGCAACGATTGATGCGCTGAATGGCTCCTATCCCGGTGGATGGATCGAAACACCGACCTCGATTGAGGACAAGGATGGTGCAATCAGCGTTCTGCAAGAACCTGAAAAGCTCTTCCCGCAGCCATCCAAAGAGTACTGAGCGTTCTCCCTGCTTCCCGGTGGCATGTTCGTGTGCTGCCGGGGTCGCAATTCAACTGAGTTTCCCGTTCAAGTCGAGGCCACACAGATGACAACAGAAAAACCCCTTTGGGAGTTTGTCGATATCACCAAGGCCTATCCCGGCGTTTTGGCGAATGACAAAGTCTGTATCAAGCTTCTGCCCGGCTCGATCCATGGGCTGCTTGGTGAAAACGGGTGCGGCAAGTCCACAATGATCAAGACGCTGTCCGGCGTGCAGCAGCCTGACAGCGGCCGGATTCTTCACAACGGCCAACCGGTAACAGTTAGCGACCCACAGGTCGCACGCGATCTCGGTATCGCAACGGTATTTCAGGAGTTCTCGATCGTTCCAACACTGTCTGTTGGCGAGAATATCTTTCTGGGCAACATGCCCCGGTCCAGATTGGGCGTAATAGACTGGGGTAAGGTGCACGACGAAGCCGCCCGTGTTTTAGCAGAGATGGACGTCGATGTTTCACCCAATGCCATCACCGGCACGCTTTCCGTAGGTGAGCAACAGCTTGTCGAGATTGCCAAGGCTATTGCGATGGATGCCCGTATGATCATCCTCGATGAGCCGACAGCCGCGTTGGGCGAGGACGAAATCGAACGCCTGCACCAGTTGTTGCGCAACATGCGCAGCCGCGGAACAGCTATTCTTTATGTCTCCCATCGCTTGGATGAGGTGGAGCGGATCGTCGACGAAGTAACGATCCTGCGCAATGGGCGCGTCGTGCGAGCCAGTGGCGAGACGGAAATCAACGTCTCTGAAATTGTCAGCGCCATGGTCGGGGAAGACATAGGTGAGCACTACCCAAAAGAGCAGAATGCAACCCACGAAGTTGTTCTCGAAGCGAGCGGGCTTGCAACCAATGCCGGAGTGACGGATGCATCCTTTGCGCTCCACAAAGGTGAAGTGCTTGGCCTAGGCGGCGTGTTGGGAAGCGGGCGCACGGAAATCGCAAGGGCCCTGTTTGGAACAGATGAGATTGTTGCCGGTCAAGTCACATTAAAGGGCAATCCAGTCCGGTTCGGCCGGGAAATCGACGCGATCCGCGCCGGTTTGGCCTTGGTTCCGGAAAACCGAAAATATGATGGCTTGTTCTTCAATTTCCGGGCCAGCGGCAACATTACCGCAGCGTCGCTTGGCGGTCTGAGCCGGTTTGGTGTCTTGGACCTTAAGGCTGAGGAACACGCCACGCACGACCTGATCCGCGATCTGGAGATTTCGACCCAGGCAGAGGAAAAGACAGTCAACTTCCTTTCCGGAGGGAACCAGCAGAAGATCGTGATTGCGCGTTGGCTGTTCTCGGATTCGGAGATCTTGATCCTTGATGAACCCACGCAAGGGATCGATATCGGCGCCAAGATCGCGGTCTACAAGCTGATAAACAAGCTGACCCGCGCAGGCAAATCCATCATCCTGATCAGTTCGGACCACGATGAGCTTCTGGCGATGAGCGATCGGATCGCAATCGTTCAGCACGGCACGATTACGCGAACCGTGGATGCGTCGGACCTAACTCATGATGACCTCGTGCGGGCCTCCGCAGACGTCCCACATCTCAAGCCAGAGGAGGTTTTCGCATGAAGCGGATCTTTGACACTCAATTGATCGGACCCTTCGCGGCCATGGTGATCGTCGCCCTGATTGTCGCGCTCACAACAGAGCGGTTTCTGAATCCGGGAAATCTTTCGAACCTTTCCTTGCAAGTCAGCATCGTGGCGCTCATTGCCATCGGTTCTACCATCGTGATTTTCGCGGCTGGCATCGATTTGAGCTCCGGTTCAATGGTTGCTTTGCTGACCATGATCCTTGCACAAATGCTGAAGTTCCTTGGCATTCCGCTTGTGCTGGCACTCCCGCTTATCCTTTTTGCCGGTGGATTGTTGGGGCTCTTTATTGGCTTGATTACGGCTTACGGACGCATACCGTCGTTCATTACCACACTGGCGGCGCTGATCGCATTCCGTGGTCTCGCACTGACCTTCAACAATGGCTCGCCTATCTTTTCGCTCGATCCCGCGCTTGAGCCGATCTTTTACGGTAAGTTGTTTGGCATTCCGTTGCCCTTCTTCTATCTCGTTTTCTTCTATGCACTTGCGGCATTTACGATGAATTTCACAAAGCTGGGCCGCGAAATCTATGCCGTCGGCGGCAACCCGGCCGCCGCCGTTCTGACCGGCATCAACGTGCGCAAGGTGCAGACAACGACGTTTGTGATTGCAGGTTTCATGACCGCCGTAGGCGCGATCCTGATGTCGGCACGCTTGAACTCCGGCTCCCCAAATTATGGGCAAACGCTTGAATTGCAGGCGATAGCCGCCGCTGTGGTCGGAGGTGCCAGTCTCGCTGGAGGGCGCGGCAACATCCTCGCCACGCTGATGGGCGCCATGACCATCGTGATTGTCCAGAACGGCCTGAACCTGAATGCAGCGCCGTCATCTGTTCAGAATATCGTGCTGGGACTGATCATCCTTCTGGCCGTTGGCATCGACATGTGGCGGGCTGAGATTTCTGCCCTGATGGCGCGCATTTTCGGGCGCGCGTCGCCCGCTCAGACATCCAGTGTGAAAAAGGGAGCATGACATGGACCTTGGGCTGAAAGACAAGCTTGTACTCGTCACCGGCTCTGGCTCTGGTATTGGGAAGGCGACTGCGAAAGTCTATTTGCAGGAAGGCGCACGCGTCATTGTTCACGGTTTGACGGAGACCGAAGTGAGTGCCTGCATGGACGACCTTGCCACCTTGGGCGACGTCAAAGGGATGGCGGCGGATTTGACGAGGGCGACTGATGCAAGCGCGCTGGCTGAATTTGCGCAATTGCAAGGTGTAGTAGATGTCCTGGTCAACAATGTTGGCATCTTCTCGGTCAAACCATTCGAAGACCTGACCGATGATGACTGGATGCACTATTTTAACATCAACGTCCTGTCTGCAGTTCGGATGAGCCGGGTTTTCCTGCCTGCTATGCTGAAACGCGGCACTGGGTCGATCATCAACATGGCGAGCGAAGCAGCGGTAAAGCCTCTGCCCCAGATGGTGCACTACTCCGTCACGAAAACTGCCATGTTAGGTCTCACCCGTGGCATGGCAGAGCTGACCAAGGGCACGAAGGTGCGGGTCAATTCCATCCTGCCTGGTCCAACATGGACCGAAGGGGTCGAAGCATATTTCGACGGCCTTGCCGACCAAAAGGGCGAACCGCTCGACACAATCGTGGACAACTACTTCAAGTCGGACGAGCCCACCTCGCTGATCCAACGTTTCGTCCAACCGGACGAAGTCGCCCGCATGATCGTCACGATCTCGGCCAGCACCGCCTCCAATGGTTCTGCACACCGGATCGAAGGCGGCATTGTTCGCAACATTCTCTGACATTCAAAAACAGGAGCCACCCATGGTCGCACTTACATTCTCTCACATCGGCATCACGGTTCCGGATTTGGAAAAGGCCGTGGAATTTTATTCCAAGGCGTTCGATCTATACGTGCTGATGGAGCCCACCGAAATTCTCCACGACGAAAGCGCCATCGGTCAGATGTGCGACGATGTCTTTGGCGAAGGCTGGGGCAAATTTCGCATCGCGCATCTGTCGATGGGCGACGGTGTGGGTATCGAGCTATTCGAGTTTCCCAAGACGATCGAAGAAGAACGCCCGTTCGAATATTGGCGCCGGGGTCTGTTTCACTTCTGCGTGCAGGACGCGGATCTGGAAGGGCGGATCAAAATTATCGAAGAACTGGGCGGTCGCCAGCGCATGGAACAGGTGCGCAAGTATTACCCGGGCGAAAAGCCATATCGCATGGTCTACATGGAAGACCCGTTCGGCAACATTTTCGAACTCTACAGCCACTCGTACGAGTTGACATATTCGGCGGGCGCCTATGTCTGATCAGCCGACATTCGTTCCACGGACGGATCGGCCGATGGTCGTGATCACCGATTACGACTTTGGCAATGTCGATGTGGAAACCGAGATCCTCGAAGCGGCCGGTGCCGAAGTCATCGCGCTTCAGGCCAAATCCGAAGAGGACCTTTTTGAGGTCGCGCCGCACTGCGCTGCGATGATGAACCAATATGCCAAGGTTGGGCAGCAAACGATCACGCGGATGGAACGCTGTGAGGTGATCGCGCGCTATGGTGTGGGTGTCGATATCGTCGATGTCGGCACGGCCACCGAACGGGGCATTCTGGTGACCAATGTGCAAAACTACTGCACCGAAGAGGTCGCAGATCATGCGATCTCCCTATGGCTCACGCTGGCCCGAAAACTGCCAGACTACGACCGCGCAACCCATGCGGGAATCTGGCGATGGCAAAGTGGACAGCCGGTTTTTCGCCTGCGCGGGCGCACGATGGGCGTCGTGTCGCTGGGCAAGATCGGACAGGCCATCGTGGCACGGGCGCGGGCCTTCGGCGTCAATGTCATTGCCTATGATCCCTTCCTGCCGGCAAATGTCGCCACGTCGCTGGGGGTGGAATTGGTGTCCAAGGCCGATCTTCTGGCACGCTCCGACTATGTCCTGATGCAGGCGCCTATGACGCCTGATACCCATCATTTCTTGTCGGATGCGGAATTCGCTTCGATGAAACCGGGCGCAATCCTGGTGAACACCGGTCGTGGTCCAACCGTGGACAACAAGGCCCTCTACCGCGCTCTGACCAATGGTCAACTGGCCGCCGCCGGCCTCGATGATCCCGAAGAAGAGCCGGCCAAGCGCGCCAACTGGAACCCGGATGACAACCCGCTCTTCACGCTGCCCAACGTGCTCGTGACACCACACGCCGCCTATTACTCCGAAGAATCCATACGTGCCGCCCGGGTCACCGCTGCAACGCAGGTGGCCAAGGTGCTCACAGGGCAAAAGCCAGACTACACCGTCAATGCCGAGGCATTGGCCGCAACACCCGCATAACAGGAGACAAGAATGCCAGACGTTAGTAGTGACCTCAGGGTCTTCAATGACTTTGAACGAAACCCGGATCTGCTCAAGAAATTCGACAAGGTGCTCGAGGCCTATTCAGCAGCAGCCATCTTTGCCGACGTTCAGTATCGTACCGGTGTGATGGACAGCGCCATCAAGCCCGCATTCCGCGCCAAGGTTACGGGCCAGGCCGTCACCGTGCAGCTTTCCAAAGGCGACCTGGTCGACCCTCTGAAAGCCTTGGAGATGGGCCAACCCGGCGACGTGATCGTTGTGGATGCGGGCGGCGACGTCAATACGTCGGTCTGCGGTGGGCTCATGGGCGGGTTGGCGCAGAACCGGGGCATTCGCGGCATGATCGTAGATGGTACGGGACGCGATACGGACGAATTGGAAGACATCAACTGGCCGATCTGGACACGGGCGATCACCCCGCGCGGAACGCACACGATGTTTTCCGGGCGCAAGGACGAGCTTTCGATCAACGTGCCGATCGCTTGTGGTGGCGTGGTCGTGAACCCCGGTGACTTTATCGTCGCTGATTTGATGGGCGTTGTCGTGATCCCGCAGGAACTGGCCGAAGAAACCGTGCGCCTTGCCCAGGAACAGGCCGATCGCGAAGAAGAAACCCGCAAATGGGTTGCCAAGGGAAAAACCGTCGAGGATCTTCTAAATGAATTCGGTCGTATCTGAACCAGCCCTTATCGGTGTCGATTGGGGAACCTCTTCTCTCCGTGCTTTTCTTATTGGTGCGGAGGGTGAGGTCATTGACGGTGTCTCATCTCCCGAAGGCATCATGCAGGTTTCTGGAAAGACCTTCGAGGTGGTCCTTGATCGTCTCATTGGCCCTTGGGTTGCCCAGATCGATCTGCCGATCCTTGCATCTGGTATGATAACCAGCCGGAACGGCTGGGTTGAAACGCCCTATGCCGAAATGCCGCTTGGTGCCTGTGGTCTTGCGCGGGCTTTGGTGCCACATGATGCCGATAGCGGAGCCCGGATCCACTTTGTGACGGGGGCATCAATCGAGCACGCGGGCGGCCCGGACGTGATGCGCGGCGAGGAGACGCAGATTATTGGCGCGTCCGCACTTGGTCTGAACGACGGTACTTTCGTGATGCCGGGCACGCACAGCAAATGGGTCCAGGTTGCGGATGGGCAGATCGTGGATTTCTCAACCTATATGACGGGCGAGATCTTTGCAGCTCTCAAGGGGCACACGATCCTTGGAACTTTGATGGAGGATCACGACTTCGACGTAGCTGCCTTTGAAACCGGCGTAGCTGCGGGCCTCGAAGGGGGGTCCAATCTATTGCACAATTTGTTTCACGTTCGGACACTTCCACTCATGGGTAAAATCCCCAAGGTTGCTACGGCTGATTACTTGTCCGGCCTTCTGATAGGTGCGGAGGTTGCGGCTGCGACCCGCGCTGTCGAAAATATCGGCACCGTCACCCTTGTGGGACGCAGCGACCTGTCAGACCGCTATGATATTGCCTTACGGGCCGCGGGGCTGGAAACCCGCCGAGCGCCGGATGATATCGTCGCCAAAGGGCATTTTCTGATTGCCCGCGCAGCGGGGCTATTGGGATGATCGACCTCACTGCGGCGCTGGCCGAAAACCCACTGATTGCAATCTTGCGCGGGCTGGAACCAGAAAACGCGTTACCAGTTGCTGGTGAGCTGATTGAGGCCGCCTTTCGTATCGTCGAAGTTCCGCTGAACTCTCCAGATCCGCTGGAGTCGATCGCTCGAATTGCCAAGCATTATGGGGCGCAGGCCGTGGTAGGGGCGGGCACAGTCCTGACCGCTGAGCAAGTCGATGCGGTTGCTGATGCAGGCGGGCGGATCATAGTCTCACCGAACATGAACCCGGATGTGGGGCGTGCCGCGGTTGCGCGGGGTCTATATTGGTGTCCGGGCGTGGTGACCCCGTCCGAGGCCTTTGTCGCCTTGGATCTTGGTGCCTCTGTTCTAAAGTTCTTTCCAGCTGAGATGGTGCCGCCGACCGCCATCGCCGCCATGCGTGCGATATTGCCCCAAGAGGCTGTCATTGCTGCGGTGGGGGGGATCACACCGGAAACAATGGCCGCGTACCGCGCAGCCGGGACAAATGGGTTCGGGTTGGGATCGGCCCTGTTCAAGCCGGGCCGTGCATTGGATGATATTGGCGCACGTGCGCGTGCTTTCACCCAAGCACTGAAAGATCAAAGATGAAACAAGCCATTGTCACCGGAGGCACCCGAGGTATCGGCGCGGGTGTGGCGCGGTCGCTTGCTGATGCTGGCTGGTCCGTTATCGCCGCATCCGTGTCGGACTCCGAGCTGGATGCCTTTGCTCCTCAGGCCGGTATAACAACACAGCTTCTGGATGTGACAGATCAGGCTTCGGTCGATGCTGTGTTCGGCAACCTCAGGCGCCTCGACGCCTTGGTGAACTGCGCGGGGATTCTGCTCAGGGGTGAAGAATATGATATCGACGTCTTTGCCAGGGTTCTTGATGTAAACCTGACCGGGACGATGCGCTGCTGCCTCGCCGCGCAACCGCTTTTGGTCAAGCAGGGTGGGGCAATCGTTAACACCGCGTCCATGCTAAGCACTTTTGGCGGCCCACTGGTCCCGGCCTATTCGGCCTCAAAAGGTGGGGTCGCACAACTCACCAAGGCATTGGCAGGTCGCTGGGCCGGAGACGGCGTCAGAGTAAATGCCATTGCACCGGGCTGGATCGAGACGGAAATGACACAAGGTCTTCGGGACGACCCTGATCGAACCGAAGGGATCATGGCGCGTACGCCGTTGAAACGATGGGGTAAACCTGAAGAGGTTGGCGCGCTTGTACGCTGGCTTCTGAGTGAAGATGCCAGCTTTGTCACCGGGTCGGTTTATCCGGTCGACGGTGGCTATCTGGCAATGTGAGGAGAGGCCAATGAAAAACGACGACACTGCGAGAATGCCGTATCAGTTGCCGTTCCCGAAGGAAGCGCAGGACGAGATTGTGATACCGAACGCGGTGACAGAGGACGAAAGGCTCTGGGTGCCGCAGGCCGAAAACGTGTGGTTCCGCCCCCTCTGCCTCAATCGGTCACAAGGCTATTGGATGAACCTGTTGAAGGTCCGCAAGGCCGGTGTCCTTTCGCGCCACCGTCACCCGCAACCTGTCCACGGCTTTGTTCTGAAAGGACGCTGGCACTACTTGGAACATGACTGGGTCGCCGAAGAGGGCGGCTATGTCTATGAACCACCGGGTGAAACTCACACGCTGGTTGTTCCGGATGATGTCGAAGAGATGATCACCTATTTCCAGGTTAACGGTGTGATGTGCTATGTCGATCCGTGGGGCAAGGTGCAAGGCTACGAGGATGTGTTCACCAAGATCGATCTGTGTCGAAAGCACTTCGCCGAAGTTGGTCTTGGGGAGAACTACGTTGAACAATTCATCCGGTGATCGCCCGTGTTTTGCGCTTGTTGCGCATGACGCAAGAAAAGACGAGATCGTAGCTTGGGTTGGCCTTCAGAAGACCCGGCTATCAGGAGTTAGCATCGTATCAACAGGTACGACCGGCGGTCGTATCAAAGAAGCCTTTCCTGAATTGAATGTAACCTGTTTGAAAAGTGGCCCGCTTGGCGGTGACCAGCAGATTGGTGCAATGATCTGCGAAGAGAAGCTTGATGCTTTGATATTCTTCGTCGACCCACTCTCGCCTATGCCGCACGATGTGGATGTAAAGGCGTTGACCCGTCT
This sequence comes from Ruegeria jejuensis, assembly GCF_041537905.1. Lineage (NCBI taxonomy): Bacteria > Pseudomonadati > Pseudomonadota > Alphaproteobacteria > Rhodobacterales > Roseobacteraceae > Ruegeria > Ruegeria jejuensis. The sequence goes on along the minus strand of NZ_JBGRUO010000006.1, from coordinate 181,357 downwards.
TGCGACGGTATACGATCTGCCGATGGCGTGTTCGCGATCAACGGCTGATCTAATCGTGAAGGGCCTGCGTGAGACCAACAGCAACGCGCAGTCCTAAAGCTTTCCGATTCCGGCGGATTGCTCAGTCGCTGTTTAGAAGGAACCGGGCAAGATGGTCAGGTTTTTCAACGCCCAACTGACTCATATTGGCTGTCATGTCAGCTCGCAAAATATGCACGAGGTGATCTATGCCCTGTGATCCAAAAGCTGCGACCGCATACTGAAACGCCCGCCCGACCATGACGAAATCGGCACCTTTGGCCAACGCGCGCATGATATCCAGGCCCCAGGCCACACCAGAATCGTATATGAGGGGGACACGCGGTCCGACCGCATCACGGATTTTTGGCAACTGGTCGATGACAGCAGGTCCAGCTTCGAATTGGCGACCGGAATGATTTGAAACCCAAATGCAATCTACGCCCTCTGCCACCATTTTTTCAGCATCCTCCGACCGTAAAACGCCTTTGACGACAAGATGACCATCCCATTCGTCGCGCAATTCTCGCAGGTATTGCCAATCGGGAATGCCTCGGATCAGGGCGCCAGCATGGGTGAAACTCTCCCGACCGCGTTGCGGCACATAGTCATCAAAGAACCGCATGCGCGGCATGATACCTTCAAGCATATGGGCAAGGCACCAAGCCGGCCGCGCGGCCATTTCGGCAAGCGTTCGCAAGTCGGCCTTGGGCGGGACGGTCAGGTTTGCACGTCTCTGGCGTTCACGCCTGCTTTCTTCCGGGACATCGACAGTCATAATAAGTGTGTGAAAACCAGCGGCCTTGATCCGTGGCAGCATTTCCCGGCGCAATTCTGCAGAGTTCACGGGGTAGTGCTGAAACCACCCGTTTTGGCCGATGTAAGGGGCGACATCCTCCGGTGAGGCGACCGCGACGCTGGACAGTGAAAACGGGATGTTGTGGGCGACGGCGGCCTGCGCCAGCATCCGTTCCGCGCCGGCCCACAACAATCCAGACATACCGACAGGTGCAATTCCAAACGGCAGATCGTAGGTCTGCCCCAGCAGTGTCGTTTGGAGGTCGGCTTTGGTTCGTCCACACAGCACGCTGGGCATGAACCCGATAGCATCAAGCGCATCACGATTCACGCTTTTCCCCAGCTCTCTGCCAGTTGCGCTGTCGAGATACTCGAAGGCAAACTTCGGGATGCGCTTTTGCGCGGTTTTCCGAAGGTCTTCTATCGACGGGTGGGATAGGTCCAGATCCATCCGGGTCCTCTGGTTTTGTTGTCTAACGTTTGAAACGCCTCAGCCGTTCACCAAAGGGATGGCAGGGCCAGGGAGATTGCGGGCACATAGGTGATGAACATCAACAGGATCAGCATGCCGGCAAAGAATGGCAGGATCGCGCGGCTGAGGCTTTCGATGGAGACCTTCGAAATGCTGCTGGCCACGAACAGGTTTACGCCCAAAGGTGGTGTACAGAATCCGATGGCCAGATTGACCGTCAGAATGACGCCAAAGACGATAGGATCGACACCCAGCGCGGTTGCAACCGGCAGCAGGATCGGCGTCATGATGATGATCGACGAAATCGTCTCCATGAACATGCCGATCACCAGCAATAGCAGATTGATCAACAATAGAATGATGATCGGATTGTCGGACAGGCTGGTGATCGTTGTGGCGAGTTCTGTCGGGATTCTTGCAAGCGTGATCAGTCTGCCAAAGGCGGTCGCCATGATCACCAATATCAGAATGGTGCCGCTGGTCTTTGCACTGCCCGCCAAAACCTCTGGCAGGTCCTTCAGGGTGATGTCTCCATAGACGAAGATGCCGATGAAGGCGGCATAAACCACAGCCACGGCGCCGGCTTCGGTCGGGGTGAAGATACCACTATAGATGCCCCCAAGGATAATTACTGGCACCAGAAGCGCCCAGATCGAAGACCGGAAACTCTGCCAGACGCCCGGGCCTGAGAACGTGGTTGTCGATTGCTGAACAACCGCGTCCTTCCGCAGCAGGACGCGGGCGACCAACATGAACATGAGGGCAAAAAGGATACCAGGAACAACACCCGCCAGGAACAGCTTTCCAATCGAAACCTCGGCAGTAACACCATAGATGATGAAGGGGATACTTGGTGGGATCATCACGCCGATCATCCCCGAAGACGCCGTCAATGCGCCGCTGAATTTGCGGGTATAGCCGACCTTTTCCATCTCGGGGATCATGTTTGATCCGATGGCGGCGACAGTTGCAGGAGACGAACCGGATATGGCGGCAAAGAACACACAGGCGAGCACGTTCACATAAGCCAACCCACCCCGGATGTGACCTATCAGTGCATTGGCGAACCCAACCAGTCGACGGGACATCCCACCGTGCTGCATCAGGTCTCCTGCGAGGATGAACAAGGGAACAGCGATCAGCGGAAACGAATCCGCGCCTGTGACCACCGAGCGCGCCAAAAGAACCATCGGCGGCGTGCCATCCACGAAGACCATCACGATCATGGTCGCAAGACCCAGGCAGATGCCAATGGGCACGCTGAAAAGCAGAAGGGCGAAAAGTGTAAGGAAAAGCGTTGTCGCAAGCATGCCGGGTTCCTCACACTTTGGTTCCTGCGATCAGACGCAGGGTTCGGATCAGATGTTGAGTGATGCGGATCGCGGACAGGCCCGCACCAACCGGCGCTGAAGCATAAAGGATCGGGATTGGCAGCCCCAAAACAACCGAGGTCTGGCTGGCGACAAAGGGCTGCCGGATCAGCTTGATGCATTCAATTGTCAGAACGATCAGAAACCCAAGAACCAGAAGCGCGATCACAACGTCCGCATAAAGCCTCGCCCGCTCGCTCAGGACATCACGTAGGACTGTAATGCGCACATGATCGCCGGTGTGGAAGGCATAGCTGACACCAAGCCAGACAAACCAGACGAACAGCCAGAGTGTTAGCTCTTCACCCCATGAAAGAGAGGCATTCATGATATAGCGCATAAACACATTGCCGAAAATCAACACGACAATCGCGGCTAGGAGCGCACTGGCCAGGACTTTTTCGGCATTCATATCGATCCATTTGATAGCCGACATCGTTCACCTCCCCTTGAACGAAAGGGGCACCCGATCCCGCATGGTACGGGTGCCCGGATTGACAGAGTATTTCGTGGGTCAGCTTCCGCTTGCAGCGGATACCGCCGCGACCCAAGCGTCGTAGGCTTCTGCGCCAACTTCATCGCGATATTTCAGGCGAACGCTTTCGGTTTTGTCGGCGAAAGCCTGTCTCTGCTCTGCAGTCAGTTCCAGAACCTCGACACCAGCGGCACGGATCTGTTCCAGCTGCTCCGCATTTTCGCTGGCGACCAGTTCAGCCTGATAATCTCGTGCGGCGGCCATCGAGTCGCGGACCAGTTGCTGATGCTCCGCGGGCAGCGAGTCAAAGAATGGTTTGGAGATGACCGGCATGTAGACCGCAAAGACATGGCCCGTGGTCGAAAGGTACTTCTGCACCTCGTAGAAACGCTGTGAGGTAATGATCGCCAGCGGGTTTTCCTGCCCGTCGATCACGCCTTGCTGGAGGGCAGAGTAAACCTCGCCGAAGTTCATCGGTGTCGGGTTGGCGCCGAGTGTCTCGAATGTTGCCACATGCGCCGGAACCTTCATCGTGCGCAGCTTGACGCCTTCAAGGTCTTCGGGTGTTTCAACCGGGCGGACATTGTTGGTCACGTTGCGCACGCCCAATTCAAGCCAACCAAGACCGACGAGCCCCTGATTTTCGACCCGTCCGAGCATTCCGTCTCCGGCCTCACCATCCAGAACATCAAAGGCGATGTCTTTGGAGGCATACATGTAGGGAAGCTCGATCACCGCAAAAGCCGGATCCCAACCTGCGAAGAACGAAGACGGGGGAATGGCCATTTCAAGAACGCCGGTTTGAACACCTTCGATCATCTCGCGATCCGGGCCCATCTGCGAGGATGGAAAGATCTGGACATCGATTTCGCCATTCGAACCGGTCTCAACCAGTTCTTCGAATTTCAGGAGCGCACGATGCATGTGGAATGCTTCGGCGGCACCGTGCCCAACTTTGATAACTGTTTCGGCCGAGGCCGCGAAGGCAAGTCCGGTCGACATGGCGACGGCAAGCGCGAATGTGGATTTGTTGAACAAGGTTTCCTCCCATGAATTGTTCAGTATTTTTACGATCTTTCATCTGACATATCAGATATAATATATAAATCAATGCTGGACGTGATACCCTGAAACAGTAGAGTGGTCAGATACCTTAAATATGGCAGGGAAAATGCAACTTAAACGACCGGATTCATTGAGCAAAATTGCGGAGGCGGAAATCCGGAGAAACATCGTGCAGGGTGTCTTTGGGTTGGGCGAGTCGCTGCAGGAAGCCAAGCTTTCAACGGCCATGGGCATCAGTAAGACGCCGATTCGCGAGGCCCTTGCAGCGTTAAACCTTCAGGGTCTTGTGCAGATCGTTCCGCGGCGCGGAGCATTTGTTTTCACTCTGTCTCACGAGGATGTCGTGCAACTCTGTAGGTATCGGTTGATCCTCGAAACAGCGGCTATGGATCAGGCGCTTGTTGAAAACCCTTCTGCCTTGCTTGATGAACTTGCGGATTTGGTGTCCGAGATGACTGACGCGCGGAAGGCCGATGATTTCGAACGGTATCTCGAGTTGGACGCAGCTTTTCACGACGCATTTTTCAGACATTGTGGCAACAGCTACCTGCGGGACGGATATCAGAAAGTCAGTGACATCGTCCGCACAATGCGCACGCATTTATCAAAGCGCCCGGATCGCACTGCCAAATCTTTGAAAGAACATGATGCAATCACTGCGCATCTGCGTGAGGGCAAAGTGAAAGCCGCAAAGAACATCTTAAGCCGCCAAATCACGCGTGGAGAACGCTCTTACTCGGATCTGGCTGGCAACGAGTTGTCATCGGAGAAGAATCGGTAAGATTCCAGTTTGCCAACTGCCGTCCATTGCGCACCCAAACTTCGCTGCGCTTGAACTGAATGGCCAAATTGTCTTCCACCGAGCGGCATGATCTTTCGCGCGATTGCAGCAAAACCGGCGCTGCATGCGTTCGCAAAGAATGGCACTTCCGAGTTGGGCTCTCAGCCGCCCGCTGCGGTCGCAGCGACGGCACATCTCTCGGGCCTCGGACACCGACCATCCGCTCAGATTGTACAATCATCCCGTCAGCGCGGTGCTGATGATTGGGCGCGGAGGGAGGATCGGAGGGCAAACCATGTCAAGAGTCCAACTTCCCGCAGTCACCCCAAAACGCAAGACGTGGAACAAGGGTTGGCTCATCGGACAGAAACGTCCATTGCTGCCAAAACAGGTGTGGGCAATCCGCGCGCGGCTAGAACTTGCGGGTAATCTGCGCGACCTTGCCTTGTTCAACGTCGCCATCGACAGCAAACTGCGGGGCTGCGATCTGGTCAAACTTGCCGTGTTTGATCTGGTGAAGGATGATCGCGTTCGGGACCGTGTGTCGGTGATTCAGAGTAAAACCAGGCGACCTGTTCAATTCGAACTTACGGAAAACACGCGAGAAACTGTTCTGACATGGGTCAGATCACCGGATATGCTTGCTTGCCTGTTCATGTTTCCCAGCCGGTTTCACGACCGCCCACACATATCAACCCGCCAATACGGTCGGCTCGTCCGCGATTGGGTGTCGGCGATTGGGTTGGAGCCAAGCGCATACGGCACGCATTCGCTCCGCCGTACGAAGGTAGCGTAAATTTGTCGAAAGACCGGCAATCTGCGGGCAGTGCAGCTGCTGCTCGGTCACATCAAGGTCGACAGCACAGTGCGTTACCTCGGCGTTGAACTCGAAGACGCTCTGAACATCGCCGAGCGCATCGATATCTGACCTGCCTTGGCGAACGGTCTTGCCGTTCGCCAATCCAAAGCGGCTTCCAAAAGCGGGCAACCTATGGGTCGCAGACGAAACGATCCTATCTTGGGGCAACGGATACTCACTGATCAATTCAGAAGACTGACCATCCAGTTTCTTGGGTAAGATAGGCAGCTGCCCGTGTACCAGCATTTGAGTTGCCGTAGAAATTCAATCCCGGCGACCAAATGCCGATGGAAGCAACGTTGGGTGCAATAATGAGGATTCCGCCACCAACGCCACTTTTTCCGGGCAACCCAACGCGAAAAGCAAAGTCGCCGGAACCATCGTAGTGACCGCAAGTCATCATCAACGCATTGATGCGACGGGCATGATATGGTGAAACGACATTGGGCGATCCATTCAAACCGGCTAGAACACGACCAGCTCGGGCAAGCTGGACAGTTGTCATTTCAATTGCACATTGATGAAAATAGGTTCCAAGGACCAAGTCGGGCGGGTTCAAAAGGTTCCCATAGGAAGCCAGATAGTGTGCGAGCGCCTTGTTTCTGGCCCCTGTCTCTTGCTCAGATCTTGCCACGGCGCCGTTGATATGAAGGTCATCATCCTCGGCCATTGCGCGCACGAGATTCAGGACTTCGGCCAAAGCCAATTTGGGTTCACGGCCAGACAACAGGGCGTCAGTCGTGACTATGGCGCCTGCATTCACAAACGGGTTTCTGGGATGGCCTTTCTCGCTTTCCAAAAGAATGATCGAGTCGAAAGCGGTGCCCGAAGGCTCGCGGTCGACCCGCATCCACAATTGATCGCCTATACGTCCCAAGGTTGCGATCAGTGCGAAAACCTTGGAGATGCTTTGAATAGAGAACGGCTGATTGGCCCGCCCCGCGGAATATGTCTCCCCGTCTGCGGTACAGACGCTGATGGCAAATTGGGCGGGGTCGATTTCGGCCAGGTCCGGGATATATTGCGCAGGCTGTCCCCAGTCCGCTTCATGGTAGACCCGATCTGCGATGCGCAAGAGCAATGCCTGTAAATCGATCATAAGCCAATCCTTGGTTTTGCCGTGAAGCGCGCTTGCCCTACACCCGAGTCAGTCTGGCTCACAGCTTTTCTTTGCCGCTTACGAAGATTGGCAAATCGTGGCGGGCGGCGAAGGAGGCCGTGGCTTTGCGGAATGCCCGCTTTAGGTCGACATACATCGAAACATTTGCGTTTTCTGTCGGCATCACAAATTCCATCTCGATGGTAACCCGCGGTTCGAACTTGCGCGCAACAACGCCATGCGGTGTAAATAGCGGCAGTGAAAATGGTTCCGCAATGTTGACGTTGCGCTTATTGGCCAACAGCGCGTACCGCATGACGGATGATTGGCACCAGATTCGCTTGGAAATGCTGCCAGATGCTTCGCCAATTAACCGGGTCTCGTCATCATTGGGCAAGAACATCGTTTCGCTTTCAAACCCCACATGACTATGCCCGCTGAGATCGGTATTTTTGATCACCTTCAGGTTGGCCAGCTCATGGTCCTGGTGAACAGCAAACACATAGTCGGCCGTCGCAAAGGCTTCGGTGTGGATCCCTTCAAGATGACCAACTTTGTGCGTTACGGCAAAGTCGAGCTTTTTGTCGTAGAAAGCTTCCACAGTTTCTTTGGCATCCTGATCATAAATGTCGACGAAGGCATTTGGGTAGGTCTGATGAAACGACTCGAGAACCGATGGCAATACCGCGGCGCCGATCGTCGGTAGACAGGCTAGGCGAACCCGATCTTCGATCCCTGCGCGGATCTCGGCCGCGGCGCGTTGTAGGGATTCGGCGCTATCGTAAACACCCTCTGCGATTTTGAAGAAAGCCATGCCCTGAGTTGTTGGCGTTACGCCCCGGCCCACGCGAGTAAAAAGTTCGAACCCCACATTCCGCGAAAGTTCAGTGACAAGTCGACTTACGCCCGATTGTGTTAACCCCATATGCTCAGCGGCGGCCGCTAATGTCCCAGTTCGCACCACGAGCAGAAACGCCTGAAGCTGCCTAAATGTCATCGTCCAACCCTCTTCGAGGAATGATCAAATATAGTGTGGCCAACAGTTCGCTCCGGATCTTTCGGGTGAAAAATCGCGATTCCCGACCAAAACGGGCGAAGCGCCGATAAGCGTCAGATTACGGTGCACGCCACCGCTTCACAAGTTGGAGACGCTCAACTGAGCGGCGGTCGCAAAGAAACCACTCGGCGCTCGCCGCCGTTTAACATCTTAGGATAAATGCAAAAAATTTGTATTGCTGACGTAAAGTCAAGCACCTTGATGATTCAGCAGGATTCCAAAGGGAAAATGTTTGCTACCACACCGACCACTATGAACCACAAGGCACAGCAAGGCACAAGATAAGGCCTGGAAAACTAGCGAACAGGTGATGTCCTGCGCTTTCTATTCGCTGATGCTACTGTACATACTCGGAGCAAACATGACCTCGAACCGCGCACTTGCATTGTCCTCCGTTCTCAGCATGGCGTTGCTTGCATCGCCCTCTATCGCGGACGTCCATCCTATCACCAATGAAGAACTCGCCGACGAGCAGGTGTTTATATACCGCGTTGGCGATGAATTTGCCTCGATTGATCCGCAACTGGCGGAAGATGTCCAGGGCGGTGAATTCATTCGGGACCTTTTCGAAGGGCTCATGAACCAGGACGCCGATGGCAATCTGGTGCCGGGTGTCGCCACCCATTTTGAAGCGAGTGCTGACAACACCGTCTACACCTTTCAATTGCGTGACAACGCCAAATGGTCAGACGGCAAACCTGTGACCGCCCATGATTTTGAGTATTCGTGGAAGCGACTTGCCGATCCGAACACGGCCTCTCCTTATTCCTGGTTTGCTAAGGAAATGGGGCTGAAGAATGTCAAAGCTGTAATGGCCGGAGATATGGATCCGTCCGAGCTTGGTGTGAAAGCCTTGGATGACCACACTCTGGAAGTTCGGTTGGAAAACAGCATGGGGCACTTTCCGCTTATGACGACCAGCGAACCGACATTTCCGTCGCCGAAATGGGCGATCGATGCGCATGGGTCTGACTGGACCAAGCCCGGCAACATCGTATCAAACGGTGCTTATGTTCTGACCGAACATGTGCCGCAAGAAAAGTCCGTGCGCGAACGCAATCCGCTTTACTGGAACGATCAGAACACGATTTTGGAAAGGGTCGAGGCTCTTGTCATCAGTGACGACAATGGTGCCCTGACGCGCTACCTCGCCGGTGAGTTGGATCGCACAGAGGTGCCTACCGGGCAATACAATGCCCTAAGCAAAAAACACCCGGATGACGCGGTCAGCTTTCCGCGTCTCTGTGCTTACTACTACTTCATCAACATGACGGAAAATACGCATCCCGCGCTGCTGGACCCGCGTGTTCGCGAGGCGCTTTACCTGGCCATTGACCGAGAGGTGATCACCAACGCGATCCTGCAGGGTGGCGAATTTCCGGCCTATACGTTTACACCCGAGGCGACTGCGAACTTTGTCGGACCCGACACCCCGGCCCGCAGTATGACGCAAGCCGAAAGGGATGCGCGCGCTACGGCTTTGCTGGCCGAGGCTGGCTACACTGGCGAAGAGATTGAGCTGGATCTTCTTTACAATACCAGCGAGGCACACAAGAAGATTGCGATCATCGTGTCCCAGATGTGGAAGCAGAAGCTGGGTGTCGGTACCGTCCTACAAAACATGGAATGGAAGACGTTCCTCGAAGCGCGTTCGAACCAGGAGTTCGACATAGGCCGCGCGGGATGGTGCGGGCCGTATAACTTGGCTTCGTCCTTCCTGGACCTGATGAGCAGCACGCATGCTTATAACGACGCGGGCTACGCCAATCCCGAGGTTGACGCGCTGCTGGAAAAAGCCAAGACCAGCCCCGATCCGTCTGCAAGTTTTACACGTATCGAGGAAATCCTGGCAACCGACTTCCCGATCATTCCGATCTATCACTACGCAGGCGTTTATATGATGAACGACGATCTTCGGAACTGGCCCGTCGGGAATGTCGAGCAGAAATGGTACTCGCGCGAGCTCTATTTCGCAGCTGACTGACTGGGCGGCGCCGGGCCGCACACCACGTCTCTGGTCCTGCACCTCATTCCGAATTCGTCCCAAACATCCCAGGTCCACGGGAGGTCCCCATGACCGAGTTCATCATCAGACGTCTGCTATCCGCGATTCCAACGCTGCTCATTCTGATCGTCTTCTCCTTTCTGCTGATGCATTCCGCACCCGGCGGCCCGTTTTCATCCGATCGCCCGCTGCCGCCCGAAGTGCTGGCCAATATCGAGGCCAAGTACCATCTCGACGATCCCCTTGCGCTCCAGATCTGGAACTATGTTTGGGGTGTCGTCACCCAGTTCGATTTCGGTCCGTCCTTTCAATATAAGGACCGGACAGTGAACGAGATCATCGCCCAGGGTTTCCCGGTGACGTTGACCTATGGGTCGATCGCATTTGTGGTTGCCGTTGTGTTTGGGTGCGCCTTGGGCATCACGGCTGCGCTGAACCAGAACTCGTGGCTTGATTACTTTGCCGTGGGTATTTCTATCGGCGCGCAGGTGCTGCCGAACTTTGTCATGGCGCCGATCCTCGTGCTGATCTTTACGCTATGGCTGGGATGGTTGCCCGGCGGCGGATGGAACGGTGGGCAATGGCCCTACCTGATCATGCCGGTGATCGCTCTGTCGACAAGCTTCATGGCGTCGATTGCCCGGATCATGCGGTCTTCGCTGTTGGAAGTGATGCACAGCAACTTTATCCGCACCGCGCGCGCCAAGGGCTTGCCGGCACGGGCAATCCTGTTTCGGCATGCCTTGAAACCGGCGATGTTGCCGGTGATTTCCTACCTCGGGCCGACCTTCGTGATCATGATCACCGGTTCCGTTGTGATCGATCTTTATTTCACCACCGGCGGTATCGGGCAGGCCTTTGTGAACTCGGCGCTGAACCGGGACTATTCGGTGATGATGGGGATCACGATCCTGATCGGCTGCCTGACCATCCTGTTCAATCTGGTTGTGGACATCCTCTACGCCTGGATTGACCCCAAGATCAAACTTTGATGAGGCCGCACCATGTCTGACACCGCCATTGCAGCTCCTGAAGGCCACGTGGAAACACCGACCAAGGGGCGTTCCCTCTGGCAGGACGCGCGCCGCCGGTTCTTGCAGAACCGGGCCGCTGTGATCAGCCTGTTCGTGCTGGGCCTTGTATGCCTTGTTGCCGTTCTTGGCCCGTTTCTGGCCGCATGGAGCAACGAAGAGGTGGACTGGAGCGTGTTGGGCGACATCGCGTCGCTAGGCGCGCCGTCGTTCGAAAACGGCCACTATTTCGGCGTCGATGAACTGGGGCGGGACCTCTTTGCACGCGTCGTTCAGGGAACGCAGGTCTCACTCATGGTCGGGATCGTCGGTTCATTGATCGCCGTCACATTCGGGACGCTTTACGGCGCGACCGCTGGATATGTTGGCGGGCGCACCGACAACATCATGATGCGGCTTGTCGATATCCTGATGTCGATCCCTTACATGTTCGTGCTGATCCTGCTTTTGGTCGTCTTTGGCCGCTCGATGTGGTTGCTGTTCGTAGGCGTTGGCTTGATTTCCTGGCTGGAAATGTCACGGATCGTGCGCGGCCAGACACTGGCCCTGAAATCCAAAGAATATGTCGAGGCGGCGCTGGCCATCGGGGTCAAGCACCATGTGATTGTCATCCGGCACATCATCCCGAACCTGCTGGGTGTGATCGTGATTTACGCGACCCTTCTGGTGCCTCAGATGATCCTGACCGAGAGCTTCATCTCGTTCCTTGGCCTCGGCGTTCAGGAGCCCAACACAAGCTGGGGAGCGCTGATCTCGGAAGGTGCCTCGACCCTGCAATACGGCACCTACTGGCAGCTTTTCTTCCCGCTCGCTTTTTTTGTTGTGACGCTCTTTTGCTTCTTTTTCATCGGTGACGGCCTGCGCGATGCGCTGGACCCCAAAGACAGGTAGGGACCCTTCATGAGCTTGCTGGAAGTCAAAAATCTCTCTGTCGAATTCGACACACCCGACGGACAGGTACGTGCTGTGCAAGATGTAAGCTTTTCGCTCGGAGAGCAGAAGACGCTGGCCATCGTCGGAGAAAGCGGATCAGGGAAAAGCCAGACGGCGTTTTCGATCATGGGGCTGCTGGCCAGCAACGGGCGGGTGACCGGATCGGTCAAGTTTGACGGAACCGAGATCCTGAATGCGTCGGAAAAAGTGATGAATACCTACCGCGCGGCGCAGATTGCGATGATCTTCCAGGATCCGATGACCTCGCTGAATCCGTTCGTCCGGGTGTCCAAACAGATGGCTGAGGTGCTGATGCTTCACAAAGGGCTCAGTAAGACGGATGCCATCAAGGATAGCATCAGAATGCTGGACGCCGTGAAAATTCCCGATCCGGCGCGACGTGTGCACATGTACCCGCACGAGTTTTCCGGGGGCATGCGCCAGCGAGTGATGATCGCGATGTCCTTGCTATGCCACCCGAGGCTGGTCATCGCCGACGAGCCGACAACTGCACTTGACGTAACTGTGCAGGCGCAAATCATGGATTTGCTCAGCGATCTGCAAAACGATTTTGGCATGAGCATCGTATTGATTACCCACGACCTTGGTGTTGTGAAAGGATCATGCGAGAACACGCTGGTGCTCTATGGCGGGCGCGTCATGGAAACCGGCCCGACGAGCGAGCTCTTTGCCGAACCCACCCATCCCTATACCCGTGGATTGTTGCACGCGGTGCCCCGGTTAGAGTCAAATGAAGCCAAGCTGGCCACCATCCCCGGAAACCCGCCAAATATGCAGCACCCACCCAAGGGCTGCGCATTTTCTCCGCGCTGCGGATATGCCAATGACCGCTGCATCGCCGAGAAGCCTAGGCTGGAACAATTCGCAGCGGATCGCAGCCGCACCTGTCATCTGTCCTCGGAGGAGTTCGCATGACCAGTACCGAAACACTGCTCAAGGTCGATGACGTCAAGGTATATTTTAAGTACGGTGGTACCGGCCTCGCGAGAAAAAAGGAACCAAAGTACATCAAGGCCGTTGATGGGATCAGTTTCGACATCAAACGCGGCGAAACACTGGGGATCGTCGGCGAAAGTGGTTGCGGTAAATCCACGCTGGCCCGCGCTGTCATAAGGATGGTTCCTTCGCATTCCGGGCGCGTTTTGTGGATGGGGCAGGACCTACTGGAGCTGGATGGCAACGCTATGCGCGACCAGCGCAAGGATCTGCAGATGATCTTTCAGGATCCGCTAGCTTCGCTGAACCCGCGAATGACATTGGGACAGATCATCGCGGAACCGTTGAAAACCCATTTCCCAAAGATGCCCCGATCCGAGATCCGCGCGAAAGTGGCAGCCATGATGGCGCGGGTTGGCCTGTTGCCCAATATGGTCAACCGCTATCCACACGAGTTTTCCGGTGGCCAGTGTCAGCGGATCGGGATTGCGAGGGCCCTGATACTAGAGCCCAAGCTGATCATTTGTGACGAGCCGGTTTCTGCGCTGGACGTGTCGATCCAGGCGCAGGTGATCAATCTGCTGATGGATCTGCAGAAAGAGATGAACCTCTCCTTGATGTTTATTGCCCATGACCTCAGTGTCGTAAAACACATTTCCACACGCGTGATGGTTCTGTATCTGGGTAATGTGGTGGAACTCGCCGACAGCGAAGCCATCTACCAAAATCCGTCGCACCCATATACCCGAGCTTTGATTGCTGCGGTGCCGGATCTGGACAAGCCCGCCCCGGCAGACCGGGCGTCATTAATGGTCGATGGAGAATTGCCCTCGCCGCTGGCGCCTCCGTCCGGGTGCCCGTTTCGCACGAGATGTCCCATAGCCCAGGATATTTGCAGTGTTGACAAGCCGAAGCTGAACACGTCGTTCGACGGTCATGGTGTTGCGTGTCATTTTCATGGGGTTGACCAACACGACAACTGAATTTGCCAATAAATTACGACTTAAATCAATCAAACTCGAACCATTCTGCCGGTCGGTTGAGAGATCTCCCTATTACAAACCTTCAGGTTGAAAATGCGCTCTTAGGGTCAGGATTCATAACCAGTAGATGACGGTTGCTGCGAGTGCGATGTCGGAGAGGAAGACTTTGGGACAGCGATCATAACGTGTCGCCACGCGTCTCCAATCCTTGAACCTGCCAAACATGATCTCGATGCGGTTGCGTCGTTTGTATCGACGCTTGTCTTACTTTACGGTAGTCTTGCGTTGCTTTCGACCTGGTATGCGGGCGCGTATCCCTTTGTCTTTCAACGCATCTCGGAACCAGTCGGCATCATAGCCACGATCCCCGAGCAACCAGTCCACATTTGGTATACTGCTGAGCAGAGCCCGAGTACCAGTGTAGTCGCTTACTTGCCCTGCGGTGACAAAAAGGCTGAGCGGCCGCCCTTGGGCCTGTCTTTTTGTCCTCGACCGTTTGACGCTTTCGCCACTTGGCAACGGTCTTCACGTTGATGCCAAGCTCGCGGCTCAGCTCCGCGTTCGAAACTTGCGATCGCTGTATTGTTGCTCGGATCGCGTGCGTTGTCGTGACGCAGCCGTGACGTATCTGTCCCATAAGGCCTCCTTCCATTCCAGCGAATGGATCGCACCATCAAACCTTGGGATCAAACACCTTATGTGTCTCTTCTCTGCTATAACCTTCCCCGTCGCCGGTCCCGGCCAGGTCCGGCGACGGGGTGGGATACAGCGCTGAACACCTTGTGGTCAGACCACGCTTTCTAGCAGGCTGATCCCACCTCTCTTCACCGTCTCGGACAGTTGATGGCGGCCCGTTTGTGGGACCGCGAAGTATAAGAAAGAGAGAGTGACATGATATCAGCAAAACCCATGGTCGGCATAGATGTGTCGCGAGATTGGCTTGACGGGTTTTGCCTGCCCGGAGGAACCAGGTTCCGGTTGGCAAATTCGGCGGAGGGGCATGAGGAGCTGATCTCGATTATCCGGCAGCAACCTGGCCCGGTTCAGATCGGCTTCGAGGCAACAGGCGGACAGGAGTGGGTTTTGTGGACAATGCTGGTGGCTGCGGACATCGATGCCAGACAGCTGCCTCCAGCCCAGGTCAAGGCCTTCGCAAAGTCTAAAGGTACGCGCGCGAAGACGGACAGAATTGATCGTTGCCCGGCAGTGCATCGTGAAGCGATGTCACGAGAAGGACGGAACTCATTGCCCAGTTCATGCAGTTCCGACCAGGGGCGGGACGGCGGTTGCCGAACGAAAAACTACGCATTCTCAGAACCTTGACAACGCGTCGCGCGCAGGTCGTCGATATGCGCAAACGGCTTGCCACCCAGATCGCAGCACGTAGGAAGCAAGGCGTTGCGGCCGATGTCGAAGGTATGGACAATGATCTTAAAGCCCTGCTGGACAGCCAAGTCCGCGACATCGAAAGTCAGATAAAGGTCGCTATCGCTCAGGACGACAGGTCCGCAGCAAAAGCGAAGCTGCTCTTATCCGTTCCAGGAATCGGACCCGTTTCTGCGGCGCTCCTAATTGCGGAAATGCCCGAACTCGGCCGAATGACGGCTGGCGAGGCCGCAGCCATGACCGGCCTCGCACCGATTCCACATGACAGTGGCACCATGCGCGGCAAAAGAGCTATCGCGGGCGGGCGGCAGTCACTCCGACAGGTGCTGTTTCAGGCTGCTCTTACAGCCGCCCGCCACAATCCAGCTCTGAAGCCTGTAGCCAAACGTCTCAAAGAACGTGGCAAGCCGCACAAGCTCGTCACTGTCGCTATCGCACGAAGGTTGATCACAATCGCAAACGCAATCATCAAATCCGGCAAACCCTGGCAACTTCAACTCAGCGAATAGACACAGTTGCTAGCAGCTCGCCGGTTTGGGGTGATCTTTAGCCCTCTACCGCGCCGCGACAAGGTCGAGAAGTCCGGCACCAGGAAGGTCCGAAAAACATGGCGCAAGCTGCATATCGGGCTCGATCCGGAAACGGGCAACATCGTTGCCTCGAAACTGACTACCGAACATGTGGGCGATGAAACGGCGCTACCAGAATTGTTAAAAGACATGGATGCCGATGTGACCCGCTTTCTGGCGGATGGTGCCTATGACGGCCAGGGGCTGCCAGACTGCCTGATCGAGAAGTTCTGGCACGGGGTTGAGATCATTATTCCTCCGCAGAAGAACGCGGTTCACGGCAAGAATGCACAACGCAACCACCACATCGACGTCATCGCCCAAAATGGCAGAATGAGCTGGCAAACGAAGACGGGATACAACCAGAGATCGCGGGCCGAAGCCCAGATCGACAGATGGAAACAAGCTATCGGCGATCGCCTTCAAGCGCGCGACTTCGACAATCAAATTGCCGAAGCGAAAATAGCATCAAAAGCGCTCAACCGCATGACTGGTCTCGGTCGTGCGGTGTATGAGCGCGTCATCTGAAGTGATGGGGTAAGGGGCCAATCCGCCCCAATTCTGATCCATGCAACACATTCATGTCGACTTAAAATCTGATGCGCAAACTGGCGCCTTGCTTCGAAGCCATTACCTCGATCGCTGCGCCCGCTTGTTTCAATACAGCGGCGACAATGGATAGGCCCAGTCCGGTGCCTCCCTGATCCCGTCTCGTCGTGAAAAACGGGTCTGCGATGCGCGCACTGTTTCGCTGGGTAATGCCCGTGCCGTTGTCGGAGACAATCAGGCTGTTTGAAGCCGCGTCAAAACTTATGTCGACACGCGTTGCGCCGTGCTGGAACGCATTTTGCAGAAGATGGTGCAGAACAATCTGACCCTGATCTTTGGACAAAAACAGGTGCGTTTCTGGCGGGGCATGCAGTTCGATTACCTTCTCCGAAAACGCAGCTGACGCAGCTTGGACAATATCAGCCAGTGACGTGGGGGTCGGATCGGTTTGAACACTGGCCCGGGCCAACTCGCGAAGTCGACCCAGCAGAGCGTTCATGCGCAGACCTTCTTTCTGAATGTTATGAACCAGTTTTCGATTGCGATCACCGGACACGGCAGAAGGCCCATCAGACAGCAGCTCAGCCGCACCGAGAATTGCAGTTACCGGCGATTTCAACTCGTGGGTTACGTGGCTCGTGTAGGTCTCAATCGCGGTGGACCGCTCCGACAAGGTTGCAGCCATCGAAACAACGTTTTTGCCCAAATCCGCCAGTTCCTGCACACCATAGTGCTGCACAGGATCCGGCGTCGGTCTTAATCCACTTGCCACATCCCGGCTCTGACTGCTGAGATCGCGAATTGGTTTCGAGATCAGCCGCCACATTATCCAGCCGACGCCAACAGCAGAGACTAACATGAATACCGCCACAGAGCCCAGCGTGAACCGTTCCTGAAACAGAAACTTCCTTAAGTCCATGGGCGTACGAGACAGGTAGACGGCACCGATGACCCGATCACCCAACACTACCGGATGTGCGACAAAAACGCGGTATGACGTGTCCCGACTGATCGAGTTCAGAAGATGCCGCCGGGACGGATCATCCCGATGCCGAAGCACAGAAACGGTTAATCCCTGCAGAGCCTGAGACACTTCCGGGACATGCAGAAAAGACCCGCTGATTGATCCGCTGCTGGCCATGACCTGACCAGCGTGATCCGTAAAGACATAGCCCGACAGGGTGGTCTTCTTTGCCGACCTCGCCAGCTGTGACAGCGTTCGCGAGATCGCCTCATAAGGCCCATTCAGAGGTTCATCGCTTGCAACCGGATCGGGGCGAGGCGGCGAGACCTCACTGCTAAGCAAATCCAAACTGGGTGGGATCGGATGAAAATCCTGTTTCAGACGTTCGCTCTGCTCGGCGGACAAGATGTGTCCCACATCGGGCGTGGGCTGGACATCGGAGAAAGCTGCAGCATACACCTCGGCAAAGATAACCGCCTGAGACAGCAGACTGCGTTCAGTTTCACGCGCGAACTGGTTGCTGGACAGGCGGGCGCCCAGAACGCCGATGATCGGAAGCGCCACCAAAGCGATGCAGACCAGCGCTATCACGAGGGCAAGCGATGGCCGCCATTTTTGTTTGATGATCAGCACTGACAAACGCCCAGTTTCACCCCAACCCCGTGTACGGTTTGAATCAGGTCGGGATAGCCCAGCACACGCGCCTTTTGGCGGATATTGCGAATATGGCTGTCCACCGTGCGACCCGACAAATAGGTGTTTTGACCATAGACCAGCTCGATCAGTTGCGCGCGCGCATAAACTCTGCTTGGCGTTTTGGCCAGGATCGACAGCACCGAAAACTCGATCCCGGTCAGTTGAATCTCGGCCTCGGCAAGGGTGCAGCGATGAGCGCTATGATCCAACCGCAAATCCTGAAAAACCGTCACCTCGTCCTGCGATTTTGTATCTGCCGAGCGGGCAAGGATGGCCTTGATACGCAGCACCAGCTCACGCGGACTGAAGGGCTTGGTCACATAGTCGTCCCCGCCAAGCTGAAACCCGAGAATGCGGTCAATCTCATCATCCCGTGCGGTCAAAAACAGGATCGGAACGGTCGAGCTCTTGCGCAATTCCCTGCAAGCCTCCAACCCGTCCATTTCGGGCATGCCGATATCCATAACGACGAGGTCAGCAGGCGTTTTATCAAATAGGTCCACTGCATCTTGACCGTTGGCCGCCTCGGTTGTTCGAAAGCCGGAATCTTCCAGCGCAAAGCGTACCACATCACGAATGCGGGCATCATCGTCTACGATCAGGATGTTGTTCACGATTTGCGTCCACCATCAAGGTTCCACCGAAGTCACAATCAGAGATCATACTGCGATTGGCCGGGTCAAGTGGGGGCTGCTTCTGTGGTTTGCGCCAACTGAAATCATCCCCCAGCCACCAGGCATCCGTGCGCAGTTTGTAGGGTATCTTCCTCATGCCAAAACTCTCCGATTCCGGGTCAGGCGCAGCGCGCCCAAAGCCATCAGCACTATCAGCCCAAAGATCGTTTGCGGCTCGGGTGTTGATGATCCGCTGAACGCGGTTTTGGGATAGGCCCCGGCGCCCACACCTGCGACCTGTGGCAGTGCCACCGGCGTGGCTTGGGTCGGCATCTCGCCGTCATTTACGACCTGTTTCGACACCGCGACGAAAGAGGTGAAGCGTGTTTGCAGATTGAAGCGCAGCCCGAGATCGGTGATTTGCGCCTCAAGCTTCTGAGGATCACCAGTCTGCACGGCCATGGCGCGGTCCAGATCTGCAATCTTAGTACGTGCCCATGTCAGTGGGATTGCAGTACCCTGATGCGTATCATCTTCTGGATCAGAGCTTGTGGGCAGGACTGGCGACAGCGGCAGTTGCGCTTTTCTACCCTGAACCAAGCCATTGATCTTGATATCGGTTGGCCCTCCGCCTTCGTACCGAGCCAGAACCCGGATTGAGCCGCCATCGAAAAGGTCAGGGATATGTTGAGGTACCACTTCACTGACATTCAGTCCGCCCCAATCAATGGATATATCCGTCAGCACCGGCGACTTAAGATCTCGGGCCAGCATGTCAGCGGCTTCCGAGGCGCGTTGTGTTGGGTCAACGTAACGAGCGTAACCGCGGCCCTCTTCGGCCATTGCGTCCAAAAGATAGCGGTTTATCGCAGTGCCCACACCAAAGGCATAGATACGGGCATCGCCGATTTTCCGGCGGATCGTGCGTAAGACATCTGCCTCGCGCCCGATATAACCGTCGCTGAGGAAAACAACGACGCGCAGCGTGTTGTCGGGTTGCCGCGTCGCAAAGGCGTGACGGATTGCACTGTCGATTTCAGTTCCGCCGCCAGCCCGAAGACTGCGCACATAGCGCAATCCCGACCGGATGTTTCCGGATGTGGCCGGAACGGCCTGGTTCGCGAATTCCGTCGCTTCCGAGGAAAACCGGATCACACGAAAATAATCCTCGGGACGCAGACCCTGCAATGCGGTCTCCATAAACCGCTTGCTGGCATCCAGAGGTTCTCCGCTCATTGATCCCGAGGTGTCCAGCACAAAGACCAACTCTCGCGCGGTGATTTGATCCGACTGCGGAACCTTCGGCGGTTCAACCAGCAGAGATACAAAGCCACCTCGCTCATCATGATGGGCCAGCACTCCGGCCGTTGTCTCATCACCAGCAAGCTCATAGCGCAAAACAAGATCGCGGTTGTCGATCTCCCGTCCGTCCTCAAAGGTCGCGCTGATCACCCCTTGCGACTGCTGGATTTTCAGATCATGCGTTGTGCTTGTCAGATTGGAGACGGGAACAGCGCCGCGCAGGTTCAGGTTGAGCGAGACGCGTGAGGGTTCAATGGTATCAGGGTTCGCAAGGCGTGGAACCGGTGGGTATTGAGGTAACTTGGAAACCGTCCAGCCATCAATCTGAGTTGCGGTGTGCGGTTCCTCTTCATTGTAATCAGCCAATACAATGTCATCGGGCATCGGGTCAAAGTCCACCGCCCCTAGATAGCGCGGTCCAACGACCAAGGGCAGCACCAGCTCGTAAGCCTCGTCGACCTTAGAGACGGCCTGCACATAGCTAAGCGTTACCGTGATCGGCTGTCCCGGCATCAGGTTGGCGACGTTCTGGGTGAACATGTTGGGACGATGCTGGGTCAAAAGGGCTGCGGCTTTGCCCTCTTGTTTTGCGGTCTCAAAGGTCTGTTCGGCCTCATGCCTTTCTTGGATCTGTGCCTCAATCACGTCGTCGCCCACCTGCATCTGCATTGCATAGGCGGCGGCTTTTTGGTTGAGCGGGAACAGATATTCCGCGGACATAGGATGGTCCGACGGATTTACGAATACCTGCCGCACCTGAACGGTTGCCATATCGCTCTGAATGTCGACGAAAAGGTCTGATTTCAGCAGGGGCAGATCCAGTTGACCAACTGCCCCACTGGCAACCAATCGACCAGCGATCTCGTCGTCTGCCAGAGCGTGGACAGCCCCCGGCAGTAGCAGAAAAACAAAAACAAAATGCCGTATCATATGTCCGTTCCTTTGTTGGTGTGAATGTCCAGAGCTGCAATCGTGGCAGCGTCGAGTCGGGCACGCAGCGCGGTGTCCAAGTCCCAAGGGGTGATCCGCTGCACGCTGCTCCAGGTGCCGCCGGCGCCGTTCAGCCAGCGCCAGATCGCTTCGCCCACGCTGGGTGAGACGTGCCCGTTTTGTGAGACGTAGCTGACCGCGACTAGCCATTGATCTCCGTCCGGACCGGTCGCCCGGTAGTAGGCGCTGGGAACCCCGTCATGGCGCGTGCCCAGAAACCGAACCTTGTAGCCAAGACCTCGCAGGCAGATTTCGGGGGCATGCAGATGCCGCAGCGGCGCGCGCGTGCTGACCACATTCAGCCCCAGAGGCCCGAACTGAGCCTTCTGCGCCTGCCCGCCATAAGCTTCGAAGTAATGTGACTCCATCGCCGTCAGAGGCACGTGCTGCGCCAGATGTCCGTGGATCTGCGTGGGCAGGCTCGGCGCTACAACATTGCCCGAAACATCCACAGGATTTGCCTTGAGGGACGCGATGGCGATGCTACCGATCAGGAAAACAATCCCCGTCAAAGCCTTGAAAGGTTTTGGCAGGACAATTGGCTTAGCCTGAGGTCGGTTTTCACGCACGCGCGCGCTGCGGGGTCGATAGAACAGCGCAAAGGGCGCGAGGGTCAGGCCAAGAGTCGCCAAGCCGATAAAGCTGTGCCACGGCTCGGCCATCACATCCAGATCATGCGCAAGCCCGATGGCCAGAATCGAAATGCGTAAGCTATTGCCCAGGGTGGCGCATCCGATCACGGCCAAAAGGCTGAGGCCGCCGGCATACCATTTTGGGCGCATAACCGCATTTTGGGTAACCACGAAAGCCAGAGACAGCAAAAGCCCTGAGGCTCCGGAGCATGGCAAGTCCACCAGGATATCCCTTTGTTCCATGGTGATGCGTACCCCGTCGCAGGCAACATTCGAAAACAAGGTGCCAAGCAAGTGACAGGACAATTCCGCCGAAACCATCTGCAACGGGAAACCAAGCGTGCGCTGCAACACAATTTCGGTCGGCAGCGAAAACAGGAACAATGCAGCCATCCAGAATGGCGATAATGCGAAGGGACGCCGACGCAGCTGCAACAGCCCAACCAGCGCAAAAACATCCAAAGCAAGGGCGAGTGCGCTGAGGATATTGACCGCCAGTACCTGCCCCAAAAGCCGGATCGATGCCGCCAATAGCAACAGGACAATCGCGGGTATCTGAGAGCGCGCGTCTTTCGGACGGCCACTCAGCAAGCTCATCCCGGCAAGACCAAGGATCAGCAGGATATAGACATACCCGTAGGACCCGTAAGCTGGGCTAAGCCAGCTTCGAACAAGCCATTGCAAGGGCTGCGCGGCGAGAATTGCTGAAGCAATCGCAATGGCGCACCAAACCAATGTATCTGTGGTCAAATGTTTCATACCGCCAGATGTGACTGGCGAATGCGCATTTACCCTGCCCAAGATGTGCAGATTTTGATGAGAGGGATCTGTTGAAAATTCGGGCTAAACAGCCCCCTTCTGAATGCTGGATTCTGCAATCCGGGCAATTGCCGGCTATTCTTTACGATCATAATACAATGCTTTTGATCTCCACATTGCCTGAACGGCGACTCTTCTTTTATACTCGATAAGTATCGCTTATCGCATTTGATTGATTTCACCGCCAAAATGACGCAGAATGGGCCACATGACGCCCCCTACCCCCTATCTCCCACCCCCCTCCCCTGCCCTCTCTGCCGCGGACCAGGAGGCGCTCACCGAACTCTATGTGCGTGGCACTCCCGCCAATACGCTCAGGGCCTATGAGCGCGACCTGCTCTATGTGACAGCATGGAAGACGGCGCGCTTCGGGACGGCGCCGGACTGGCCGGAAAGTGAGGCCACGGCGCTGGCCTTCATCCTGGATCACGCGCGAGATCTTGGCGGCGCGCCCGACACGGATATCGCGCGACAAGCGGCACAGGCGCTCATCACACAAGGCCTGCGCAAGTCGCTCGCCTGCCCGGCCCCGTCCACTCTGGATCGCCGCATCGCCTCCTGGCTGGCCTTTCACCGGATGAAGAACCTCCCCTCTCCGTTTGATGCGCCGCAGGTCAAGCAGGCCCGTGCCAAGGCAAGACGCGCCGCAGCCCGGGCCCCTGCCCCAAAGTCGCAGCATCCGATCACCCGCGATGTGCTGGAGCAGCTGCTGGCCACCTGCCGGGGCTCCCGGCGGGATTGCCGCGACCGGGCGATCTTGATGTTGGGCTGGGCTTCCGGTGGCCGGCGGCGGTCGGAGCTCACCGCGCTGATGCGCGAGGATGTGTCGCTAAAGGAATTTGAGAAACATGGGCTGGTCTGGCTCTCGCTGCTGGAAACCAAGACCACGGGTAAAGGCGAGACGCCGCGGTTGGTGCTGAAGGGCCGCGCCGCGCAAGCGCTGGTGCATTGGATTGAAGTGGGTCAGATCAAGGACGGGCCCCTGTTCCGCCCGGTATCCAAAGCCGATCGCATGCTCAAACGCCGCCTCAGCCCGGATGCCATCTACCAGATCATCAAACACCGGTTGAAACTGGCAGGCCTGCCAGAGGATTTTGCCACGCCCCACGGGTTGCGCTCGGGCTTCCTGACCCAGGCCGCTTTGGACGGCGCTCCGATCCAGGCCGCCATGCGCTTGTCCCTGCATCGCTCGGTTGTTCAGGCGCAGAAATACTATGATGACGTGGATATCGCGGAGAACCCCGCAACAGACCTGTTGGGGTAGAAAAAATGGCCCCAGATGCAATCTGGGGCCATCACGTCATAGAAAACATCAGAATATGTATCTTACCCGTGGGTAAGGTCATCCTCCTGAAGATCCTCGATCAGAGTTGCGATAGCTTGCTCCAAACGCGCGCGATCAACCCTCGTGAAGTCCAGGTTATATCGCACCTCAATCCGCCCGCTGGAAGCGGAGCACTTGGCGACCCCTGCCCGGCCCGGCACCTGAAAAGTCGTTTTTGCACGACGTGGCTTGGCGCTGCCTTCAGATTTTGACTTCACCGGAGCAACGGTTTCCTGCGTCAAAATCCCTCTGAGGATCGCGACTTCCCGAGCGCTATCCCGATCTGGCTCGCTCATCAACGCGCTACCAACCTTCCGGATCAGCCCCGGATCGGAATCGAGTTTGCGCTTGAGTTCCACCCCGACATTGCGTGGAATGTCATTGGGATGCATCAGCAGCTTGTCCATCTTCATAAGCAAACTAGCAAATGCCCGGATGTAACTGCGCTTCGTATAGCTGGCCGATTTGAACAAGGTCGAGACCGCTTTGTCCATATCGGGGCAATCATTCGCAGGATCCTCCGCATAGGCGCGCGCGAGTGCTCCCATCTCGGCAAACGAGATATCCTTGCGAATAAGATTCTCATCCACCATGCGCCGATAACTGTCATCCAGATTCGTCGCATCTGCGATCCCCGCCGGTATAGCGGCATAAGCCTCGTCACCTGTTTCTTCGCGCAGCGCCTGATAGGCCGACAACCGACGCATACCCTGGATCAGATCATAGCGGCCGTCGGGTCGGCGTTCGACGCGGATGGGGTTCGACAAACCAATCTCTTTGATCGACGCCTTCAATTCATCAAGTTCAGGGTCGGGGCCAGGCTTGCGATCACGCGTCAGTTTTTCGGAAACGACACTTTCCAACGCGATATGCTCAGTGACCAGCCCTTCGGCCCGCAGGCGGACCAGCTCATGCGCCAAGCGGTCATTTTCGGCGCGGATGACATCTTCGGTCGATTGCTTGTCCCGCAAGGCTTCCGCGTTCTCAGAGATGGCAGCGGCCATCGGGCCACGCCGCTTTTCAAGAACCTCATCTGGTACTTTGCCTGTCTGGATATCCGCCATGGCTGGCATCTCGATATCAAAAACTCTGCGTTTGCGGCTCATGCGTCATCCTCCAGCTTGTCCCAGGCCGAAATCATGACGTCCCGGAATTCCTCATAGACGTTGTCAAAAGTCGAGCGCGCCCGGCGCCAGGTTTCGCGCGTCATCTCGCGATAATCCATCTCGTAAACCGAACTCAGGAACCGGCCGGATTGTTCAACGGCGCGCGTCATCTCAACCGGATGCTGCGCGACATGTTCTCCGAAAACCTTGCGGAACGCATCGAACATGGCCAGATGCAGGGCATTGCCGGGCTCGTAACGTGTCAGCAGGAAGCGCAGTTCACAAAAGGTTTTGGGCAGGCTGATCTTACCCGTGGGTAAGGTCTTGTCGAAGCCATAGGCCAGATCCTCCAGCGCCTCGGCCAACTGGCCAATGAAAGACGTTGTCGAATCGTACTCCCAATATCCGGGTCCAGACGGCACGTAGAGCATATCTGCCGCAAACACCGCGTTCATCGACTGATACCCGATGGCCGGCGGGCAATCGAACAGGATCAGGTCATAGGCGTCGTCGGGGATTTGATCCAGGTAACGCGACACAGCCGCAAAGAACGACCATTCGGGATTCAGATGCCGGTATTGCGCCGAGGCAAATTCGACGAAGGCAGCATTGGCGCAGGACGGGATCGCATCGATGGTCGACCACGAGGTCTGCTTGATGAAGTCGGAGATCCGCAGATCTCCCAATCCCATCTCGGTGATGGAAGGAGGCAGTTCGCGGCGGGGCAGGGCGGTTCCGGATTCGGCGGCAGCAGGCCGGTTGTTCATTCGCTCGGTCTCACGAATGAGGTCCCGTGCCATGATCCCCCAGACCGTGAAGTCCTCGGCCACATCGGTCAATCCCATGGAGTGGCTCAGCGTCGCCTGCGGGTCAAAATCGACCACCAGCACACGATAGCCATCCAGGGCAGAGGCATGGGCCAGATGCAGGGCGACGGTGGACTTACCTGCGCCACCCTTGAAGTTCGCCACAGCCGCCCGGATCGCCCGCTTGCCAGCCGGGCGCGGCGGCATCAGGGATTTGCGGTTGACCTTGAGCCGCCTGCGCAGCTCATTGACCTCCTCTAGGCTGAACCAGCGCTGCCGCCCATCAGGCTCGACCTCGCCGCTTGGCAGGGTCGGGTCTGCGGCCAGCTTGCCGCGGAAGGTCGATTGATTGACCCGGAAGATCAGCTCGGACACTTCCCAGCTTGAGAAGCGGCGCAAGGTCTTTTCCATCTCGGGGCTAAAGGTTTGCTGGCGGATCCACCCTTGCAGCTTAAGGGACTGGTTGCGCAAGGCGCTCAGGTCTTCGTGCGTATACATGCATCTGGTCTCTGCTCTATCGGACGCTAATATTGTTGTACCGCCTATTTACGCCCAGTTTGCGTTTTTGGCAAAAGAAAATATCATGTCATTGTAATCTTACCCATGGGTAAGAAAATAAGGGCCCAGGCGGCGCAACCGATTCGGATAGCGAGGAGGGGAACAGAATGGCGGGCCTTGAGGCGCAGCGCCAGATTTAGGGGGACAGCTTGGACTCCTCCGCCGCATATAGGGGGACAACATGCGCGCTTAGGGGGACGCCCTATCTGTCCCCCATCACCAATACTTCACCGATTTAAATTAAAAATTTGATCCTGAAGAGGCGCCTTTCGAGGCGGTTTTCAGACTCCTCTTGACAGAATCGAGGCTTTGGACGCTAATTGAGGCGCGATCAGGAAAAGCGTTGGCAAACAGCGTCAGGAATGCGGAACAACCGCATGAGGCAGACAAGGCGGCGAGAAGAAAATGCAGGTTGCAAAACCGGTCGGGCGGAATGCACCAGCCCTCAAATACGATATTATCTCTGCTCTGGCGGTTCATGCACTGTCAGAGGACAAACATCGACAACGCAGCATTCTGCGTATCCTGACACTGATCACGACACGGTATAACTGGCGAACCAATGAGCTGTCGATCGGAAGAGAGGAAATCGCGCGGCTCTGGTCTGTGAATGAACGCACCGTAAAACGAGAGATGGCCAGATTTCGCGGCCAGGGCTGGATTACCGTCAAACGCCCGGCGGCGCGGGGTAGGGTTGCCGTATACGAGTTGGACTTGAAGCAGATGATGCTGGATACCTCAGCGATATGGCCTGTCATCGGTTCGGATTTCCGGGCGCGTATGGATCACCAGCCTGAGCCGGTGACCAATGTTGTGCCTTTCAAGGTCAGCACAAATGCCAACCTACCTGACGGCGAAGACATCTGGGGGCAGGTGCAGAGCGTGTTGCACGGGCGCGACCCGGAGCTTTGGGCAAGCTGGTTTCAGCACCTGGTCGAGGCCGATAGGGCAGGGGGGGTGGCCACCCTGATGGCCCCGTCGCGCTTTATGGCCGATTACATCGCGCAGAAATGGACCGGGCGGGTGCTGGCGGCTTATGCCCGCTTTGACCCGTCAATCCGGTCGGTTCGAATTGAAGCATCGGAGTAGGGGGGTAACTAGCCAGCAATCGACAGTGATTGAGCCGTCACATCCTCAAGGAGCGTCAGATGATGCAGACAGGGCGAAATATGGATCAAGTCTGCCAGTGTGGTTTTTCCGGGCGTTGGGGCGGTCGGATGGTCAATCAGCGCTCCGGGTGTTGTTGTGGCCGCCTGAAGGGCCGCGTCGAGGTCGACGCCCACGTCTGAAACCAGCACCCGGATCGCTGAGGTCAGATCCAGGTCGGCGCCGGCAAGTGTTCCGTCCTCAAGCGTCAGCCGTCCGTTTTCGCGGCAGATCCGGCGGCCTTCCAGCAGGAATTCCGTGTGTTCGGTCCCCGCGACGGCCATGGCATCGCTGACCAGGAAAATCCGACCGGGGGCCATTTTGCTGTTCCAGGCCATCCGCATGGCGGCGGGATGGACGTGGATGCCATCGGCGATCAGCCCGGCGGAGAGAGCGCCGGTGGCCAGTGCCGCGCCGACAAGGCCGGGCTCGCGGTTGCCAAGCTGGCTCATCGCGTTGAACAGATGGGTGACACAACGGGCTCCGGCTCTGGCGTAGGTGGCGCAGGTCTCAAAACCGGCATCCGTATGGCCAAGCGACACCAGAATGCCGGACGCGGTCAGCGTGGCCACCTGATCGGTCGAGACGTTCTCGGGCGCGATGGTGACCTTCAGAACCGGTATGTCGCGCTTGGCGGCAAGCAGCTGCTGAAGATCGTCCTCTTCCATCGGGCGGATCAGGGCGGCATCATGCGCGCCTTTACGGGCGACGCTCAGATGCGGGCCCTCAAGATGCAGACCCGCGATGCCGGGAACTTGCGCGCGAATGGCGGATCGCGCCGCGTCAATGGCGGCTGTGGTCTTTTCGTGCGTATCGGTTATCAGCGTTGGCAGGATCGTCAGCGCCCCAAGCTTGCGATGGGCGCTTGCGATGCGTTTCAGGGTCGCAACCGACGGGTCGTCGTTGAACATCACCCCGTCGCCGCCATTGACCTGAAGATCGACATATCCCGGAGACAGGATACCCCCCTCAAGGGTGATAACCTTGTCCTCAGCATCGAGCTCCGCCTCGGATATCAGCCCGGCGAACACCCCGTCGCGAAAGCGGGCGGCTTTCCCGTCATGAAGGCGGGTTCCGTCAAAGAACCGACCGCCGGTAAATGTTACGCTGTGGGGGATCATACGGTTTCCGTCACTTTTCGCAGATGGCGTGGGGTATCGGGGTTGATGCCGCGATTGCGCGCGACCTCTTCGACCATTCCATAGAATGAAACGATCGCCGCAATCGGATCGGTGAGCCAGTGATCGGTGCGAATATGCGGTAATGCCACCGCTTTTGCGAGCTTTGCGGTTGTTGCAAACACGGTGGCCCCTTTGTCGGCAAGGGCGTCGGCCACTTCGGCCAGGTTGCTTTCCGCCGCATCACCGGCGGTGAAGCCGATCACCGGAAAGCCCTGTTCGATTATGGAAACCGGCCCGTGCAGCACCTCGGCAGAGGAGTAGCTCTCGGCATGGATGAGGCAGGTTTCCTTGAACTTCAGGGCGGCCTCGTTAGCGATGGCCCAGGATGGCCCGCGCCCGAGGGTGAACAGCGAGCGCCCGTCCAGAGCGGCGGCGGCCTGCGACCAGTCGCAGGCGGTGGCGGCGGCCAGATGGGCGGGCAGGGCGTGAATGGCGCGGATCAGTTCGCCATCCTGCTTGATTTCGGCGATCAGCCACAGGCCCGCAACCAGTGACGTGACAAAGGTTTTTGTCGCCGCGACGCTTAGCTCCGGCCCGGCGTGGATCGGCAAGGTCGCGGAAGAGACCGAGGCGAGATCGGATCTGGGATCATTCGTGATCGCAACCGTAAGTCCGTTTGACGCTGTGATGGCTTTGGTCATTCGCACGATGTCGGGGCTCATGCCCGATTGCGACACCGACAGGCACAGCGCGCCATCCGCGATCAGGTCGACATCATAGACCGATTTCACCGAGGGGCCGACCGAGGCCATCGGGCGGCGCAGGATCAGCTCGCTGGCGTATTTCAGATAGGTGCAGGCGTGGTCAGATGAGCCGCGCGCGACCGATAACAGGAATTTCGGGTCCATGTCGCGCGCGGCAGTGGCGGCCTCGCGAATGGCGTCGCCGCCTTGCGTCAGCAGGCGATCTACGGCATCGGGGATCTCGACGATTTCACGTCGCATGAGGGTGGTGCTGTGGGCCATTGGTAAAGCCTTTTCAATGAGATAGCCGCAGTTCGGCCACGAAGTCATAAGCGTCGCCGCGATAGATGGACCGGGTGAGTTCCGCCACCCGCCCGCTTTTCAGGTAAGACATGCGTTGAATCCGCAACCCGGCGGTGCCTTCGGCAACACCCAGAAGCCCGGCTTCTTCCGCTTCGAGATTGATGGCAGAGATTTTCTGCACCGCCCGGACAGGGCGCATGCCGGATTGTTCCAGCAACTCATAGAGCGAGGTGGTCACCGCGGTCGGGTTTGGCAGGATGTCGAGCGGCAGGGCCGCGCGTTCCAGGGCCATCGGGCGACCGCCTGCTTCGCGCAGACGGTAGATGCGGGCGACCTGATCTCCGGCGGCGAGGTCGAGGCTCTGGACCTCTTCCGGTGAGGGCATGAAAATCCCGCGTTCGAGCCATTTCGAGGTGGTTTCAAGCCCGCGCCCCTGCATGTCCTCGGTAAAGGAGGTGAGATGCGAGAGCGATTGTTCCACACGGGTCATCGGTTCGCGCACGAAAGAGCCCGAGCCCTGACGCTGTTCGACAGTTCCCTCACGCACCAGTTCCTGAATCGCCTTGCGGACGGTCACCCGTGAGAGGTCGGTGATCTCGGCGATTTCGCGTTCGGGGGGCAGAGACGAATTGGGGGCCAGGATGCCATCTTCGATCCCGGCCTCAAGCCGCCTGCGCAACTGCACATAGCGCGGCCCGGCTGTCTTGCTCAGCCAGCTTTCAGGGCGGAGGAACTCAGCAATGTCCATGTGCGATCTCCTTGCCTCTCTCCTGCGCGAGCGCGATTGCGCCATCGAGCGGTTCGCCCTGCGGTTTGGTGAGGTCACCCTTCAGCAGGTCAGTGAAATACGGCGCATAGTGCGGCCCGATCCCGCCGGTCAGGCAAATGGGCGTGCCGGTCGTCCACCCCATCTGTGTGAGCGTAAGCGTGATATGTTCGGTGGCGCGCTGCATGATCTTCAGCGCAGCCGGATCGCCGGTTTGTGCATGTGCCGTCACCTGTGGGGCCAGGGCCCCTAAGGCTGCCGGGGTGGCGGTGCGGGCAAATTCCACGACCTCGGTGGCCGTGCTGAATTGTGTCCGGAACTCTTCGATCATCGCGGAGCTCGGGATGAACCCGTCGACCTGATGCAAAAGCTGCGACAGGGCCGCGCGACCGACCCATTGGGCCGAGGCCTCATCCCCCAGAACAGAGCCCCAACCGCCCGCAAGCCGGTGCGTTCCTGCGAGTTGGGCGGCAAAGAAGGACCCGGTGCCGCAATGGGCGACCAGCCCGTCACCACGCCCCAGCGCCCCGCGCAATGCGGCGAGGCGATCATCGGCGTAGTGCACGTTCCGCAGGGGCAGGGCGGCGGTCAGCCGGTCGACAATCGTCTGGCCGGTAACCCCTGCCAACCCGACAAAGGCGGGCAAGGCATGCAGTGTTTGCGGGCGGGTATCGCTGTGTTTTGCCAGGGTTTCGATGCCCTCGTGCAGGCAGCGCACTGCGCTGTCGAAATCTGTCGTGACATTGGCCGATCCCACCTCGATGACCCGGCGGTCATTGCCGCGAATAAGCGCAATCCGACAGCGCGTGCCGCCGCCATCGATGGCCAGAACTTGGGTATCAGGCGAATCCGTCATGACAATACCTTTATAATACCTTTTTCCACTTTTAAAGGCCTAAGTGGAACCAAAATTGATGATATGGCGCCTAAACAGTGTAAGGTAAGGCGAAAATTCGGAAAATAAGATAGTGGTAGACAAATGGTATCTAATAGGTATGCTTGTTGAAGCACGGAGGAGAATCGCGTGATCGCAAGAACCACTGAACATCTGCACGAGGCGGCCATCGGGCTGGACCAACGTCCACCTGCCGAGATTGCATCGCTTCTTGGTGATGGGCAAATCGCGGCAGCGGCCTCGGTTCGGGGTACGGTTCCCTCCATCTGCGCGGGTTCTGAAGCGATGGCGCGAACGGTCGGGCGCGGTGGGTGCCTTCACTATGTTGGCGCAGGCTCGTCCGGTCTGATGGCGGCTGCTGATGCGCAAGAGCTTGGCGGAACCTTTTCGATCCCACCTGCGCAGATTCGCATCCATATGGCGGGCGGTCTGCCCACCGGGGTCGAGATGCCGGGCGGGACCGAGGATGACACTGACGGGTTGGAGGCCGCCTTGGCCGACCTCAGCGCCGACGACACGGTCATCGCGGTTTCGGCCAGCGGTTCAACACCTTACACGCTCGCGGCGGCGCATCTCGCCAAGGCGAAGGGCGCCAGCCTGATCGGTATCGCCAATAATCGCGACGCGCAGCTGCTGGAGATGGCGGAGCACGCGGTTTTGCTGGAAACCCCGCCCGAGGTTTTGTCCGGGTCCACCCGGATGGGGGCGGCGACGGCGCAGAAGATCGCGCTCAACATGCTGTCCACGCTGATGGCGGTGCATCTGGGCCATGTGCATGACGGTATGATGGTCAATGTGCATGCCGACAATATCAAACTGCGCGCGCGCGCCTGCGGGATCGTGGCCAAAATCGCTGCCGTTCCGGAAGAGGCGGCGCGGGTCGCGCTCGACAGCGCAGAGGGCGAGGTGAAAACCGCCATTGTCATGGCCGCGCGTGGTGTGGCCCGCGAAGCGGCCCGCGCCTTGCTGAACGACACAAACGGACATCTGCGCTCCGCACTGGAGCGTGCGAGCTAAAACAAGAACACCTGTTGCAACTGGGAGGATCCATTCATGAAACGCAACTTTTTGAAACTGGCTTTACTGAGCACAGCGCTCACCGCCACAAGCGCGATGGCAGAGGATGTCACGATAACCATCGAAAGCTGGCGCAACGACGATCTGGTGCTGTGGCAGGAACAGATCATTCCGGCCTTTGAGGCCAAACACCCCGGCATCAAGGTGAATTTCACGCCCTCTGCCCCGGCGGAATACAACGCGGTTCTGAATTCGAAACTGGACGCGGGCTCTGCCGGTGATCTGATCACCTGTCGCCCGTTTGACGCTTCGCTGGCGCTTTATGAAGCGGGGCATCTGTCCGGCCTCGACGATATGGAGGCGATGAGCAACTTCTCGGATGTGGCGAAATCCGCATGGCAGACCGATGATGGCGCGGTCAGTTTTTGCGTGCCGATGGCCTCGGTGATCCACGGGTTCATCTACAACAAGGACGCCTTTGCCGAGCTCGGGGTCGAGGTTCCGACCACCGAGGCCGAGTTCTTTGCCGTTCTCGACACGTTCAAGGAAGACGGCACCTACATCCCGATGGCCATGGGCACCAATGACCAGTGGGAAGCGGCCACGATGGGCTATAACAATATCGGCCCGAATTACTGGAAAGGGGAGGAAGGCCGCCTTGCCCTGATCGCCGGCGAGCAGAAGCTGACCGATGAGCAGTGGGTCGCTCCGTATGCGACGCTTGCGAAATGGGCCGACTATCTGGGCGACGGGTATGAGGCGCAGACTTATCCCGACAGCCAGAACCTGTTCACGCTGGGTCGTGCGGCGATCTATCCGGCGGGGTCCTGGGAAATCTCGGGATTCAACAGCCAGGCCGATTTCGAGATGGGTGCCTTCAAGCCGCCGGTGCAGAATGCGGGTGACACCTGCTATATCTCGGATCACACCGATATCGGTATCGGTATGAATGCCGCCACCGAAAACCCGGAAGCTGCGAAAACCTTCCTGGCTTGGGTCGGCAGCCCGGAATTCGCGTCGATCTTCGGCAATGCGCTGCCCGGCTTCTTCCCGCTGTCCAATGAACCGGTCGAGCTGGCGGACCCGCTGGCCAAGGAAATCGTCGGCTGGCGCGGGGAGTGCGAGAGCACGATCCGCTCGACCTACCAAATCCTGTCACGCGGCACGCCGAACCTTGAAAACGAGACTTGGGGTGCGTCGGTTGCGGCCATCAAGGGGGCGTCGGCACCCGAAGAGCTTGGGGCCGACCTGCAGGAAGGTCTGGCAAGCTGGTACGAACCACATCAGTAACCCCTCCCGTTACTGACCTGTCCGGGCGGACCTGACTGCCCGGACCCCTTAGGAGACTTCCAATGCAACGCGCTCGTTTTCGCTGGCACATTGTCGTGTTCCTGGCACCTGCCGTGCTGGTCTACACCGCCATCATGATCTTTCCGCTGTTCAACACGCTGCGCCTGGCGCTTTATAGCGAGGTGGATCAGGCGCGGATCTTTGTCGGCCTCGACAATTTCCGAACCCTGTTTTTTGACCCAATCTGGTCCGAGCAGTTCTGGAACGCGCTTGGAAACAACTTCTGGTTCTTTATCGTGCATATGCTGGTGCAAAACCCGATCGGGGTTGCCTTGGCCGCGATCCTGAGCCATCCGCGTCTGCGCTTTGCCGCGCTTTATCGATCCGCCATTTTCATTCCGACGATCCTGTCCTTTGTGATCGTGGGCTTCGCCTGGAAACTGATCCTGTCGCCAATCTGGGGCATCGCGCCCTCGATGCTGGATTTCGTCGGGCTGAAATCCCTGTTCCAGCCCTGGCTGGGCAAGGAAGAATACGCGTTGACGACGCTTGCGCTGATCTCGGTCTGGCAGTTCGTCGGCATCCCGATGATGCTGATCTATGCGGCCCTTCTATCCATCCCCGAGGAAATTCTGGAGGCGGGTGAGGTCGATGGCATCACCGGCATATCGGCCTTCTGGAAGATCAAGCTGCCGCTGATCCTGCCGTCGATCGGGATCATCTCGATCCTGACATTTGTTGGCAATTTCAACGCCTTTGACCTGATCTACGCCTCGCAAGGCGCGCTGGCCGGGCCTGATTTTTCGACAGATATTCTGGGCACCTTCCTGTACCGCACCTTCTTCGGCTTCCAACTGCAACTGGGCGATCCGCATATGGGCTCTGCCATTGCAAGCGGCATGTTTGCGATCATCCTGATCGGCGTCTGTATCTACCTGTTCGGCATCCAGACCCGGATGCGCCGGTATCAGATGTGAGGGGTCAGATATGAACACAGCACGCAAAAATCCGTTCAACACGCTGGCCATGCATGGTGCGTTGATCCTCTATACGCTGATCGCGCTGTTTCCGGTCTTTGTGATCCTGATCAACAGCTTCAAGGACCGCAAGGCGATCTTTCGCGAACCGCTGGCGCTGCCCGATGCCGAGACGTTTTCGATGATCGGCTACCAGACGGTGATGAAACAGGGCGACTTCTTTCTCTACTTCCAGAACTCGCTCATCGTTACGGTGGCCTCGCTGTTCTTTGTGCTGCTGTTTGGCGCCATGGCGGCCTTTGCGTTGGCCGAGTACCGGTTCAAGGGCAACACGCTGATGGGGCTCTATCTGGCTTTGGGGATCATGATTCCGATCCGCATCGGCACGGTTGCGATCCTTGAGATGATGGTGGCGAGCGGGCTGGTGAACACGCTTTGGGCGCTGATCCTTGTCTATACGGCGCAGGGCCTGCCGCTGGCGGTCTTCATCCTCAGCGAGTTCATGCGGCAGGTTTCGGACGATCTGAAGAACGCAGCGCGGGTCGATGGGTTGAGCGAATATGCGATCTTCTTCCGGCTTGTCCTGCCTTTGGTGCGGCCTGCCATGGCGACCGTTGCGGTATTCAACATGATCCCGATCTGGAACGATCTGTGGTTCCCGCTGATCCTTGCGCCTGCCGAGGAAACCAAGACGCTCACGCTTGGCTCGCAGGTCTTTATCGGTCAGTTCGTGACCGACTGGAACGCGGTCCTGTCGGCGCTGTCGATGGCGATCCTGCCGGTGCTGATCCTCTACGTCATTTTCTCGCGGCAACTGATCCGCGGCATCACGTCGGGGGCGGTCAAATGATCCGGGTTCTCGTAGCAGGTCTGGGCAATATGGGGCTGTCGCATGCTCTGGCCCATCACCATCATGCGGGGTCCGAGATTGTCGGGTTGGTCAATCGCTCGCCTGTTAGGCTGCCCGAGGCGCTGAGTGGTTATCGGCGGTATTCTACTTTCGAAGAGGGTATGCAGGCCAAACCCGACCTCGTGGTCATCGCGACCTATTCGGACAGCCATGCCGATTATGCCTGCACCGCGATGGAGGCGGGGGCGCAAGTGTTTGTCGAGAAGCCGCTTG
Source organism: Ruegeria jejuensis (assembly GCF_041537905.1). Lineage (NCBI taxonomy): Bacteria > Pseudomonadati > Pseudomonadota > Alphaproteobacteria > Rhodobacterales > Roseobacteraceae > Ruegeria > Ruegeria jejuensis. Next base: position 145,758 of record NZ_JBGRUO010000006.1, on the reverse strand, counting down.
CCACGACGGTCGCTGATGCGCGCCGCGTGGTTGCCACGGCGCAGGAAACGGGCCGCAAGCTGGTCGTTGGCTATATTCTGCGCCATCACCCGTCCTGGATGCGCTTGATCGATGAGGCGCGCGGTCTGGGCGGTCCTTACGTCTTTCGTCTGAACCTGAACCAGCAATCCTCGGGCGCGGAGTGGGAGACCCACAAGGCGCTGATGCAGACGACCTCGCCCATCGTCGATTGCGGTGTGCATTATGTCGATGTGATGTGCCAGATCACCGATGCCGACCCGGTCCGGGTGCATGGCATGGGTCTGCGCCTGTCCGACGAAATCGCCGAAGAAATGTACAATTACGGCCAGTTTCAGGTGGTGTTCGAGGATGGCTCTGTCGGCTGGTACGAGGCAGGGTGGGGACCGATGATGTCGGAAACCGCGTTCTTCGTGAAAGATGTCGTGTCGCCCAATGGTTCGGTCTCGATCACCGATGGCAATAAAGGCGCGTCGTCAGACATAGACGGGCATACCAAGGTCGGTGGTATCCTTGTGCACCGTCCCGAGGGGGATTTCACCATCGATATGCCCGACGAGCCCGGCCATCAGGAACTCTGCGATGCCGAGCAGGCCTACATGATCCGCGCGATCACCGAAGATATCGACCTGACACGGCATATGAATGACGCCGTGCAATCCCTTGCCATTTGCCTGGCCGCCGATGAAAGCATCCGCAGCGGCCAGCCCGTTTCATTGAAGGAGCCGCAACAATGACTGCTTTGACCCTGACCAATGTGAACAAGTCATTTGGCGATGTTCATGTGCTCAAGGATATCAATATCGAGGTGGAAGACGGCGAGTTTGTCGTTTTTGTCGGCCCCTCGGGCTGCGGGAAATCCACGCTGTTAAGGGTCATCGCCGGGCTGGAGGATGCGACCTCGGGTGAGGTGCGGATCGGGGGTGAGCTGGTCAACGCCACACCGCCCTCGAAACGCGGTATCGCGATGGTGTTTCAATCCTACGCGCTTTACCCGCATCTGAACGTGCGCAAGAACATGTCGCTGGCGCTGAAGCAGGAAAAGCAGAGCAAGGCGATCATCGAGGAGCGCGTGGCCAAGGCCAGCAAGATGCTCAACCTCGAAGATTATCTGGATCGTTATCCGTCCGAGCTGTCAGGCGGCCAGCGTCAGCGGGTCGCCATCGGCCGCGCGATTGTGCGCGAGCCGAAGCTGTTTCTGTTTGACGAACCGCTGTCGAACCTCGACGCGGCGCTGCGGATGAACACACGGTTGGAGATCGCGAACCTTCATGATGCGCTGGCGGCGTCGATGATCTACGTCACCCATGACCAGACCGAAGCGATGACGCTTGCCGACAAGATCGTTGTCCTGCGCGATGGCCGGGTCGAGCAGATCGGCAGCCCGATGGAGCTTTACAACAACCCCGCCAACCAGTTTGTCGCCGGGTTCCTGGGGTCGCCGGCGATGAACTTCATGCCGGCCGGATATGTGAATGACGGGGATAAGCGGACCATGGGCGTGCGCCCCGAAGACCTGCGTCTGGCGGATGACGGCGCATTGAGCGCGGCGGTTCAGCATGTCGAACATCTGGGTGGGGACACCAATGTCATCGCCCGGGTGAAGAACACCCAGATCACGGCGCGTTTGTTCGGGCAGCATGCGATCAGTCAGGGCGAAACGGTTACGCTCGGGTTCTCGCCAGAGCGTTTATACTATTTCGACACGGAAGGCGCGCGGGTGCAGTAAGCACTTCCCGCGCAATCGAACGGGTCCTAAACGGTTGCGCCTTTCACGCGGATCAGGCAGCCCACGCTGCCAGCGCAGACCCCGACGATGATGGCGATCATCAACTCCAAAGGCTCGACATGCGCGAAACTCCACCCGGCGAAGAGCAGCGTTTCGATCACGCCGATCAGTGCGCCCAAGGCCGCGCCGAGCCACAAGCGACGAGTCATCATACCAAGGGCGAGGCCGAGAATGCCGGGCAGGCCAAGGATATTTCCGCCGATCGTTCCAAGTATCTCAAGCATGTTCTGCCCCTTCTCAATCCGCGCCGGAGGTCAGGAATGACCGGATCGCTTCGCCGTTTTCAGCAACCTGTTGATGCGCCGATCCGGAATTGTCGGAATTCAGCGCTTCGGTGACCTCCTGATATGTCTGCAAGTAGTCGGGCGGCAGGCTGTGCGCGATGCCCTGATGGCAGTCGATGCAGGTCATGTTGTTGTCGATGGCGCGCTGATGCTCCGAGGCCGCTCGCGTTTCCTGGAGGGTGAAATCCATGTAGTCGAAATTGTGGCAGTTCCGGCATTCCCGGCTGTCCGAGGCCTTCATCTTTTTCCAAACGGCAGAGGCCATGCTCAGCCGGTGCGCCTCGTATTTCTCGGGGGTGCTGATGGTACCGGCAAGCTCGTGATAGACATCCTTGACCGCCATGATCTTGGCCTTGATCTTGTGGTTCCATTCATGGGGAACGTGGCAATCAGAACAGATCGCGCGCACGCCGGAATGATTGTTGTAGTGGATGGTCTCGCGATACTCGCCCAGATTGGTTTCCATCGTGTGGCACGAGACGCAGAATTCCTCGGTATTGGTCAGTTCCAGCGTCCAGTGAAATCCGCCCCAGAACAGGATGCCGGCCAGAAACCCCGCAAGGATGAGAAAGCCCGAGCTGAAGGCGACGGCCGGGGTCCAGATCCAGCTCCAGAGGCGGCGGATCCAACCGCGGTTTTCAGGGGAGTCTGCCATATCGGTGCTCCTTTCAATTCTTGTGTTGGATCAATTGCCGGAAGAAGGCTGAAAGACGTTGTCGACCAGCGCGGGCGCGTCGGCCTGCGGGACGTGGCACTGATTGCAGAAATACCGGGTGCCTGCGATCCGATCCAACTCGCGGCCCTCGCGGTCCAGATAATGGGTCATCGACAGGGTCGGCGCGTTGCGCTCGCCCGCCTTGGTCCAGTCATGGCAGGACAGGCACTGATTGGTGCGCACATCGATCTGGTATTGTTCGACCGAATGCGGGATCAGGGGCGGCTGCTGGCGATAGTTGCGCTGCATCCGTCCCTCGACATTCTTGTGGACCTGATCGAGGGGCACAAGCTCGTCCACATCGGCGCCGCGCAAGCTGTCCACCTGGGCGGATTGTGCCAGGGCGAACCCGCTCAGGAGCAACATAGGGATCAGGGTCATAACACCTGTCGCGATTGGTTTTCTCATATTGGCACTCCCTTAAATTGGTCTGGCGGCGCGCGGCTCGGGCGCGGTTGCTGGATCGGATGGCGCGACGACGTGGTCGTCAAAGCGGTGGGTGAAGGCAAAGACATCGACAGAGCAGACATCGATGCAGCGCCCGCAATTGGTGCAGTCGGGCGACAGAATCAGCGGCGTGGCCCCGTTCTTGCCCTTCAGGGCGGGTGAGATCACATGGTTTTCCGGGCAGACCGCGTAACAATCCATGCAGTCGTCGCAGGCCACGCGGTTGGCGGCGCTGACCCGCAGCAGGCTTTTTGCGCCGATCAGGCCATAAAACGCGCCGACCGGGCAGATATGGCCACACCAGCCATGGCGCGCGACGATGAGGTCAAAGACAAAGATCGCGACGATCAGCGCCCAGACAAACCCCATGCCAAAGATCAGCCCCCGGTGCAGCATGGTGATCGGATTGACCAGCTCCCAGGCGATAACGCCTGTCAGCCCCGAGACGATCAGCACCGTGGCCAAAATCCACAGGCGGGTGCTGCGTTTGGGCTGCCAGCCCTTGGGCAGGTTCAGACGGCGATGCAGCCAGTTGGCGGCATCGGTGACGGGATTGATCGGGCAGACCCAGGAGCAATAGACACGCCCGCCGATCAGCGCATAGGCCACCAGCACGATCAGGCCGCCGATCAGGGCGGTCAGTTCCGGCCAGTGCCCGGCGATGAGGCTTTGTGACAGGATGAACGGGTCGGTCAAAGGCAGAACGCCCAGCGTCCGCGATCCGGCCAACGTGCCTTCGACGATCCAGATGCCGAACCAGGGCCCGAGCAGGAAGAGCAGCAGAAAGAACACCTGGCTGGCGCGGCGCAGCAGCAGAAAACGATGCGCGGTGATCCAGCCTTTGACCTCAACGGCCTCTTGTCCAACGGGCATATGGGTGCGCGCGCTCATTGGCTCAGCCCCGGCAATGAATAGCCCGGCTCATAGCCGCCCGGGGCGGCTAGGTTGTCGGTTCCCGGTCCGGGCAGGCGATCGGGCAGGTCGATGATGCCTTCGACAACGGGCGCGCCTTTGGCGTCTTTTTCCTCCCAGCCCCTGCGGTAGTGATCCGCGCTGCTGCCACGCGCCAGTCGGGCGGGCAGGACCTTGATGGCCGCTTCGGGCAGAACGCAGCTTTTCTCGCACATGCCGCAGCCGGTGCAGCGGTCGGCATGCACGGTGGGCGCAAAGATCGCATGATGTCCCGAGCGGGTGTTGTGCGACGGCTCCAGCGTGATTGCCTCGTCAATGACGGGACAGACCCGGTAGCAGACGTCGCAGCGCAGGCCGAGGTAGTTCAGGCAGTTTTCCTGATCGACCAGAACCGCAACGCCCATATTGGCATCGTCGATATTGTCCAGCGCCGGGTCCAGCGCGCCGGTGGGGCAGGCGGCGACACAAGGGATGTCGTCACACATTTCGCAAGGCACGTCGCGGGCGGTGAAATAGGGCGTCCCAGTGGCCCCGGCATCGGCCCCCAGCTGCGCCAGTTTCAGCGTGTCATAGGGACAGTCCCGCACACAGAGCCCGCAGCGGATGCAGGCGGACAGGAAGTCCTCCTCGGGCAGGGCGCCGGGAGGGCGCAGCGCCTCGGCGGGCAGGGCGCGGGCGTCGCGAGCCAGATAGGCCAGCAGCGTTCCGGCCACCACGCAGCCACCAGCCGCACGTGCCGTATCCTGCAGGAAACGGCGCCGTTGCGGCGAAAGGGGTGTGCCGGCAAGGGACATAGGGGGCTACCTTTGCGATCCGTGCCGGCTACGCGCGCTCGACCTTGCAGGCGCATTTCTTGTAGTCTGTCTCTTTCGACAGCGGGCAGGTCGCGTCCAGCGTCAGCTTGTTGGTCAACTGGCCCTCGTCAAACCAGGGCATGAAGACCAGACCCCGCGGCACCTTGTTGCGACCGCGCGTCTCGACCCGGCTGGTGACCTCGCCCCGGCGGGTGGACAGGACGATTTCCTGGCCGCGCCGCAGACCCCGGTCTCTGGCATCCTCGGGATGCATATAGACGACGGCGGCGGGATAGGCCCGGTGCAGTTCCGGCACCCGGCGGGTCATTGAGCCGGAATGCCAGTGTTCCAGCACGCGACCGGTGCTGAGCCACAGATCGTATTCCTCATCAGGCTCTTCGGCGGCGGGTTCATAGGGGGCAAAGATGATCTTGGCCTTGCCATCCTTGTGGCCATAGAACTCCACATCGGACCCGGCGCTCACGTAAGGGTCATAGCCCTCGCGGAAACGATAGAGCGTTTCCTTGCCGTCCACGACCGGCCAGCGCAGCCCGCGCGCCTGATGGTAGGTGTCAAACGGCGCAAGGTCATGGGCATGGCCGCGTCCGAAATCAGCATATTCTTCGAACAGGCCTTTCTGGACGTAGAAGCCGAAATGCTCGGATTCGTCATTGGCGAAGCCTTCGGCGGTCTCGGAAAGCGGGTACTGATCCACCGTGCCATTTGCAAAAAGCACGTCGAACATGGTCTTGCCGCGATGTTCGGGCATCTTGGCCAGCAGTTCTTCGTCCCAGACCTCTTCGATGGCGAAGCGTTTGGAGAATTCCATCACCTGCCACAGGTCCGACTTTGCCTCACCCGGTGCGTTCACCTGCTGGCGCCAGAACTGGGTGCGGCGTTCGGCGTTGCCATAGGCGCCTTCTTTTTCGACCCACATGGCGGTCGGCAGGATCAGGTCGGCAGAGACGGCGGTGACGGTCGGATAGGGGTCCGAGACGGCGATGAAGTTTTCCGGGTTGCGATAGCCGGGATATCCTTCTTCGTTGATATTGGGTGCGGCCTGCATGTTGTTGTTGCACTGCACCCAATAGGCGTTCAACTCGCCATCCTTCAGCTTGCGGTGCTGCAGCACGGCATGGAAGCCGGGCTTGGGCGGAATGGTGCCTTCGGGGATCTTCCAGGCGGTTTCGCAGATCTTGCGGTGCTCGTCATTGGCCACAACCATGTCGGCGGGCAGACGGTGGGCAAAGGTGCCGACCTCACGCGCGGTGCCACAGGCCGAGGGCTGACCGGTGAGCGAGAAAGGCGAGTTGCCGGGTTCCGAGATCTTGCCGACCAGCAGATGCACATTATACATCAGCGAGTTCACCCAGGACCCGCGCGTGTGCTGGTTGAAGCCCATGGTCCACAGGCTCATGACCTTGCGGTTGGGGTCGGCATATTGTTGCGCCAGCCTTTCCAGCTTATCCGCCGGAACACCCGACAGCTCGGACGTGTATTCCAGCGTATAGGGCGCGACCGCCTCGGCATATTCCTCGAAGCTGATTGGCTCCTGCTTACCGGAATTGGGGTTTTCGGCGTCTTGCTGCAACGCGTGGGCATCACGCAGCCCATAGCCGATATCGGTCGCGGTCTTGGTGATGTTGACGTGGTTTTTGACGAACTCTTCGTTCACCGCGCCGTTCTGGATGATGTAATTGGCGATATAGTTCAGGATCGCCAGATCGGTCTGCGGGTTGAAGACCATGCCATTATCGGCCAGCTCGAACGAGCGATGCTCGAAGGTTGACAGCACATGCACCTCGCATCCCGGCTTGGTCAGGCGCGTGTCGGTCAGGCGCGACCACAGGATCGGGTGCATCTCGGCCATGTTCGAGCCCCAGAGCACGAAGGTGTCGGCATGCTCAAGGTCGTCATAACAGCCCATCGGCTCGTCGATGCCGAAGCTGCGCATGAAGCCGACAACTGCAGAGGCCATGCAGTGCCGTGCATTGGGGTCGATATTGTTGGACCGGAACCCGGCCTTCATCATCTTGGCGGCGGCGTAGCCTTCCCAGACGGTCCACTGGCCCGATCCGAACATGCCGACGCTGGTCGGGCCTTTTTTGGCCAGCGCCTCTTTCCACTTCTGCGCCATCACGTCAAAGGCTTCGTCCCAGCTGACCGGTTCGAACTCGCCATTCTTGTCGTAAACGCCGTTGGTCTTGCGCAAGAGCGGCGTGGTCAGGCGGTCCTCGCCATACATGATCTTGGACAGGAAATAGCCCTTGATGCAGTTCAGACCGCGATTGACCGGCGCGTCCGGATCGCCCTGCGTGGCCACGACCCGGTCGTCCTTGGTGCCGACCAGAACCGAACAGCCAGTGCCGCAGAACCGGCAGGGCGCTTTGTCCCAGCGGATATCGGCGGAGGCCTGGGCCTTTGCCTGGCCCGTGGCCAGGGGGATGCCTGCGGCTGAGGCCGTTGCGGCGGCAGCCGAGGCCTTGAGGAATGTGCGGCGGGATTCAGAAATGGTCATGGCATGGGCCTCCTGCTGGGCGGTTGGCTTGGGGCATCGGGTCACGGACGGGCCGCCGCGATATCTTCGAAGTGATGGTAGGTCAGGCTGAGGGAAACCACGCCGGGGATCTGGTGCAGATCCATGATGGTTTCCGAGGCCAATCGGGTGGGCGTATCTTCGACGACGACGACAAAGCGGCCATCATCGGCGGCGGCGTGGATCTCGACGCCGGGCGTTTCGGTCATGGCCAGTCGCGCGGGATCGGCGCGCTCCGGGGTAACATGGATGAGGCAACCGCATATGTTCATTGAAGGTCTTCCGACTGTTGGGTGGCGTGGCGTTCGAGTTTGATGGCCCCGACGGGACAGGCATGGGCGCAGGCCCCGCACCCGATGCAGGTGTCGAGGTCCAGATTTGGGTTCGCCCGCCCGCCAAGCCGCAGGTCGAAGCGAATTGCATCACTCTCGCAGCTGTCCTGACAGAGGCGGCAACTGACACCCTGCATAGACAGGCAGGAGCCGCCCGTTATCTCAGCACGCCAGGGCCAGTCGGTCAGGCGATCACGCGCCAGCGCTCCGGTGGCGCAGGATTCTGCACAATCACCGCAAAACGTGCACGGCCCTTTGGTCAACTCTACCACGGGATAGCCGTCTGCGTCGATGATGATGATCCCTTCGGGGCAGGCAGGAACGCAGTCGCCACATCTTGTGCAAAGATCACCGAAGCCCACAGCCATAGCGCCGGGTGGCCGGATGGAACGGGTATCTTCCCGGAGGAGCCGAGCGCCGAGAAACGCGCGTCTGCTGGTCAGTTGACTCATTGACTGGTGACCCGAAGGTTCTTGCTGATCTGCTCTGGCTAACGGTTCTGCAACGCCTGCGACTTGATCGAAGTCATTTTCCCGGCGATTAAGCGTTAAATCAGTGGAGTTGGTTCTAACCCCTGAAGTTCGCGGAAAATGGCGGAAACCGGCAGCTTGCTGCAGGTGAAGGGGCGCAGCGCAATGTGTTCCCCCATTGGTTTTCAGAAAAAATCCAGACTTTCCTCACCTCCTCCTCAAGACTGCGCGCGTCGAACTGCGCAGGCTGAGGGCATGATCAAAGTTGCACTGAACAGGAGTTTTCCAATGACCCAGGTTTTTTCACGCTCTCACTATGACGCCATCATCATCGGCGCTCGTTGCGCAGGCGCGGCCACCGCCCTGCTGCTGGCCCGCGCCGGTGCGCGGGTGCTGCTGGTCGACCGCGAGGATGGCAGTCAGGATACCCTGTCCACCCATGCACTGACCCGGCCTGCCGTGTCGCTGCTCAAGAACTGGGGTTTGCTGGGCCAGATCACCCGCGCGGGCACGCCGCTGGTCCGTCAGACCCGGTTTCAATACGGGCAGGATGTGATCGATGTGCCGGTGCAGCCCGAAGGCGGGGTTGCCGGACTTTTTGCGCCGCGGCGCTGGCTGTTGGACCGGGTGCTGCGCGATGCCGCGTGGGAGGCCGGGGTCGAGCTGCATACCGGCGTCACGCTGGTCGGCGTACAGAAACAGTTGAACGGCCGGGTTTGCGGGGTGTCGTTGCGGCTGAAATCCGGCGCTGTCGAGCCCGTTTCCGCCGGAATCGTGATCGGCGCGGATGGCCGCCAGTCGAGCCTGGCGGGTATGGTAGGCGCGCGATCCACAATGCACTCGGAAACACGCGCGGCCTGCATCTATTCCTATGTCGATGGTCTGTCGAATGAGGGTTATCGCTGGTTTTTCGGCAATCGGATTTCTGCCGGGCTGATCCCGACCAATGACGGGGCGCATTGTTTCTTTGCCGCCTGTGATCCGCGCGCCATGCGCCAGTGGTTCAACTTCGATGCCTTTGGTGGCGCTGTGCAGATGCTGTCACATTGGAATGCGGATCTGGCCGCTGAACTGGCGGCGCGCGGTCCGGTCGAACGGCTGCGTCGCTACGCAGGTGCACCCAGCCATCTGCGCGACTGCGCCGGGCCGGGCTGGGCGCTGGTGGGGGATGCGGGGTATTTCAAGGACCCGGCCACCGCCCATGGCATTACGGATGCGTTTCTGGATGCCCAGCGGCTGGCCAATGCGCTGTCGGTCACGCCGGGAGATGCGCGCGCCTATCAGGCTGCACGCGACCATCTGGCCCCGCGCTTGTTCACGCTGACCCAGCAGATCGCTTCTTATGACTGGGATCTGGATCAGCTCAAGCAGTTGCACATGAGCTTCAACGCCTGCCTCAAGCAGGAGCAGCTGGAGCTGAGCGGGGGCGACTCCATGCAAACGCTGGCCGCCTGAGGCGGTCTCAGCGGGCGACCAGCCGGTAAATAGTATCCAAATTGAACGCCAGGCGTGCCTCCAGCGCGTCTGGCGCCATCATGTCCCGTTGGTACAGATGCGACCCGGTGAACCGGTTGGACAGGTAATAACAACCGATCGCGGCGATGGTGATGGTCAGCTGCGTCGCGTCGACCCCGGCGCGGAACACGCCCTCGGCCCGGCCCCGGTCAAGGATTCCCGCGACCAGATCGATCAGGCCCTGCGCGCTTCGCGGCGTGTCGAGGCAGCGGATATGGCGCCCGCGATGCAGGTTCACGCTATTGGCCAGCGCCATGAATTCCGGGTTTTCCAGATAATAGTCCCATGTAAAGCGTACCAGCCGCTCCAGCGCGTCACGCGGGCTCAGGCTGTCGAGGTCCAGCTGCGCCTCGGCGGCTTTGACATGTTGATAGGCGGCCTCAAGCACGGCGGTAAAAAGCGCCTCCTTGTTGCCGAAATAGTGGTAGATCATCCGCTTGTTGGCCTGGGCGCGTTCGGCGATGTCGTCGATACGTGCCCCGCTCAGTCCGGAGCGGGCAAATTCGGTTCGGGCCGCCTCGAGGATGCGCGCGCGTGTGGCGTCGGCATCGCGTTTGGCTGGCGCGTGCAGTTGCGTCATTGATGTCCCCCCTCCGGGTTGAAATGCGCCCGGTTTCGATATTGGTAGCTCTGATCGCCCTACCTGCGACATTCAGTCAAGGGGAGTTCCTGCTGGTTCGGCGCATCGGCGGTTGCATGCCGGTCGCGCGGTGATGTTCGGGCTTGATTTCCGTTGCGTAAAGGTAACAGTGGCGTCAAAGCGCTCGCCGGTCGGCGGGGGTGTGGGTTTCTTCAAAATCGGACAGGTCATGAACGAACGAGAATTTCTTGCCGCTCTGTTTGATGCCGCCGTTGAGGCCGCTGATCCGGTTGCGGCGCTGGCGCCGCACCTTCCAGAGCCCCCCAAAGGGCGGACCGTGGTGATTGGTGCGGGCAAAGGAGCCGCGCAGCTGGCGCGCGCGTTCGAGCAATTGTGGCCCGGCCCGGTCTCGGGCGTGGTGGTCACGCGTTATGGCTATGGCACGGAATGCGCGCATATCCGCGTGATGGAAGCGTCACATCCGGTACCCGACGCGGCGGGGCAAGAAGCGACCCAGGCGCTGTTTCAGGCGGTGTCGGGGCTGGGGCCCGATGATCTGGTGGTGGCGCTGGTCTGCGGCGGGGGGTCCGCCTTGTTGCCCTGTCCGCCCGAGGGGCTGACGCTGGCGGATGAGCAGGCGCTGAACACCGTGTTGCTGGCCTCGGGCGCGCCGATTTCGGTGATGAACGCGATCCGCAAACATGTGAGCGGGATCAAGGGCGGGCGGCTGGCGGCAGCAGCACATCCGGCAAAAGTTGTCTCATTAGTGGTGTCGGACGTGCCCGGCGACGACCCGGCGCAGGTGGCCTCTGGCCCGACCGTGCCCGACGCAGTATCGCGCGTGGCCGCATTGCGGCTGATCGAAAGCCACCGGATTGATCTGCCCGAGGCGGTTCTGGCCCATATACAGCGCCCCGAAGCGGATGCGCCGGACCCTGCAGATCCGGTTTTTGCCGGGCATGAGGTGCGGGTCGTCGCCTCGGCCGCGATTTCGCTTGAGGCCGCCGCGGCGCGGGCCGAGGCAGGGGGCGTGCCGGCGGTGATCCTGTCGGACGCCATCGAGGGCGAGGCGCGTGAGGTGGCGCGGGTGCATGGCGCGATCGCGCGCGAAGTCCTGAGCCGCGACCGCCCGTTCAGCAAGCCGGTGGTGATCCTGTCCGGTGGCGAGACCACGGTGACGCTACGGGGTACCGGGCGTGGCGGGCGCAATTCCGAGTTCCTGCTGTCACTGGCGGCAGAACTGGACGGGGTGGCGGGTGTTACCGCGCTGGCGGCGGACACGGACGGGATCGACGGGTCCGAGGATAACGCAGGCGCCTTTGCCGACGGCACTACCTGCGCCCGGCTGCGCGCCGCGGGACGCGACCCGGCAGCAGATCTGGGCAATAACGACGCCTACAGCTCTTTCGAGGCGGTCGGAGACCTGTTTGCGCCTGGCCCGACCGGAACCAACGTCAATGATTTTCGGGCAATCCTGATCCGATAGAGCTCGAGGCTTGGGCTGCTGAGTATGCCGGGCTTTGTCTATCCGGGCCTGCCGCGCACACCGGCGGCTGAGAGCATCAGACTTAACGACGCAGGTCAGATCGAGGGCTTGTTCTAGGCCGCCAAATAAGACATCCCGTGGCCCGGGAGAGTGTTCCGGGCCGCAGGAGAGTTTGATGCCCCCTCTGAAAGCGCCGCAGGACTGCGAGACGATGCAGGATCTGCGGGTCCAGATCGACAGGCTTGATCAACAGCTGGTGGACATGCTGCGGACACGCGCGCGCTATATCGACCGCGCCTCGCAGCTCAAACCCGGTGAAGGTCTGCCCGCCCGCATCCCGGACCGTGTCGAAGAGGTGGTGGCAAATGTCCGCGCCAAGGCGGGCCAGTCCGGGCTGGACCCCGATCTGGCCGAACAGCTCTGGCGCATCCTGATTGACTGGTCGATCGCGCGCGAAGAACGCGTGCTCGGCCGCGATTGAAATCCATGACCACGGGCGGGGCTGTCCTGCCGGGGTCCGAGCAGGGGGAGACCCGAATGGGCGCGCAAATCATCGACGGAAAGGCCTTTGCCGCACAGGTGCGCGGGCAGGTGGCCGAGCATGTGGCGACACTGAAGGACAACCACGGGATCACGCCCGGCCTGGCGGTGGTGCTGGTGGGCGAGGACCCGGCCAGCCAGGTCTATGTCCGTTCCAAGGGTAAGATGACCGTCGAGGTCGGCATGAACTCCTACGAGCACAAGCTGGATGTGGACACGTCCGAGGCGGACCTGCTGGCGCTGATCGATCAGTTGAACGCTGACCCGGCGGTGCATGGCATCCTGGTGCAGCTGCCGCTGCCCGGCCATCTGAACGAGGATCTGGTGATCAACTCGATTGACCCGGCCAAGGATGTGGACGGGTTCCATATCTCGAATGTGGGGCTGTTGGGGACGGGGCAGAAATCCATGGTGCCCTGCACGCCGCTGGGTTGCCTGATGATGCTGCGCGACCATCACGGCTCGCTGTCCGGTCTGGATGCGGTCGTCGTGGGCCGCTCCAACATCGTCGGCAAGCCGATGGCGCAGCTTTTGCTGGGCGACAGCTGCACCGTGACCATCGCGCATTCGCGCACCAAGGACCTGCCCGACGTAGTCCGCCGCGCCGATATCGTCGTGGCCGCCGTGGGCCGCCCCGAAATGGTGCCCGGCGACTGGATCAAGCCGGGTGCGACGGTGATCGACGTGGGCATCAACCGCATCGACGCGCCGGAAAAAGGAGAGGGCAAGACCCGCCTGGTCGGCGACGTCCACTACGAAAGCGCCGCTGCGGTCGCCGGCGCCATCACCCCGGTTCCCGGCGGCGTCGGCCCCATGACCATCGCCTGCCTGCTGGCCAACACCCTCACAGCCGCCTGCCGCGCAAACGGGCTCCCAGAACCCGAAGGCCTCACCGCCTAAGACGCAACCGGAACCATCGTGCCCTGCAAAAGGGCTGAGAGAAACAGGGCCGCAGCGTAAGCTGCGGCCCGACAGGAAAACCCATCCCGGTCAGATCAGATATCCAGCGTATGCTCTTTTTCCCAGCGTGAGAAATGAGACACGAAGGAATTCCACTCCTGATGCTTCATCTTCAGGAAGGCGCTGGAAAACTCCTGACCCATCATCGCCTTCAACTCGGTGTCCTTGTCGTATTCACGCAGGCCATCCAACATGTTGAGCGGCAGTTTCGGCGCGTCCTTGACAGTGTGACCCTCGGCATACATGTCGATGTCATAGCGCCGTCCTGGATCGGCCTTGCTGCGGATGCCCGACAGGCCCGCGGCAATGATCACCGCTTGCAGCAGATAGGGGTTGGCGGCGCCATCGGCCAGGCGCAGCTCGAACCGGCCCGGTCCGGGGACGCGGACCATATGGGTGCGGTTGTTGCCGGTCCAGGTCACCGTGTTTGGCGCCCATGTGGCCCCTGACATGGTGCGCGGCGCATTGATCCGCTTGTAGCTGTTGACCGTCGGGTTGGTGATCGCCGCCAGCGCGCTGGCATGTTTCATGATACCGCCGAGGAAATACTTGCCCTGTTCGCCCAGACCAACCTCACCGGTCGGCCCATCGCCTTCACCGGCAAACACGTTGGTTTTTGCCGCATCACCCGGCGCGTCCCAGACCGAGATATGGGCGTGGCAGCCATTGCCGGTCAGACCCTCGACCGGTTTTGGCATGAAGGTGGCGCGGAATCCGTGCTTTTCGGCAACCGATTTGGTCATGAACTTGAAAAAGCTGTGCTTGTCAGCGGTCTTCAGCGCGTCATCGAATTCCCAGTTCATCTCGAACTGGCCATTCGCGTCCTCGTGGTCGTTCTGGTAGGGACCCCAGCCCAGTTCCAGCATGTAGTCACAGATTTCGCGCACCACCTCGTAGCGGCGCATCACCGCCTGCTGGTCGTAGCACGGCTTTTCGGCGGTATCGAACGGGTCGCTGATCTGGTCGCCCTCGGGGGTCAGCAGAAAGAACTCGGCCTCGACGCCGGTTTTGACATGCAGGCCCATCTCGGCGGCCTCGTCGATCAGGCGGCGCAGCACGTTGCGCGGGGCCTGGGCCACATCCTCGCCCTCCATAACGCAATTGCCCGCGACCCAGGCAACCTCGGGTTTCCAGGGCAATTGAATGACCGAGGACGGGTCCGGCACGGCCAGCATGTCGGGATGCGCGGGCGTCATGTCTAGCCAGGTGGCGAACCCGGCAAATCCTGCGCCATCTTCCTGCATCTCGGCAATGGCTTGCGCGGGGACCAGTTTGGCCCGCTGCCCACCGAACAGGTCGGTGAACGAGATCATGAAGTATTTGACGCCTTTTTCTTTTGCGAAAGCTGCGAGATCTGTCGTCACGATACGCTTTCCTTTCCCTGTTGGTTTTTGAATGCAAAAAACGCGGCCCCCATCCGAGAGCCGCGCGCTATGTGTTCAGAACCCCTCTTTGCCGGGATACCAGGTGGTTCCGGCCAGTGGGACGCGCGCCATGGCGGCGGCCTCCATCGTCAGGGCGCAGAGGTCCTCGGGTTCCAGATTGTGCAGGTGGTTGTGGCCACAGGCGCGGGCAATGGTCTGCGCCTCCAGCGTCATCACCTTCAGATAATTGCGCAGCCGCCGTCCGGCATCAACCGGGTCGAGGCGTGTGGCAAGGTCCGGGTCCTGCGTGGTGATGCCCGCCGGGTCCTGACCTTCGTGCCAGTCATCATAAGCACCGGTGGTGGTGCCCAGTTTCTGGTATTCGGATTCCCATTTCGGGTCATTATCCCCAAGCGCCACCAGCGCGGCGGTGCCGATCGCCACCGCATCCGCGCCCAAGGCCAGCGCCTTGGCCACATCCGCACCGGTGCGGATACCGCCCGAGATCACCAACTGCACCTCGCGATGCACGCCGAGGTCCTGCAGCGCCTGAACGGCAGGGCGAATGCAGGACAAGGTAGGCAGGCCCACATGTTCGATGAACACGTCCTGCGTCGCCGCCGTGCCGCCCTGCATGCCGTCCATGACAACCACATCGGCCCCGGCCTTTACCGCCAGCGCGGTGTCGTAATAGGGGCGGGTCGCGCCAACCTTGACGTAGATCGGCACCTGCCAGTCGGTGATTTCGCGTAGCTCAAGGATTTTGATTTCCAGATCATCCGGCCCGGTCCAATCGGGATGGCGACAGGCCGAACGCTGGTCGATGCCCTTGGGCAGGGTCCGCATCTCGGCCACGCGGTCGGAGATCTTCTGGCCCAGCAGCATACCGCCGCCACCGGGCTTTGCGCCCTGACCAACAACGATCTCAATCGCATCGGCCTTGCGCAGGTCGTTGGGGTTC
Organism: Ruegeria jejuensis; assembly: GCF_041537905.1. Classification (NCBI taxonomy): domain Bacteria; kingdom Pseudomonadati; phylum Pseudomonadota; class Alphaproteobacteria; order Rhodobacterales; family Roseobacteraceae; genus Ruegeria; species Ruegeria jejuensis. The sequence goes on along the minus strand of NZ_JBGRUO010000006.1, from coordinate 130,055 downwards.
ATGCCATAACGCGAGGGCAGGTACTGATAGACCAGCTTGGTGGAATGGCCACGTTCCTCGGGAGTCATGCCGCCGTCACCAGTGGTGGTCGAGGTTCCCGCTGCCGACGCGCCCCGGCCCAGAGCCTCTTTTGCCGGGCCTGACAACGCGCCAAAGCTCATGCCCGCGATGGTGATGGGGATGTCCAGTTGGATCGGCTTCTTGGCAAAGCGCGTGCCCAGTGTCACCGAGGTATCGCAGCGCTCGCGGTAGCCTTCCAGCGGATAGCGGCTGACGCTGGCACCCAGAAACAGCAGATCGTCGAAATGCGGCACCCGGCGTTTGGCACCGCCCCCCCGGATATCATAAATGCCGGTGGCCGCAGCGCGGCGGATTTCGGCATTGATCGGGTTGGTGAATGTCGCCGACTGGATCGGCAGGGTGCGGGGGATCTGATCGTCCATATCTTTCATACCCTTCTTCCTCAGTAAGCGGCGGAATTGTCGACGTCGAAATTGTAAAGCTGACGGGCCGAGCCATAGCGCTTGAACTCTTCCGGTTTGGCGTCGCTTCCCGCACGGTCCAGCAGATCTTTCAGGATCTCCAGATGTTCGGGGCGCATGTCTTTTTCGATGCAATCGGCACCGAGGCTTTTGACCGAGCCGCGCACGAACAGGCGCGCCTCATAGAGCGAATCCCCCAGCGCATCGCCCGCATCGCCGCACACCACCAGATTTCCCGCCTGCGCCATGAAGGCTGACATGTGGCCGATATTGCCATGCACGACGATGTCGATGCCCTTCATCGAGATGCCGCAGCGCGAGCTGGCATTGCCCTTGATCACCAGCAATCCGCCATGGCCTGTGGCCCCGGCATATTGGCTGGCATCGCCGTCGACGATCACCTGACCGGACATCATATTTTCCGCCACACCCGGCCCGGCCGAGCCTTCGACCCGCACCGTCGCCTGCTGGTTCATGCCGGCGCAGTAGTAGCCGGTCGAGCCTTTGACGGTTACCTCAATCGGCGCGTCCAGACCAACGGCAATGGCGTGGCTGCCCTTGGGGTTCACAACCTCCCAGCTTGTCTGGTTGGTTTCGGTGCTCTGCGCCTGCAGGGCCGCGTTCAAACCGCGCAGGCCGTTTGCTTCCAGGTCATAAGTCTGCATGTCAGGCGGCCTTCTCGTGGGTCGTGGGGCTGTCATTGTGGGACCAGAAATAGACCGTTGAGGGCTCGGGCTCCCATACGCGGGCCTCTTCTATGCCGGGCAGGTTCACCAATGCCCGGTATTCGCTGCCAAAGGCCACATATTGATCGGTTTCCGCCATCACTGCGGGTTTGCAGGCGATCGGATCGCGGACAACGCCAAAGCCGTCCTTGGTGCCAACCACAAAGGTAAAGAACCCGTCCAGATCATCGAGGCTGGATTGCAGCGCCTCGCCCAGTGTCGCGCCGTTCATCATCTTCCAGGTCAGATAGGCGGCGCCGACCTCGGTGTCGTTCTCGGTTTGGATGGTCACGCCTTCGCGGCGCAATTTACGGCGCAGCGAGTTGTGGTTGGACAGCGAGCCGTTATGGACCAGGCACTGATCCGGGCCGGTGTTGAACGGGTGCGCCCCCATCGTGGTCACCGCAGATTCGGTCGCCATGCGGGTGTGGCCGATGCCATGGGTGCCGCTCATGCCGCTGAGGTTGAAGCGGGCCGCCACATCCTTGGGCAGGCCGACCTCTTTGTAAATCTCAAGGGTCTCGCCCCGGCTCATGAGCCGCACCGAGGGGCGGATTTCGGCCAGGGCTGCGCGCGCGGCCTCGAACTGATCGCCCGGTATGTCCAGGACGGCGTGAGTGTCGATAATCGACTGCGTCACACTCGCGCCCAAGTGCTGGCCCAGATCTTCGGCCAGTCCGGCAAAATCCTCATCCGGGTTCGGAGACTGAACGGTCAGTTTGGTTTTGCCCTGCGTTTCATCGCCATAGATCGCAATTCCGGCACTGTCCGGGCCGCGATCTGTCATCGTGATCAGCATGTCCGTCAGCATGTCGCCCAGCTTGGGCGCAAGTGACTGGTCTTTAAGGAATAGTCCGACAATTCCGCACATGGCAGGCAGCTCTCCTTGTGAGTTTCATTGCGATTCGACGCTATCAATAATGGCGAAGAACATCAATAATTACAGGAAAGTTATTTTCCTAATAGGCAATGAATGGATGATTTTTGTGCACCCATTGCCTGCCGCCGGAGCCGGATCAGACCTGATCAATCGCGAAACGAGCTTGGAAACCAGGGCCCTGCGCCGTGGTTTTGTCCGTCAGTTTGTCTGCGGGTAGCTGATCACCGAGATATAGCGCGCGGGCAGCGCGACCAGCCGTTCCGGCCCGTGTGGTGCATCGGCGTCAAAGAAAAGGGTATCGCCCGGTTGCAGGGGGTAGACCTCGTCGCCATGGCGATAATCCACTTCGCCTTCCAGCATATAAATCGTCTCGATCCCGCCATGCTGAAAGGTCGGGAACACATCGGATTCCACCGTCAGCGTGATCAGATAGGGTTCGACGATCACGCCGGAGCCGTTGGCGCCGATATGGCCCAACAGGTTGTATTGGTGGTTGGCGCGGGTGCCTTCGCGTTCCAGCTCGACACCTTCGCCCGCCTTGGTATGCACCGCCTCGCGCCGTTCCTCAAACCGCCGGAAAAAGGCGGTCAACGGCACCGAAAGCGCGTGGGCCAGCGATTGCAGCGTCGTCAGCGACGGAGAGGTGTTGCCGTTTTCGATCTTGGAAAGCATCCCGATCGATAGCCCGGTCAGCTGCGCCAGTTCCGCCACCGTGATGTTTTGCTGTTTACGAAAGGCGCGCACCTCGCGACCGATGGCAACTTCGAGAACCTTTTCGCGCTCGCCTGTCCGAACCGAATGTGGATCCTGCGTCAGCTTTGCCGCCATTTCTGCTTCGTTTTTCTTTGATTTCATCGTGCCAAAGCCTTGCTACACTCCGCCAAGCCCGCTTCGCAGGGTGATGTGCTGATCTGTCCAAACCAATTCGGTCTACCTTAGCACCGGCATTTCCTGATAGTAAAATAATCATGCTGACAGAAAAGAGAATCGAGATCGGATTTCTGCTCTTTGACGGGTTCCCGATGGCCTGTCTGACCTCCTTGATCGAGCCTCTGCGGGCCGCAAACGAGATTGCCGGGCAGGGGGCGTTTTGCTGGTCGCTGATCACCGAGCGCGGTCAGAAAGTTCGCTCCAGCGCCGAAGTCCGGTTCGAGGCCGAACGCTCGCTGTCGGAATGTCAGCCCATCGATATCCTGTTCCTGCTCAGCAGCCCGACATCCGGCTTTGCCGATCCCGGCTATGGCAATGGCGTGCTGCGCAGCCTCGCTCGGCACGGCACCATTCTGGGTGGCATCAGCGGCGGTGTCTTTCCGCTCGTGCGATCAGGCGTGATGACGGGGCATCCCGTCTCGGTCCATTGGTGCTATGAGGCTGCGTTCGAGGCCGAATTCCCGGAGATGGATGCCCGCTGCGAGGTGATCGTTACTGATGCGACCCGCTACACTGCCGCAGGCGCGGCGGCGGCCTTTGACCTGGCTCTGCACCTGATCGAAGACCGGCTGGGCGGCGATGTCGCGCATGAAGTTGCCTGCTGGTTTCAGCATCCGATGATGCGCGGCAAAGGTGTGCGCCAACAGGTGCCCAGCACCAGTTCACCCGATACCGGAGACCGGTTGCCGCCGCTGGTTGCGCGCTGCGTTGATCTGTTTGCCAGTCATATCAGCGAGCCGATCTCGATCGCGGATGTGGCGCAGCAGACTGGCGTGACCCCGCGCCAGATCGAGCGTGCCTTCAAGCAGGCCACAGGTCGAAGCCCGAGCCATTACTACCGCGCCATGCGGATGAAGGCTGCACGCCAGATGGTGGTCTATACCAAGGACCCGCTGGCGGATATTGCCCTGGCCATCGGCTATGGGTCTGTCGCACCGCTGGTGACGCATTACCGGTCGGCTTTCGGCCTCAGCCCCAGCGAGGATCGCCGCCGGACCAATCGGTTCCGGGTCGAAGGGAACACCCCGCTGCCGTCGATCTGATCAGCGCCTTAGAGCGCGGATTTCATCGCCGCCACGATGGCATGATGTAGCGACCCGGCCGAAGAGCGTGGGCCATAAATGCTGAACAACTCGGGCGTTCGACACAGGACGAAACACCCAAGATGATGGATCGACGCGCGCGCGGCCTCACCTTCGGCCATCTTGCGTGTGTCCAGCGGGCAGAGCAATTCCAGCACTGCAAGAACATCCGCACCGCTCAGATCGAACCGCGCCCAGGCGTCGGTTTGTTCCGAAACCGAGGCCGTATCGCCGAGCGCTGCCTTTGCCTGCTCTGCCAGATCTTCGTGGCTTTCGAATGGTGCCTCGGTCATCCACTGATCCGGCCCGGTCCAGAAAGCCATGACAGGCGTACCCTCGAACCGTCCGATACCGGGGGCAGGGGCGCCGGTCAGCTTGGCCAGCGCTTTTGCCGCCTTCTTTTCCTGCCCCAGCCGCGCCGCGACGGAGGCCAGTGCCACGCCGGGCACTTCGCTGCAGGTGACTGTGCCTGCCGTATCGACGCGGGGCTCTGATCCGCCCAGGGCGGTGATTGCTACCAGATCATGCACGAAGCCGTTCTCCCTCTGGGTCGACGAAATGGGCCGAGACGATTTCGACCTCCACGGTCAGGTCGGTCACGGGCGACACAAGGCGCATCTTCTCGCCCATGCGTGCGCCGCCGTTTTTCAGGAACCCCAGGCCGATATGACACTCCAGCGCGGGCGAGAAGGCGGCCGAGGTGACATAGCCCTGATCATGGGCCGCATCGACCGGGCCAGTAGCATCCATCAGATGCCCACCAGCGGTGATCTTGTCGCCTTGGCTTACCGGCTTGATACCGACCATCATCAGCGCATCCGGTTCGTTCAGCCCTTCGCGTTCGGACAAGGTCGAGCCGATGCTGTCCTTCTTCTTGGACACCATCCGGCCCATGCCGAGGTTCAGCGCCGTTGTCGTTCCGTTCAGCTCGTTGCCCGCCGCGTGACCCTTTTCGATCCGCATGACACCCAGAGCCTCGGTGCCATAAGGCACCACGTCAAACTCCGCGCCCTCGGTCATCAGACGCCGCATCAGCGCATCGCCATAGCGGGACGGCACGGCGATTTCAAAGGCCAGCTCGCCCGAGAAGGAAATTCGGAACAGACGCGCCCGCAACCCGCCGCAGACGGTGATGTTGCCGCACGCCATAAAGGGGAAACCTTCGTTCGAGATGTCGAACTCCGGATCGACGATCTTTTGCAGCAGCTTGCGTGCGTTGGGTCCGGCGACGGCATATTGCGCCCAGGCCTCGGTAGTGGAGATCAGTTGCACATCCATGTCCGGGAACAGGCATTGCCGGACAAATTCCATGTGGCGATAGACACTTACGGCGTTGGCCGTGGTGGTTGTGACGACGAAGTGATCCTCGGCCAGACGCGCTGCGGTGCCGTCATCCATGGCAATCCCGTCTTCGCGCAGCATCAGACCATAGCGGGTTTTTCCGATGGCCAGTTTGGCAAAGCCGTTGCAATAGACTCGGTTCAGGAAGGCTGCCGCATCACCGCCCTGCACGTCGATCTTGCCCAGAGTGGTACAGTCGCACACCCCGACCGAGGCGCGGGTCTGGCGCACTTCGCGATCCACTGACTCCCGCCAATGGGTTTCCCCCGGCAGCGGGAACCACTGCGCACGCAGCCAGTTGCCAGCCTCGACAAACACAGCGCCGCGCTCCTTGGCCCAGTAATGCGAAGGTGTCAGGCGGGTCGGGTGGAACTCCTTACCCTTCATCCGGCCCGCGAAAGTGGCAATCGGGACGGGGGTATAGGGCGGGCGGAAAATGGTGGTGCCGGTTTCGGGAATGGACTTGCCCGCAAGCTCGGCCATGATCGCCAGCCCGCCCATGTTCGAGGTCTTGCCCTGATCGGTGGCCATGCCCAGCGTGGTATAGCGCTTGAGATGCTCGACCGAGCGGAAGCCTTCCTGATGGCTAAGCTTCACATCCTTGACTGTCACGTCGTTTTGCTGATCAAGCCAGGCGCGGGAACAGCCCTGCACATACCAGAACGGTGTTTGTGATGCGGGTGCATCCTCGGCAGCGGGCAGATCGGGCAGGGGGCCTTTCAGATCCAGCGCCGTCATCGCGCCTTCGGCACCGGAGCGGAGCGCATCATGGGTAGAGAATGCGCCGTTGGCCGCGCCTGCAACCGATAGACCTGGTGGCAGATCAGCGCCGGGGACAAAGGCGGCCAGATCGCCGTTCCAGACCGGGCGTCCGCGCTGATGGCAGGTCAGATGCACATTCGGGTTCCAGCCGCCCGACACACCCAGCGCGCCGCATTCCAGGGTCCGGGTCGACCCGTCGGCCAGGGCAACCTCGACAAAGCTCAGGCCCAGACGCCCCTTGGTGTCGGCGACCTGCGCGCCGCGCAGGACTTCATAGTCGTGATTGATCGGCGCATCCGGGCGCACATCGATCACGGCGGAGATCTTGACGCCTTTGGCGTACAGATCGGCGGCGGTGCGGTGCCCGTCATCATTATTGGTAAAGACCGCCACCCGCTGCGCCGCCGTGGTGGCAAACCGGTTGGCATAGGTCCGCAGGGCGCTGGCCAGCATGATGCCGGGCCGGTCGTTATTCTCGAACGCGATCGGGCGTTCAGTTGCGCCCGCGCAGAGCAAGCTGCGTTTGGTATAGATACGCCAGAGGATCTGCCGTGGCTTGCCTGCGGGCAGGCTGGCCAGATGATCGCCGGTCCGCTCGACCGCGCCATAGATGCCGTGATCGAAGGCGCCGATCACCGTTGTGCGTGCCATCAGGCGTACATTGGGCAGCGACGACAGCTCAGCCACGGCCTGTGCCGCCCAATCGCTGGCAGCGCTGTCGTTCAGGGCAAAGCTCTCGCTGTTCAGCCGCCCGCCAAGCGCAAAATCCTCATCCGCCAGAATGACATCCGCCCCGGCACGCCCCGCAGTCAGCGCCGCCATCAGGCCGGCGGGACCGGCCCCGATGATCAGCAGGTCGCAATGGCGAAAGCCCTTGTCATATTCGTCGGGGTCCTCCTGCATCGACAGAGACCCCAGCCCGGCGGCACGGCGGATCATCGGCTCATAGAGCTTTTCCCAGAACGCCGCGGGCCACATGAACGTCTTGTAGTAGAAGCCCGCCGTCAGAAAATTCGAGAACCGGTCGTTGATCGCCAGAGCATCGAATTTCAGGCTGGGCCAGCGGTTCTGCGACCGTGCCTCAAGCCCGTCAAACATCTCGATCGTGGTGGCGCGGGTGTTGGGTTCCTGGCGGTTGCCCGAGCGTAGTTCAACGATCCCGTTGGGTTCCTCGGAGCCAGCCGTCAGCAACCCGCGCGGGCGGTGATATTTGAACGACCGCCCGATCAGCCGCACGTTGTTGGCCAGCAGGGCCGAGGCCAGCGTATCGCCGGGATGGGCGCTATAGCTGCGGTTGTCGAACTTGAAATTCAGGGTCGTATTGCGGTCGATCTGGCCGCCGCTCAGCCTGTTGCCTTGGGTCATTTGGATCGCCCCCGAGCCCGGGCCACGTCGCGGGCCAGTTCCACCTTTGAAATCTCATGGGTCATGGTATTGCGCGTGACCACCAGCCAGGACCGGTCGCCGCTTTCGTGAAACCACAGCTCGCGATGTTCCCCGGCGGGATTGTCGCGCAGATAGGCGTAGTCGTAAAAGGCCTCTGCCGCGTTCTCGGCCTGCCAGTCGGGCCGCTCGATCAGCGATGCGTCGCCGAGATAGACAAATTCCGAGCTGTCGCGCGGACCCAGCAAGGGGTGGTCGATAATCATGGTGTCGTTCCCCTCAATGCAGGTTGGGCTGGTTGCCCACGCCTTTTTCGTCGATCATGCGACCGGTGCGGAACCGGTCCAACCGATAGGCGGTGGCGGTGGGATGCGGTTCATCCCGCGCCAAAAGATGGGCAAAGCAATAGCCCGAGGCCGGGGTTGCCTTGAACCCGCCATAACACCAGCCGCCATTGAAATAGAGCCCGTCGATATGGGTCTGGTCGATGATCGGCGAGCCATCCATCGACATGTCCATGATCCCGCCCCACATCCGCAGCAGCCGCGCGCGGCCAATCATCGGCATCAGGGCCATACCGCCCTCACACACATCCTCGACCACCGGCAGATTGCCGCGTTGGGCGTAGGTGTTATAGCCGTCGATATCGCCGCCAAAGACCAGCCCGCCCTTGTCAGACTGGCTGACATAGAAATGCCCCGCGCCAAAGGTGATCACGCCTGGCAGGACCGGTTTGAGACCTTCAGAGACGAAGGCCTGCAGCACATGACTTTCGATGGGCAGCCGGATATCGGCCATCCCCATCACGCGCCCCGAGTTGCCCGCAACCGCACAGCCGACCTTGCCTGCGCCGATGAAGCCCTTTGAGGTTTCGACGCCAAGGCATTTGCCGTCCTCGATCCGCAACCCGGTGACCTCGCAATTCTGGATGATGTCGACGCCATGGCTGTCGGCCGACCGGGCATAGCCCCAGGCAACCGCATCATGGCGTACCGTACCGCCGCGCCGCTGCGCCAGCCCGCCCTTGATCGGAAAACGCGCGTCGTTGAAGTTCAGATAGGGATATTCCTTGCGCACCTGCTCGGCATCCAGCAGTTCCGCATCGGCCCCGTTCAGGATCATCGCATTGCCGCGCCGGGTATAGGCATCGCGCTGCGCGTCCGTGTGGATCAGGTTGATGATCCCGCGCTGGCTGACCATCGCGTTATAGTTCAGGTCCTGTTCCAGCCCTTCCCACAGCTTCAGCGAGAATTCATAGAAGGGTTCATTGCCATCCAGCAGATAATTCGAGCGGATGATGGTGGTGTTGCGCCCCACATTGCCGCCGCCGATCCAACCCTTTTCGATCACCGCGACGTTGCGCTGCCCATAGACCTTGGCGAGGTAATGCGCTGTGGCCAGCCCATGGCCGCCACCGCCAATCACCACGACGTCATAATGCGCCTTGGGTTCGGGATCGCGCCAGGCCGGTTTCCAGCCTTGGTGACCGGTGAGCGCCTCTTTGATGACCTTGAAGCCGGAATATCGCATGAATCGGACCTTTTTTGCCAGAATTCACACAAATTCACCTCTTGGGTATTCTCAAATCCGACATCGGTGGTGTTGAATCAGACCTTAAGTGGTACGGATTGGGAGAAAACGGCAGGGCCTGCCTGTCTCGTAACACTTGTGACGGTCACCAGCAAAGCGGCAGCGTCCTGAGTGAGGGTATCGTGGCTTGCCCCTTCACTCTTTCTGCCGAACTTCGTTCACCCAGGCAACGATCAGGGCGCGGGCCTCTTCATCCATTTGCACCGCATTCGGGGGCGGCATGGCGTGGCTTATCCCGGCCTGCAGGTAGATCTCGCTGGCTTGGCGCGCGACATCGCCCGGTGTTTCCAGATAGACGCCTTTGGGGGCCCATTTCATGGCGCCCCAGACCGGTTCCCTTGCATGACACATCGAACAGTTGCCCAACACCGTGTCATAGGCCTCTTCAAACCCGGCGGCTGACGCGAATTTCTGCTCATAGGGGGTCAGAGGCTGGGCCTCGGCCTCCTCCCAGGTCTGGGTCGGGCGCACCGAGGACAGCCAGGCAATCAGGATCATCAGGATGACCGTCACACCCCAGGTCCAATGCGGGCCTTTGCCTGTTGCGTGCATGGTGTTGAAGTAGTGGCGGATCGTCACGCCGGTCAGGAAGATCAGGCTGGCGATGATCCAGGCATATTGCGTGCCGAAGGCCAGCGGATAGTGGTTCGACAACATCAGGAAGACAACCGGCAGTGTCAGGTAGTTGTTATGGGTTGAGCGCAGCTTGGCGATCTTGCCGTATTTGGCATCCGGCGTTCTGCCCGCCTTAAGGTCAGCAACCACGACGCGCTGATTGGGCATGATCTGGAAGAACACGTTCGCGGTCATGATGGTGGCGGTAAAGGCGCCCAGATGCAGGAGTGCCGCGCGGCCGGTGAAGATCTGGTTATAACCCCATGACATCGCAACAAGAATGGCGAAGAGCAGTAGCATCAGCAAGGTGGGCCGCTCGCCCAGCTTGGATTTGCACAGGTAATCATAGGCCAGCCAGCCGATGGTCAGCGACCCGCCCGAAATCAGGATGCCCTGCCACAGCGACAATTCGACCTTGGTCGGGTCAAGCAGGAACAACTCGCCCCCTACCCAGTAGATGATCATCAGCAGGGCCGCGCCGGACACCCACGTCATGTAGCTTTGCCATTTGTGCCAGGTCAGGTGTTCGGGCATCTGAGCCGGGGCCACCAGATATTTGACTGTGTGATAGAAGCCGCCGCCGTGAACCTCCCACTCTTCTCCGTTAGCGCCGTCCGGCAGCGCCTGGTTTGGCTTCAGCATCAGGTCGAGGGCGATGAAATAGAATGACGCGCCAATCCACGCCATTGCGGTGATGACGTGCAACCAGCGGACCGAGAACGCGACCCAGTCCCACGCCACAGCCAGATCATACATAGCAGTTTCCTCTTGTTCTTTACCGGGGCACCCTATGCGACCGCGCATTACTCTGGTATTGTCGAAGAATACCAAGAAGCATCAAAAAAAACAGAACAATGTCCTATCTCGACAATATCCGCACCTTTGTGCGTGTCTATGAACTGGGAAGCATGTCTGCTGCGGGTCGTGACCTGCGCATCTCACCGGCTGTGACCTCGTCGCGTATTTCGCAGCTCGAAGAACACTTGAGCGTCAGGTTGTTCCAACGGACGACTCGCAGCCTTACTCCGACCGAGCAGGGGCAGGCCTTTTACACCGGCGCTTGTGACATTCTGGAATCCGTCGAAAGCGCCGAGGCGCAGGTCGTCAACATCACCGAATACCCAAAGGGCTCTCTGTATGTGGCCGCACCACTGGGGGTCGGACGCAGATTGATCGCACCGCAGGTTCCCAATTTCCTGAAGGAATACCCGGAGGTCAAAATCCGGTTGCGTCTGACGGATCGCAATGTCGATTTGACGACCGAGGGGTTGGACCTGGCGTTTTTCCTGGGCCAGCCCGAAGACAGCAACCTGCGCATCCGCAAGATTGCCGACGTGGACAGGGTGCTCTGCGCCGCGCCTTCTTATATCGCGGAGCGCGGAAATCCGGCATCCGGGGAGCAACTGGTGTCAGAACGTCATGAATGCCTGAACCTGCGGTTTCCGGGGGCAACCGAGTTTCAATGGCCGTTGATGACCGTGGACGGCCCCAAGAAATTTCCGGTCTCGGGTCGCTATGAATCCGATGATGGCGATGTGCTGACAGATTGGGCGCTGGGGGGGAACGGGATCGCGATGAAGCCGGTATTCGAGGTCTCGGAACATATCAAATCCGGCGCTCTGGTGCCCGTCGCGATGGAAACGCCGCCGGAGTCCATCCAGATGGCGTGCCTGTTCACCCACCGCAAATGGCAGGACCCCAAAACGCGCCTGTTCATGGAGTTCGTGATTGAGCGGATTGGCAAGGTTATTCGCGGCAGTGCCTTTCGGGCCTAGCTGCCGCGATAGGTGGAATAGCCGAACGGGGACAGCAGCAGCGGCACGTGATAATGCGAGGCTTCCGACATGCCGAACCTGAGAGGGATGACATCAAGGAAGCGCGGGGTCTCGGGCGGGGTGCCACAGGCGTCAAGATAGCTGCCCGCGTGAAAGACCAGCTCGTACACACCGGTTTCGAACGCCTCGGCGGGCAGGATTTGTTCATCCGTGCGCCCGTCATCATTGGTCACAAGCGTCTTGAGATGCGTGCGCTTGTCCCCGTCCAGCCGGTAAAGCTCGACCCTGAGGCCTTGCGCCGGACAGCCACGCGCGGTGTCAAGCACATGAGTTGTCAGATATCCGGTCATTGTTGCCTCTCCTTTTTGCGGTGCTGTTTTTATAGGCGCAATGCCTAGCAGGCTGCAAAGCGCTCTGGGCAAGATACTCTTTCGTCGTTTTTTTGAAAAATTTTTGAATTGTTTTGGATTACAGAGGAATGAAAGCAAAAGGAACACAAGCGTGACCCGCTACCCCCGTGACATGACAGGCTATGGCGCCACCCCGCCTGCCGCCAACTGGCCGAACGGCGCGAAGATCGCCGTGCAGATCGTGTTGAACTATGAAGAGGGCGGCGAAAACAACATCCTGCACGGGGATGCCGCCTCTGAGGCGTTTCTGTCCGAGATTACCGGCGCGCAGCCCTGGCCCGGTCAACGCCATTGGAACATGGAATCGATCTATGAATACGGCGCGCGTGCCGGGTTCTGGCGGGTTCACAGGCTGCTGAGCGATCTGCCCATCACCGTTTACGGGGTTGCGACAGCCCTGGCGCGCGCGCCCGAGCAGGTTGCCGCGATGAAGGCGGCGGGCTGGGAGATTGCCAGTCATGGCCTGAAATGGGTCGAGCACAAGGATATGGCCGAAGAAGACGAGCGCGCGCAGATTGCCGAGGCCATCCGGCTGCATCGAGAGGTAACCGGGGAGGCACCGCGCGGCTGGTATACCGGGCGCTGCTCCAACAACACGGTGCGGCTGGCGGCTGAGACCGGCCAGTTCGACTATGTCGCTGACAGCTATGCCGATGATCTGCCCTATTGGATGCGTTGTGGCGCGCGGGATCAGTTGATTGTTCCTTACACGCTGGATTGCAACGACATGCGTTTCGCCATTCAGGCAGGCTTTACCAGCGGCGATCAGTTCGAAACCTATCTTAAGGACAGCTTCGACACGCTCTACGAAGAGGGTACCGCCGGTGCGCCCAAGATGCTGTCGATCGGTCTGCATTGTCGCCTCATCGGGCGTCCTGGTCGCGCCGCCGCTCTGCGCCGGGTGATCGAGTATTTCAAATCCCACGAAGACGTCTGGTTCGCGACGCGGCTGCAGATCGCGCAGCACTGGGCACAGGAGAACCCCCCGATGCAAAACCCTCGCCCCTCCGAAATGGACCGCGACAGCTTTGTGGCCGAGTTCGGCGGTATTTTTGAACACAGCCCCTGGATCGCCGAAGGCGCGCATGATCTTGAACTGGGCCCCACGCATGACACCGCGCGCGGTGTCCATCAGATGCTGGCCCGCGTGTTCCGCGCCGCACCCGAGGACAAGCGCCTTGGCGTCCTGACCGCGCACCCGGATCTGGCGGGCAAGCTGGCCGAAGCCAAACGGCTGACTGCTGAATCCACGGCCGAGCAGGCTTCTGTTGGCCTGGACGCGCTGACGGATGAGGAACGTGCTAGTTTCACGCGATTGAACGAGGCCTATACCTCGAAATTCGGTTTTCCCTTCATCATTGCTGTACGCGACAACACCAAGGCGTCGATCATGGAGGCGTTTGAGCGCCGGATCGGGCATGACCGGGCGACCGAATTCGACGAGGCCTGCAAACAGGTGGAACGCATCGCCGAATTGCGGCTGCTGGAGAAGCTCGGCGCATGACCAGACATATCAAGGCCGAGCCCCTGACCGCCGAAGCCTTCGCGCCTTATGGCGATGTGATGGAGGCAAGCGGCGACCCTGACAAACTGATAAACCAAGGCCGCTGCGCCCGGTTTCACGACTGCGCGCGTTTGGATTTCTCGGATGGCGCGGCTGGCATCAGCATCTTCAGAGGGGAGAAGGAAACCCTGCCTCTGGCCCTGAGGATGGTCGAGCGTCACCCGGCGGGCAGTCAGGCCTTTGTGCCGATGTCCGCCGATCCGTTTTTGGTTGTTGTGGCCAGCGACACCAATGGCGTGCCGGAAAATCCGGTGGCCTTTCTCACCCAACCCGGTCAGGCGATCAATTTTTACCGCGGCACCTGGCACGGTGTTCTGACGCCGTTGTCCGAACCGGGGCTGTTTGCGGTCATCGACCGGATCGGAGACGGTGCGAACCTTGAGGAACACTGGTTCGAGACGGAATACGTAGTCGAAAGATGAAAAGCGAAGTTGGCAAAGGAGCCAGCACAAAGCATCTTCACAGGAGGATCACCCCCATGGCAGACACATCAATCGGGACACCGGAACAGCTCCGCGACCCGAATTACACCCCGGCGCTCCACCGCGCTATACCCTTGGGCATTCAGCATGTTCTGGCCATGTTCGTGTCAAACGTGACGCCCGCGATCATCATCGCGGGCGCTGCCGGTTTTGGGTTCGGGTCTGATGCGGGCGCGCAAGGTTTCCCGGACATGACCTATCTGATCCAGATGTCGATGCTGTTTGCCGGGGTTGCCACGCTCTTGCAGACCATCGGCTTCGGCCCGGTCGGCGCGCGGCTGCCGATCGTGCAGGGCACCAGCTTTGCCTTCATTCCGATCATGATCCCGCTGGTAGCAGGCAAGGGGGTCGAGGCTTTGCCCGTTCTTTTTGGCGGCGTTTTGGTCGGCGGGCTGTTCCACGCCTTCATCGCAACCTTCATCGGTAAGATCCGCTTTGCGCTGCCACCGCTTGTGACTGGTCTCGTGGTCACGATGATCGGTCTGGCACTGGTGAAGGTGGGTATTCAATACGCCGCAGGGGGCGTGCCCGCGATCGACAAGCCGGAATATGGCAGCCTTCTGAACTGGTCGGCAGCCCTCGTCGTCGTGTTTGTCACGCTGGCGTTGAAGTTCTACGCAAAGGGCATGCTGGCGGTGTCTGCTGTCGTGATCGGCATCGTGGTGGGATATTTCTACGCCATGGCGATGGGCATGGTCACTCTGGAAGGCATCGCGACAAGTTGGGGCCGCGCGGCGCCCATCGCCTTCCCGGTCCCGTTCAAATACGGGTTCGAGTTCGGCTTTGCCGCGATCATCGGCTTCTGCCTGATGGCTTTCGTCTCGGCGGTGGAAACCGTGGGCGATGTCTCGGGCATCACCAAGGGTGGCGCGGGGCGTGAGGCGACCGAAGAAGAGATCACCGGCGCGACCTATGCCGACGGTGTCGGGTCTGCGGTCGCCGGTATCTTCGGCGGCTTCCCCAACACGTCTTTCAGCCAGAATGTGGGCCTGATCGCCATGACAGGTGTCATGAGCCGTCACGTGGTCACAATTGGCGCGCTGTTCCTTATCCTGTGCGGGTTGGTGCCGAAAGTGGGCGCTGTGATCCGCACCATCCCGATCGAGGTGCTAGGGGGCGGTGTGATCGTCATGTTCGGCATGGTTGTCGCGGCGGGCATTTCGATGCTGTCCGACGTGAACTGGAATCGCCGCAACATGGTGATCTTTGCAATCTCGCTGTCCATCGGGCTCGGCCTGCAACTTGACCCCAAAGCCGTGCAATACCTGCCGGACACGCTGCGCATCCTGATGACCAGCGGGTTGCTGCCCGCGGCCCTGATCGCCATTGTGCTGAACCTGCTGCTGCCTGAGGAATTGTCGGATGAAGCAACCGAGGAGGTATCCGGCGGAATGGCGGGACATAGCAAAGGGTCGCTGCCGCAGGACGGCCACGTCTGAATGAGGCGCTTGTGGTGCTCTGGCACCACACCCTTCGGCAAGAAAAGAGAAGCGGCGCCAAATAGGCGCCGCTTGCTTCGTTTTGGGATGTCTGGGAGAAGTGCGCTCAGTTCAGAAGTCGACCTCGATGGCGATGCCTTTGGCAACTGCCAGATCGACCACTGAGGCGGCAACCGCCAAATCCTGTAAGCCCACGCCCGTGCCGTCAAACAGCGTGATCTGATCGTCCGAGCTGCGCCCGGCATGAGTGCCGTTGATCACCGCGCCTAGCTGGGCAACATCTGCCTCGGTGATCAGCCCGGCGGCAATCGCATGCTGGGCCTCGCCGATGGAAATCGATTGCGCCACCTCGTCGGTGAAGACCGCCGCCTTGGCGAGCAGCGCGGCCTCGACCTCCTGCTTGCCTTTGGTGTCGGTGCCCATGCAGGCGATATGCGTGCCAGGCGAGACATGCTCGGCCATCAGCGAGGGCGAAAAGGCCGATGTGATCGAGATGATAACATCCGCATCAGTCATACCATCCAGCTGCACCGCCTCGAAGGGCAGGCCTGCCTCAGCAGCCACTTTTTCGATATTCGGCAGCATCTCGGGGTGGAAATTCCAGCCGATGACCTTGTCGAAATTGCGCTGCTCCAGGGCAGAGCGAAGTTGGAACGCCGCCTGATGCCCGGCCCCGATCATCCCGATGACCGAGGCACCCGGGCGGGCCAGATGCTTGATCGACACCGAAGAGGCCGCCGCCGTGCGCAGGGCGGTCAACAGGTTGCCGCCGACCATGGCCTTGGCCTTGCCCGTATCGGGATCGAACAGGAAAACGGTTGATTGGTGATTGATGATCGCGCGCTTCTCAAGGTTATGCGGCCAGTACCCACCGGCCTTCAGCCCAAGGGTCAGGCCAGCCTGATCGAAGCCGCCCTTGAAGCCATAGAGCGCGTCCTCGTGGCCGATCGCCTCACGGACCACAGGGAAGTTGTAGGCGTCTCCGGCGGCCATGGCCGCAAAGACCTTTTCGACCGCCTCAAAGGCGGCCTCGCGCGTCATGAGATCGGCGATCTCGCGCTCGGGGACGATCAGCATGTGTTTGCTCCTTGTCGAAAAACCTCGTGCGCCCGCGTGCTTACCTTGGGTGGCCACTGCACGCGGGCGTCTTGATCCAACACCCTGCCGGACCCCCTATGCTGCTCAATACGCCTTGCCGCGCGCGGAGACCGGCCAGAGCGTTTCGACCTTCCCGTTCCGCACGCCGACATACCAGTCGTGCACGTTGCATGTCGGGTCGCAATGGCCCGGCACCAGCTTGAGCTTGTCATTGACCTTGAGCACGCCATCCGGGTCGGCAACCACGCCATGCTCGTCGGAACATTTGACGTATTCGACATCATCCCGGCCAAAGATGGTCGGCAGGCCGCTATCGAGTGACTGCGCCTTCAGACCCGCATCCACAATGGCCTTATCGGCCTTGGCGTGGCTCATTACGGTGGTAAGGATAAACAGCGCGTTTTCCCACTCGCCCTCGTCGATGCGGTTGCCGTCCTTGTCCAGAATGCGCCCGTAATCGGCGTCCATGAAGGCGTAAGAGCCGCATTGAAGCTCGTTATAGACGCCGGAATTGCTCTCGAAATAATACGACCCCGTGCCGCCACCGCCGACGATATCACAGTCCAGGCCTTCCGCCTTGAGAGCGGCGACCGCCTCGGCGACCTGCGCCACGGCCACGTCGAGCTTGGCTTTGCGATCCTCGTAGCTATCCATATGCTGCATCGCGCCCTGATAGGCCTGGATACCGGCAGATTTCAGCCCCTCGGCGGCGTCGAGCAGTTTGGCGATATCGACGACCTGCTGCGTGGTGGTCACGCCGCAGCGACCCGCGCCACAGTCGATCTCGACCAGCGCTTCGATCTGGGTGCCATGTTTGACGGCGGCGGCAGACAGCGCCGCGACGTTTTCTGGATCATCCACACAACACAAGACGCGCGCGCCCAACTTGGGCATCCGCGCCAGACGGTCAATCTTGATCGGATCGGTCACCTGGTTGGAAACCAGAACATCCTTGATGCCGCCACGGGCAAAGACCTCGGCCTCGGACACTTTCTGACAGCACACGCCAACCGAGCCGCCCAGCGTCTCCTGCAACTTCGCGACGTCGACGGATTTGTGCATCTTGCCATGAACCCGGTGGCGCATGCCGTGGGCTTTGGCGTAATCGCCCATCTTTTTGATGTTGCGCTCAAGCGCGTCCAGATCCAGCACAAGGCAGGGCGTCTGGATATCGGCCTCGTCCATGCCGGGCAGGGCGGGAACGTCAAAGCCCACTTCGAGGCCATTGAAATTTGTCTGTGCGTTCATTGGGTTGGCTCCCTTCATTTGGTCCAGGGCAGGGCGTCCAGATCGACATTCCCGCCGGTAATGATGACACCGACGCGCTTGCCCGCGAACCGGTTCTTGTTCTTGAGGATGGTGGCCAACGGCACGGCCGAGCTTGCCTCCATCACGATCTTCATGCGCTTCCAGGTGAGCTTCATCGCGTCGATGATCTCATCTTCGCTCGCTGTCAGAATGTCGCTCACGTGGTTCGACACGAAATGCCAGGTCAGATCCTTGAGCGGCACTTTCAGACCATCGGCGATTGTGTCCGGCGCATCATCCGCGATGATGTGGCCGGCCTTGAAGCTGCGATAGGCATCATCCGCCTGCTGGGGCTCGGCGGCGATGATTTGGGTCTCCGGCGCCATATGCGACAGGGTCAAACAGGTGCCCGAGATCATGCCACCGCCGCCAATGGGGGCGACGACCATATCGACGCCACCGGTTTGTTCCATCAACTCGCGGCTGCAGGTGCCTTGGCCAGCGATCACGCGCGGATCGTTGTAGGGATGTACGAAATTGCCCCCGGTCGCGGCCTGAACCTCGGCAAACACCGCCTCGCGCGATGTGGTCGAGGGCTCACATTCGGTGATGGTGCCGCCATAGCCGATGACCGCGTCTTTCTTGGCCTGCGGCGCGGTGCGCGGCATCACCACATTGCAAGGAATGCCACGGCGACCCGCCGCGTAGCTGAGCGACAGCGCATGGTTGCCCGAGGAATGGGTGCAGACGCCGTTCCTGGCCTCGTCCTCGTCCAGCCCAAACACCGCATTCGAGGCACCGCGCACCTTGAACGCGGCCGCTTTCTGGAAGTTCTCGCATTTGAAGAACAGCTGCGCGCCGGTCAAGTCGTTCAGATAAGACGAGGTCAGAACCGGTGTGCGGTGGATGAAAGGGCTGATCCGTTCATGGGCGGCCAACATGTCATCGTAGGTTGGAATATACATCGCGCTGTCCTTCATCACGCGGCATCCTTGTGCGCGAGCGACGGGTGTCCCCGGTAATACTCCTGCGCCGCCGCGACCCCTGAGCCGAGCGTGATGTCGAGGCCAAGATCAGCCATGCACATCTCAGCCGTGGCGATACCACTCAGGGTCATCACGTCGGTCAGACTGCCCAGGTGGCCGATGCGGAACACCTTACCGGCAACTTCTCCCAACCCGACGCCGAAGGCGACGCCATAGGTTTCAGCCGCATGGGTCACGATATCGGTGGCGTTGAACCCGTCGGGCGTGCGAATGGCGCTGACCGTGTCAGAATAGACGTCGGGACTGTTGGCACAGAGGTCCATCCCCCAGGCCGCCACCGCCTTGCGCACGCCGCTGGCGATGCGGTGGTGACGCGCGAAGACGTTGTCCAGCCCTTCGCTCAACAGCATCGCGCAGGCCTCGTTGAGACCGTTCAGCAGGCCCACGGCGGGCGTGTAGGGGTAGGCGTTGTTGGCATAGCCCTTGGCCATGTCATGCACGTCAAAGAAGGTCCGGGGCAGGGTGCCGGTCTTGGTTGCCGCCATCGCCTTGTCGCTGAACCCGACAATGGCAAGCCCGGCGGGCAGCATGAAGCCCTTTTGCGAGCCGGTCACCGCGACATCGACGCCCCATTCGTCAAACCGGAAATCCATCGAGCCGATCGAGGACACGCCATCGACAAACAGCAAGGCAGGGTGGCCCGCCGCATCCAGGGAGCGGCGCACCGCGGCGATGTCCGATTTCACGCCGGTGGCCGTTTCATTGTGGGTCGCAAGCACGGCCTTGATCTGGTGCTGCGTATCGGCAGTGAGGATTTCTTCGTAGCGGTCGGCAGGCAGACCGTCGCCCCAAGGCGTTTCAACGATCCGTACGTCCAGAGAATGGCGCTGGCACATATCAATCCAGCGATGCGAGAACATGCCGTTGCGCGCGGCCAGAACCGTGTCACCTGCGCTAAGGCAATTGGTCAGCGCCGTTTCCCAGCCACCTGTCCCGGTGGAGGGAAAGATGAAAATCTCGGCCGATCCGCTTTTGAGCACCCTGCGCACCCCCTCCCGGGCCGGGTGCAGGATCTGCCCGAACAGCGGTGACCGGTGGTCTATGGTCGGCATATCGCAGGCTTTGCGCAGAGCTTCCGGGATGTTGGTCGGCCCCGGAATGAAAACAGGGTTTTGAAAGCTCATATCCATCTCCTTAGATCGTTACCTCGTTTCTAGCGCGGCCCCGAACTGGGTGATATTTTTTTGAAATCGTTTTTCATTTTCCAATGAGAAAGATTACTTCATTGTTGTCAGACCTTTACATTTTTCATAATGTGAAAATACCTTTCGCAAAAATCTGAGGCTTTATATGAAATCTCAAAACAATGACGAAACCAGTCCCCGTCGGGCACGCGGACGGCCGCGTGGCTGGGAGGACAAGACCGCGCAGAACACGATCAAGTCCCTGGATCGCGCGATGGAGGTTTTCGAGTTTCTCAGCGAGGCGCAGGGCAAGGCGCTGACGGTGATTTCCGCCGAAATGGGGCAATCTCCGGCGACGGTCTACCGGGTGCTTGTGACGCTGGAGGGCAGGGGGTTGGTCGAATTCGATCCGGTCGAACAGGTCTGGCATATCGGGCCGCAGGCTTTTGTCATCGGGGCGCGGTTTCTCAGGCGCACGAGCCTCGTGGAATGTGCCCGCCCCTTGTTGCGCAAGCTGATGGAAGAGACCGGGGAAACAGCCAATCTGGGGATCGAAAAAGAAGGCTCTGTGCTGTTTCTGAGCCAGGTCGAGACCTATGCGAATATCAGGGCTTTCTTTCCGCCCGGTACCCTCTCACCGATGCATGCCTCTGGCATCGGCAAGGCCTTGCTGGCCGAGATGGGTGAGGCGCGGTTGACCCGAGCCCTGCAGGGAAAGCCGTTTGAGGCGTTCACCGAGTTTACCATCACCGACCTCGCCGCCCTGCGCGACAATCTCGCAGAGGTACGTCGGGCCGGGTTTGCCATTGACGGTGAGGAAAAAAACCTCGGCATGCGCTGCATCGCGGCACCGGTTTTTGACGTGAATGGCGAGGCCGTTGCCGGGATTTCCGTGTCCGGCCCGACCAGCCGCGTCGCCCCGGATGACATCGAGCGCCTGAGCCGCTCTGTGGTGGAGGCGGCTCAGGCGCTCTCGCTCGCCATCGGGGGGCAGGCTACTCGGCGGCGGACCTGAGAGGCGCGTTTGTTTTGGCCATGCCCGCCAGCGGGCGCAGCGCCATGTGGCGGTTGACGTCTTTGTAGAGCAGATAGCGGAATTTGCCCGGACCGCCTGCATAACAGGCCTGCGGGCAGAAGGCGCGCAGCCACATGTAATCGCCTGCTTCGACCTCGACCCAGTCATTGTTCAGACGGTAGACGGCCTTGCCCTCCAGCACATAAAGCCCATGCTCCATCACATGGGTTTCGAGGAAGGGAATGACCGCTCCGGGTTCGAAGGTGACGATGGTGACATGCATGTCGTGGCGCAGGTCACTTGGGTCGACGAAGCGCGTGGTCGCCCACTTGCCGTCCGTGTCGGGCATGACCGTCGGCGCGATGTCCTGCTCGTTGGCGATGATCACGTCGGGGGCGGCCAGACCCGGCACCGCCTCATAGGCTTTGCGAATCCAATGGAAACGAAGCATCTCGTCCGAGGCATTGCGCAGGGTCCAGTTGGATGATGGTGGCAGATATGCATAGCCACCTTCGGTCAGATGATGTTCGGCCCCGTCCACCTTCAGGGATGCTGTTCCCTCGACGACAAACAGGACCCCCTCAGCACCCGGATCGGTTTCCGGATGATTAGAGCCGCCGCCGGGCGCGACCTCCATGATGTATTGCGAGAACGTTTCGGCAAAACCGCTCATTGGGCGGGCAATCACCCAAAGCCGGGTGTCATCCCAGAATGGAAGAAAGCTGGTCACGATGTCGCGCATCGTTCCCTTTGGAATGACGGCATAGGCATCGGTGAAGACTGCCCGATCCGTCAGGAGCTGCTCTTGACCGGGATGCCCGCCTGTCGGGGCATAGTAATTCGTTGACATCAAGGCTCCTGTCTTTTCTGCAGTTTAGGTCAAATATGTTGGGCCAGGTACCGGCTGGCCACCCGCGTCAGTGTTACAGCACCTTTCGCATTCGCTTGATAATCCCGGCGTGCTGCTTGAAAATTCGCAAGGTAGCGCGGGTCACGAATATTCCGGGACCCGGGCGCGAGGTGCGCGTACGGCGGGGGCGTTCTTGCTTGGCTTGCCGCTGACATAGACCTCTTTGATGGCCCGGTCATCGCCCATCATCTGCAGGATGAACAATTCTTCGGACAAGGTCTCGGCGCGGTCCATGCGCAGGGCCATCGCCTCCGTGCTGCGTGCGTTAAGGACAACGATATCGGCCTCGGTGCCGGGATCGAGCGTGCCGATCTTGTCCTCCATTCCAAGGACGCAGGCATTGCCACGCGTGACCCAGTGGAAGGCCTGCAGCGGGTGCAGCGACTGGCCCTGCATTTGCAATACCTTGTAGCCCTCGTTGAGGGTCTGCAGCATGGAATAGCTTGTTCCCGCGCCGACATCGGTCGCGATCCCGTTGCTGATGCCGCGTGCGCGCAGACCGGCATTGTCAAAAAGCCCGCTGCCCAGAAACAGGTTCGAGGTCGGGCAAAAGACCGGATGTGCGCCGGTCTCGGCCAGCGCGTCGATCTCGCGCGGTTCCAGGTGGATGGAGTGCCCGAGTAAGGTCTTCGCACCGAGCAGCCCGTAGGATTGATACACATCCAGATAGTCGCGGGCCTGCGGATAAAGCTCCAGCGTATAGGCGATCTCGTCGCGGTTTTCCGACAGGTGGGTTTGTACGTGGCAGTCGCTGTGTTCCTGCACCAGAGCCTGCGCCATCTCCATCTGTTCGGGCGTCGAGGTGATCGCAAAGCGTGGCGTGATAACGTAGCTCGACCGTCCTTTGCTATGCCATGTGGCGATCAACTCCTTGCTGTCATCATAGCCCGTTTGCGGGGTGTCCAGAAGGCCGGCGGGCGCGTTGCGGTCCATCATCACCTTGCCGCCCAGCATTCGCAATTGCCGCCTTGTGGCCTCGTGAAAAAAGGCGCTGACCGAGGCTTTGTGGACGGAACAAAAGGCCACAGCCGTCGTGGTGCCATGGGCGATCAATTGGTCGAAGAATTTCTCGGCCATAAGCGCGCTATGATCGGGATCAGCGAAGCGTGTTTCTTCGGGAAAGGTGTAGTTGTTAAGCCAATCCAGCAGCTGCGATCCCCAGGATGCGAT
This sequence comes from Ruegeria jejuensis, assembly GCF_041537905.1. Lineage (NCBI taxonomy): Bacteria > Pseudomonadati > Pseudomonadota > Alphaproteobacteria > Rhodobacterales > Roseobacteraceae > Ruegeria > Ruegeria jejuensis. The sequence goes on along the minus strand of NZ_JBGRUO010000006.1, from coordinate 106,984 downwards.
TACCTGCACCTGCGGAAAATGGAGGTGGGTGTCGATGAAGCCCGCCATCAGCAGGTGCGGCTGGTGGTCGATGATCTGCGCATCTGGAGCGATGGCCGTCACGTCGCCGAAGCTACCGGTTTTGCGGATCACACCGTCACGGACCAGCACGGCCCCGTCCTCGATATAGCTGTAGGCGTCGCTGTCTTCGCCATTTTGTGGCTCGGCGTGAAATGTCAGTACGCGTCCACGCAGCAATGTCTGGGTCATGATTGGTCTCTTTGCATCACGGGGAAGGTTCGGGGCGGCTGCTGCGCCGCCCCGATCTGCGCTTAGGCCTGTTGCGCAGGCGTGTCGTCGTCGATCATGTCAGGCTCATCAGGGACGATGACCCGATGTTCCAGATCTTCCTTCGGCACGAGCATCGGGTAGAGATACAGGAACGCGCCGATGATCAGATAGCCGATGGTGATCCCGTCCAGTTGCGGGGCCTGCAGCGTGAAAGAATGGATCACCCCGATAGAGGACATCACTGCCGCCGCGATGGCAAAGCTACCCGCCATGCGGAACCGTCCGTCGATCACGTCCGCCACGATCGCGCCCCAGATCAGGCCGGTCAGAATGGCGCCCTGGCTCAGCGCCAGATGGCCCTCGTAATGCGCGCCTTCCATCAGCAACGCTGCGGTCAGTCCTTCATCGCCAAGCGCGGGCAGACCTTCGACGCCGGAACTGCGCAGGGCATTCATCAACGACCCCCATTTGACCATCAGGAACGCTGAGATATGCGGTAGGATGGCAAAGGACACGGCTGCCATATGCAGTGGCTTTACCGCCCAGGCGGTGTTGGTGATCAGGCTGACCGAGACAAAGACCAGCACCGGCGCGGCGGCAGCAATCGGAATGAGACCCGCCAGGAAGGACAGGAACCCAAGGAAGGCCGCTGCGGCGATCACGAGAGCAACCCCGACGATATAGCCCGCATGTGCATCCAGACGCTTATAGGCCGGGTGCCCGATATAGACCGTGGTGGGGAAGGGCGAGCCGAACAGAGCGCCGATCATGGTGCCCGCACCATCGGTGACCTGGCACAGACCAACCGGATAGTGATCGCCCGCCGCTTCGGCGGATTCCACGTTGTTCATGGTCTCGATGAAGTTGTAGATCTGCACCGGGATCAGGACGAGGAACAGCTCGGGATTGGTAAAGAGATACTGCACCCCGACAATCAGATCGCCAAAATAGGGAATTGGGGGATAGAACCCGATGCCGCTGACGTCGAGTTTGGCCTCTCCCAACACGAGCGCGATGATCGTACCTGCGCCGATTGCGACCAGACCGGCAGGGATGTTGCCCGGCAGACGGAACCGTCCGATCAGCCCCCACAGGATGAAGAGCAATGACGTGAAGCCGATGATCGGATGCTCGAAGATCTCCGCAAGCGGCACCGACCCGATGAAGACCAGCGCGATACCGCAGAGCGTACCCAGCATCCCCGCCCGCGGCGTGATACGCTTGAGGAACGGGCCGACGACGGCCCCGAGAGCCGCCACAATGCCGCCCATGAAGCCTGCACCGATGCCGACTTGCCAGGCCAGCAGCGGGTCTTGTGTGGCCCAGTAGATCGGCCCGATCACCCCGAAGAGATAGACGAACATTACCGGCGTCGAGATGCCATAGGGCAGGGCGGTTACATCCTTGCCCTGCGCTTTTGCGGCCCATTTGGCCATGTAGGTATAAACGGCGACACCGGCCAGAATTGCGATGGCGGCACCGGGAACGATGCGGCCGAATACGATCTCGGCGGGCATCTGAAATACGAACTGACAGACCCCGGACAGGATCAGCAGATTGACAAGGTTATCGGTGAACAGCGCCCAGAAGGCGCTGAAATCGCTGCGTGTGAACAGCTTGTAGTCGTAGGTCCTCCCGTCCATGACGGTCTCCTCCTCTGATGGAACCAGCCCTCGTTCCGGCGAATTCAGCCCGAAATCCCTTGCTGGCCTTGGTGATGTCCCGATGCACATGCGTCGAGTGCCCCGTAAGGGGCGGTTGCGGCAGTTTCAGAGGTCAATTCAGCCATCACTTCGGCCACCACGAAGGAGGCAATGACGCTGGGCCGCTTGTCGCGGCTGCCGCTCGCCCCGATGGGGCAGTTCAGATGCTCGATTGTCTGGCCGTCGCAATGCTTGTGCGCCCAGTTGCGGAACTTGGTCCGTTTGGTGGCCGATCCGATCATGCCCACGTAGCGCGCGTCGCCACGCTCCAGCGCCGCCGAGGCCAGCAGGAAATCGAGACCGTGATCATGGGTCAGGACGATGAAAGCGCTGTCCTTTGGGGCGGTCATGATGTCGACCTCGGGGATGGCGCTGACGCGGCATTCTACATCGGCCTGGCACAGCTCGATTTCCTGTGCGCGCGTGTCGATGACAATGCAGCGCACCGGCAGATGCTGGAACAGGTCCGCCAGCGCCCGCCCGACATGGCCGCCGCCCATGACATAGATGTGAGGCAGGGCCGCGTCGGAGCTTTGCGCACGCGACTTAGCGGCGCGCTTGTCCGACGGGCGCATGCGCGACAGCGAGAGTTCCACCCGCCCGCCGCAGCATTGCCCGATCTCTGGACCCAACGGCACGTCCATGTCTTTGTTCAGGATGCCCGCATGCAGCATGTCGCGGGCCTGTTCGATGGCGAGATGCTCCAGCTGCCCGCCCCCAATGGTGCCCCACAGCCCCTGCGCCGCAACAAACATCTCGGTGCCTTCGTTGCGCGGCGACGAGCCCCGCACCCGCGTCAGCGAGATGCGGATCACCGGGCCTTGGACCTGCAGAAAGGCCGACAAGGATTTCGAAGAGCGGGCCATATCCTATCCCCCGTCTCTGAGCCGGTTGACAGCCATCAACACGCGTTCAGGCGTGGCGGGCGCGTCCAGGCGCGGGCAGGTTTTGTAGTCGGCGAGCGAAGCAACTGCCATCGACAGCGCCTCGAACACCGAGATGCCCAGCATGAAGGGGGGCTCGCCCACGGCTTTGGAGCGCTTGATCGTCAACTCGCGGTTTTCCGACCAATCGGCGAGATTCACGTTGAAGACCCGCGGCCGGTCCGACGCCAAGGGGATCTTGTAGGTCGAGGGCGCGTGGGTCCGCAGGCGGCCTGCGTCGTCCCACCACAGTTCCTCGGTGGTGAGCCAGCCCATCCCCTGAACAAACGCCCCTTCGACCTGACCCTTGTCCAGGGCCGGGTTCAGTGAGCGCCCGACATCGTGCAAGAGGTCGGTACGTTCAACCCGGTATTCGCCGGTCAGCGTGTCGATGGTCACTTCGGAACAGGCCGCGCCATAGGAATAATAGTAGAACGGACGTCCTTGTCCCTTGTCCCGGTCCCAGTGGATTTTCGGGGTCTTGTAGAAGCCCGCAGCAGAGAGCTGTATCCGCGCCAGATAGGCCTGTTTGATGAAGGTATCGAAGGGGATGGTCTCCGCGCCCACATGAACCTCATTGGCGCGGAACAGCACTTCTTCGGGGGCGACCTCCCATTTTTTGACTGCAAAATCGACCAGACGCGCCTGAATCTGTTTGACCGCATCCAGTGCGGCCATCCCATTCAGGTCGGTCCCGCTGGAAGCCGCCGTGGCGGAGGTGTTTGGCACCTTCTCGGTTGTGGTTTTGGTGATCTTGATCCGATCGATATCCACCTGGAATGCTTCTGCGACAATCTGGGCGACCTTGGTATTCAAGCCTTGCCCCATCTCGGTGCCGCCGTGATTGAGGTGGATCGAGCCGTCATTATAGACATGCACCAGCGCACCGGCCTGATTGTACCAAGTGGCGGTGAAGGAGATGCCGAATTTCACCGGCGTCAGCGCGATGCCCTTTTTCAGAACCGGTGAGTTGGCGTTGAAGGCGATGATATCCTGCCGCCGCTTGCGATAGTCCGCACTGTCTTCCAGCTCAGACACCAATCGGTCCAAAATGTTGTCCTCAACCGTCTGGTGATACGGCGTCAGATCGCGACCCTCGCCGCCATAGAAATTGGCCTTGCGCACATCCAGCGGGTCCTGACCGGTGGCATAGGCGATCTCTTCGATGATGCGTTCCGCCGCGATCACGCCCTGCGGACCACCAAAGCCACGGAAAGCCGTGTTCGACACCGTGTTGGTCTTCATCGGATGGCTGGTCAGGCGCACATTGGGGTAGAAATAGGCGTTGTCGGCATGAAACAGCGCGCGGTCGGTCACCGGTCCGGACAGATCGGCCGAAAACCCGCAACGGGCGGCAAAGCTGCCATCCACCGCCTCGATCCGTCCGGCATCGTCAAAGGCCACGTCATAGTCGATCACAAAATCATGCCGCTTGCCGGTTGCGGTCATGTCCTGATCGCGGTCGGGGCGGATTTTGACCGCACGGTTCCACTTCTTGGCGGCAATCGCGGCGACGGCGCAGAACAGGTTCATCTGGCTTTCCTTGCCGCCGAACCCCCCGCCCATGCGCCGCACATTCACCACCACGGCATTTGAGGGTACGCCCAGAACATGCGCCACCATATGCTGCGCCTCGGAGGGGTGCTGGGTCGAGCATTGCACAACAACCTCATCGTCTTCGCCCGGGATGGCAAAGGCGATATGGCCTTCGAGATACATGTGATCCTGGCCGCCCACATTCATCCGGCCTTTGATGCGGTGCGGCGCGGTCTTGAAGGCGGGCGCAATGTCACCGCGTTCAAGCTTGAGCGGTTTGGTCACATAAGGACACCCGGCATCCTGCGCGGCAATCGGGTCGAGCGCATGGGGCAGCACGTCACAGTCAACCTTTGCCAGCTCCGCCGCGCGCCGGGCTGCATCGCGGGTCTCGGCGATGACCGCAAACAGCGGCTGGCCGTGAAACTGGATATTGTCGGTGGGAAAGACCGGCTCGTCGTTCAGCCCAGTGGGGCTGATATCGTTCACGCCTGGGACGTCCTCTGCCGTCAATACGCCGACCACACCGGGTGCGGCCCGAACTGCGGCCAGGTCGATGCCCTTCAGCGTGGCATGGGCCACATCCGAAACGCCCAAATACGCATGCAGCGCGCCTGCGGGCAGCGCGATATCATCGGTGTAATCCGCACGGCCTGTGACGTGCTTGATGGCGCTGTCGTGAATGCGATCACTATGGGCGGTACCCTGGACGGAAACGTTGTCTTTCATCTGATCGTCTCCTTCTTTCAGGCCGAGGCCAGTTGAATGGGGGTTGTGGTTGCGGCGTCATGTTCAAGGAAGAACCGGCGCAGCAGGTTCTGGGCAGACAGCATCCGGTAGTCGGACGAGGCCCGCCAATCGCTGAGCGGTGTGAAATCCTGTGAAAGCGTAGCGGCGGCCCTATCAAATGCGGCTTCTGACCAGATCTGGCCGATTAGGGCCCGCTCGGTTGCAGCGGCGCGTTTTGGGGTGGCGGCCATGCCGCCAAAGGCGATGCGGCAGGTGGTGATAATGCCATCGGTGACGCTCACGTTGATCCCCACCGCGACGGAGGAGATGTCCTCGTCTCGCCGTTTTGAGATCTTGTAGGCCGCGTTGTGCTGGTTCGGCTCGGGAAGCGGAATGCGGATGGTTTGGACGAATTCTCCGGATTGCCGGTCCTGTTTGCCGTAACCGACAAAGAACGCCTCCAGCGGCAGAGTCCGGCGCTCGGACCCCCGCCGCAGGGTGATCTCAGCTCCCAGTGCGATCAGGACTGGCGGGGTGTCCCCAATTGGCGAACCGTTTGCGATATTGCCGCCCACGGTGCCCATATTGCGCACCTGCCATCCGGCAATGCGGTCCCAATAGGTTGAAAGATGCGGCAGATGCCGGGACAGCGCGTCCTGACAGTCGGTATAGCTTGCCCCGGCACCGATCAACAGGTCGTTGCCTTGGCGTTCGACGTTCTTCAGGTCGTTCAAGTGACCGATGAAGATCGCCGGGCCGATATTGCGCAGGAATTTGGTTACCCAGAGGCCGACATCCGTGGCCCCCGCGACAATCGTCGCCTCGGGATAGTTGAGAAGGCAATCGGCGAAGTCATCCACGTCCGAGGGCAGAATGCTGAGGTTGTTCTCAGGGCCCGACACAACTCGCTTACCGTCCTGCAGCGCTTGCAGGCGGGCTGTGATGGCGTCACGCTCCTTATTCAGATGATCAGCGGCTGGCGATCCATAGCGGTTGACGGCGACAGCGGCGCGGATGATCGGCTCATACCCGGTGCAGCGGCACAGATTGCCCTGCAGCGCGGTTTCAACCTGCGCCTCGGAGGGTTCGGCGGTCTCCATCCAGAGCGCATAAAGCGACATGACAAAGCCCGGCGTGCAAAATCCGCACTGGCTGCCATGGTGATCGATCATGGCTTGCTGAACCGGGTGCAACCGCCCGTCAGGCCCTGACAGATATTCGACTGTCACCACATGGCAGCCATCGATAGAGGCCAGAAACCGGATGCAGGCATTGACGGGGGCGTAGGTCAGGCCAGCGTCGCTCAGCCGTCCAACGAGAACGGTGCAGGCACCACAATCGCCCTCGGCACAGCCCTCCTTGGTGCCGGTCAGGCGGCGCTCCAGCCGCAGATAGTCGAGCAGCGTCTGGCTTGCGCCGACATCGCTGACCGAAACATCCCGACCGTTCAGTACAAATCGTATCTCACTGCGATGCGCCATCTTCGTCGTTTCCCGCTGCCTGGTTGCAAAACGTCACGTCCAAGGCACTCTAGAACGACCCATTACGGTAAAAAACCGCTGCAAACGGCAAATACTTTCAACACTTTGTTGAAAGTCAGCGCGGAACAGGGCAACCTGCCTGCGCTGAGTTTGCACAAGGCGTGATCAAGAATGTCCTATGTAGAAAGCCTGCGTGTCTTTGTCAGAGTGGTTGAGCTTGGCAGCATCACCTCTGGCGGGCGTGACCTCAGGCTTACGCCCGCAGTGGCCAGCAAACGTATCAAGGAGTTGGAAAAACGCCTTGGCGTGCGGCTGTTTAACCGAACCACGCGGTCGATCACGCCCACCGAGGTTGGTACGGTTTTCTATGACGAGGCAAAGAGCGTGCTGCTGGCGTTGGAGACGGCAGAGGCGAAAGTTGCCAATTTCTCGGACAGGCCCAGAGGCGCCATCCGCGTCACGGCCCCGTTGGGCGTGGGCCGCAGGATAGTTGCGCCGCTTGTACCGGATTTTGTTGATGCCTACCCGGAAACCGAGGTGAGAATGCGGCTGTCCGACCGCAAGGTCGACATGCTGGCGGATGGTCTGGATGTGGCGTTTTTTGTCGGGCAGCCGCAGGATTCGAACATGAAGCTGCGCAAGATCGCCGATTGCGAGCGGGTTCTCTGCGCGTCCCCAACCTATCTTGCGGACTTCGGCACGCCTGAGACGCCAGAGGATCTACTGCACCTCAATCACAACTGCCTGCTGCTGCGATACCCGCGCTCGCCGGAATATTTCTGGACGCTGATCGCGCCGACCGGCCCGGTCAAGCTTGAGGTGCGTGGCAGGTTTGACGCCGATGATGGCGATGTCCTGACCGATTGGGCCGTTGCCGGTCGCGGCATCGTCAACAAGCCACGGTTCGATGTCGCCGAGCATCTGTCGAGCGGGCGACTGGTCGAGGTCCTGCCGGACACCCCGCCACAACCAACGATTTTCGGATGCATCTATCCGCACAAGAAGCTGCAAGACCCGAAGGTGCGCCTTTTTGTCGATCACATTTTTGCCAGAAGCCAGATGATGCTGTCATAGCCGTTCTGTCTCTCAAGTGACATGAGGGCTCAGCACGTGCCGTGGTCATGACGGGCTTGCCTCACAGGGCCCCCGTCGGTTTCAGGGAGCGGTTTGCAGCGTCAAGCCAGGGGATCGACCACCTAAACCGCTTGTCGTAGCGGGGTTGGTTTTATGGACGCGGCTGGTAGCCAGACGTCGAACCGGGCACCGCCGCCCGGTTGGTTTTGGGCCGTGATCAACCCTCCGGCCCGCTGAATCAGGGTTTGTGAAATCGACAGGCCCAGACCGGTGCCCTCGGCCTGTTTGGTGGTGTAGAAGGGGGCAAAGACGTCATCGACATCTTCTGGCGCGATGCCCGGCCCGGTATCCGACACCGTGATGCGCACCCCGGCAACCCCGTCCCGTTGGGCATCCGCCGATGTCAGGGTCAACACGCCGCGCTCTTCCATAGCCTGAACCGCGTTCATGATCAGATTGATCAGCACCTGTTGCAATTCACCGGGATCGATGCGGACCGCGACCTCGGCGTCCAGATGGGTCTCGACCCGGATATCGCCGTGCGAAATGACGTGATTGACCAGCACCAGGCAGTCGGTGATCACCGGGCTGACCGGCACCGTCTGTTCAAGATCGGCAAACTCACCGGGTCGGGCGAATTGCAGCAGCTTACCCACGATGGTCTGAATCCGCGCGATTTGCCGGTCGACCAGGCCAAGCTCGGTCCGGATCGTTTCGCTGCTATCTCCCAGGCTCTCGCGGATGACGTCCATGTTGCCCTGAATGACCGCGACAGGGTTGTTGATCTCATGGGCGACACCGGCGGTGATTTCTCCGATCGAGGCCAGCTTTTCGCTCATCACCAACTGGCGAAACGTCTCTTCGAGCTTTTCATTGGCGCGTTGCAGCTCTGCCGTGCGCTTGTCGACGCGCTCGTTCAACTGCTCGTTCCAGGATCTCAATCGCTGGTCGCGTTCCTGAATCTGGTCCAGCAGATCGTCAAGGTGACCGGCCACTTCTTCGATCTCGCCGCTGGCGCCGACCTGTCCGTTACGCGCCGACAGGTTGCCGCGCTGCACCTGAACCATGGTGCGGATCATGCGTTCGAGCGGGGCGAAGATGCCCTTGGCAAGCCGCAGGAATACCGGTGCCGACAACAGCAGCACCGCCACGAACGCCGCGAGAATGGCAAGGAAGGCGTTGCGCTTTGCGGTGGTGAAGGGCTGTTCCAGAACGCCGACATAAAGCATGCCGACATAGTCCCCAAAACTGTCTCTCAGAGGCAGATAGCCCGAGATATACCAGTCATTGACCACAAATGCGCGGTCGAGCCATGTCTGCCCCTCGCCCAGCACCTGCCCGCGGACCGCTGCCGACACACGGGTGCCAAGGGCGCGCACATCCTCGAAAAGGCGCACATTGGTCGACACGCGGACATCTTCCAGAAACAGGGTGGCCGTGCCTTGTCGCGACCCGCCCGCCACCGCGTCCTGATAGACCAGCGCGTTGATCGTATCGATAAAGCCGAGGTTGCGGTTCAGCAGGATGCCCCCCACCAGCACGCCATCGCGCCCGGGCAGGCGGACTGGGGTGGCGGAGTGAATGACCATGCCGCGATCTTCGACTTCGCGGTCGGTGGGCACGGCGGCCTCTGTCTCGATCAGTGGCAGGCGGGCGCGACTGGCAAGGTCGGGAGCAATCGCACTGAGTGCCGCACCAGTGAAGATGTCGATCTCGGTCCGCCCCTGACCCTGTGCTGCGCTTTCGATGACGGGCCAAGTGCCGGTGGCCTTGCCGCGCGGTAGGTAATAGAGAAAGTCCAATTCAAGCTGCGCGCGCTTCTTTTCAAAGAACGCCTCAAAGCCCGGCCGGGGGGTTCGTGCAAATTCCACCGAACCGGCAACGGCCTGCAGTTCATCACCGGTCTCAACCATCAGCCGTGACAGATATTGCTCGGCAATTCTCAGATCGCTTTCGACATTGGCAATCAGCACCTCGTCATAATCCGCCGTCCACCGCGTCATGCCCAGAAACAGCAGAAGCGGCATCAGCAGCACCATGGGCGCGAGGGCCAGGATCAGCAGACGGAAACGGACAGAGGTCATGCGCTCACGCTATCAAAGCGGATTGTTTTGCGCAAAAGCTGTAAAGGGTCCGGAAATCGCCAAGGACAATTTGACCCGGGAAATGGCCTGCTGAAGCGGCATCCGAGACAGGCTGGCATAGCCCAGCCCCGTTGCGACAACAGGGCTGGCATCCCCTCCGAAAAACCGTACAACCTGAGTACAACGAGAACGCGGAGGATTGACCATAGTCGATCTGTGGGAGGGGCTGCGCCACGCCTTTTGGCTGGTCGTCACACTTAATCCAGAACTGACAGAGATCGCGCTGCGGTCACTGCGCGTCACCCTGACCGCGTTGGTGATTGCCAGCGCGATCGCCCTACCTCTGGCCGCGCTATTGGCGGTGCGCCGTTTTCGGATGCGTCGTGCCACGATTGCGGTGCTGAACGCGCTTATGGGCCTGCCGCCGGTGGTTGTTGGATTGATCGTCTATATTTTTCTGTCCCGTTCGGGTCCGTTTGGGGCGCTGGGGCTGCTGTTCACGCCCACCGCCATGATCGTGGCGCAGGTGATCATCATCGTGCCGTTGATCGCCTCGATCGCGCATCAGTCGCTACGCGAGCTTTGGGCGGAATATCACGACCTGCTGATCTCGATGAATGTGACGCAGGTGCAGAAGATGCGGACGCTGATCTGGGATGCAAGGCGCGCGCTGCTGACGGCGGCGCTGGCTGGCTTCGGGCGCGGGATCGGAGAGGTTGGCGCGATCATGATCGTGGGCGGCAATATCGACCATGCCACACGCGTCCTGACCACGGCCATCGCGCTTGAGACCGGCAAGGGGCAGTTCGCGCTGGCGCTGGCGCTGGGGTTCATCCTGATCGCGCTGGCGCTTGGGGTGAACCTGTTGATCCACTGGATTGGCCAGACGGAAAGGGACAGCCGATGGTAGTCGAGCTATTCCCGCTGGTCCTTGAGGCGGCCGAGACCTCGCGCCGGGGCAAACGGCTGGTTGGGCCTGCGGATCTGACGCTCGACGGGCAGGGCCTGTGCGTGGTGATGGGGCCAAACGGTGCGGGCAAGACGACGCTATTGCGGCTGATGCATGGCACCGCGCGCTTGACCGGTGGCACGGTGCGATGGGCCTGTGACACGGATGAGGCGCGCCATCATCAGGCCTTTGTGTTCCAACGCCCTATCGTCCTGCGCCGCACGGTGGAAGACAACCTGATCTACCCGTTGCGCCTGCGCGGTGTGGCGCGTGGTGTGGCGCGCGAGGCCGCAAGGAAATGGGCCAAACGCGTCGGATTGGAGCCACATCTGATGCGCCGCGCTATGGTTCTGTCGGGCGGCGAGCAACAAAAGCTCGCCCTTGCGCGCGCGTTGATCACTGACCCCGCGCTGGTCTTTCTTGATGAGCCTACCGCGTCACTCGATGGCCGCGCGACGCGCGAGATCGAGGCGATCCTGCTACAGGCCATAGCCGAGGGAACCCGCCTGATCCTGTCCACCCATGACATGGGACAGGCGCGCCGGATCGCGGATCAGGTTGTGTTCATTCTGGGTGGCAAAGTACATGAAACCGGACCGGCCGAGGCGTTTTTTAACGGGCCACAAACGCCCGAGGCACGGGCTTTTTTGAAAGGAGATATCGTGGAATGACAAAGGGGTTCATTTCCGGGGTTCTGGCGGTTCTCATCGCACATACGGCCCATGCGGCGGATCAGCTGCGCATGGCGGTCACAACCTCGTTTCACAATTCCGGGTTGGCCGATGTGCTGCTGCCCGAGATTGCCAGCGATCTGGACCTTGAGGTGCAGATGCTGGTGGTCGGCACGGGGCAGGCGCTGCGGCTGGGCCGGGCGGGCGATGTGGATGCAATCCTAGTGCATTCCCGCGTCGCCGAAGAGGCGTTTGTGGCCGAGGGCTATGGCACGCATCGGCGCGAGATCATGTATAACGACTTCGTCTTTGTTGGCCCGTCGGGCGATCCTGCGGGTATTGTGGAAGCCGAGAGCGCTGCGGATGCCCTGCGCGATATTGCGGCGTCCGAGGCTGCTTTTGTCAGCCGCGGCGACGATAGCGGGACCCACAAGAAAGAGCTTGCCCTGTGGCAGGATGCGGGGCTGGAGGCCGAGGGTCTCGGCCCCTGGTATCGCGCGGTGGGCGCAGGGATGGGGGCCGCTCTGAACACGGCTTCCGGCCTTGACGCTTATATCCTGTCCGACCGGGCAAGCTGGCTGAACTTTGGCAACAAGGGCGATCTGGCGCTGCTCTTTGCGGGCGATCCGGTGCTGTTCAACCAATATGCCTACCTGCCCGTGGATCCCGCCCGGCACCCGCATGTCAAAGCCAATCTGACGGCCAAGCTGGAAGACTGGCTGAGCTCCGCGCGTGCGCAAGTCCTGATCGATGGCTACACGATCGACGGCGAAACGCTGTTTGTGTTCAACGCGCAATAGAGGTTGGCAGCGCCTATTCGTCGATATCGCCGTGGATCGCGAACTGATCCAGCCCGGCATCCTGCGGCTGGATCGTGCGATAGGCCTCGCGCACGCCTGCCCGGGCCAACTCGCGCGCCACGGTCAGCAGCGTGTTGGGGTCGTGATCCTCGCACAGCTCGACCATTAGCGACAGTTCTTCGGCGGCGACGGGGCGGGCATCCTCGACGGATGGTGCGCCATAATAGGTCACGAAATGCTGCGCCAAAAGATCGATGAGCAGCTCTAACTCGGCCGGTTCCAGCGCGGTGACGGCGACAAAGGTCACCCGGCCCCCGGTTTCCAGCCCAAGCCAGCCATTGGCAAAAGCCTGCCGCGCCTTGCCGGTCAGGTCCGCTTCGGACCAGTTCGAAAACTCGAACCCGCCCGAGATGCACCACTCACCGGTTCGGGCTGGTGAGGCAAAGACATTCATGTCGCTTTCGTCGAAATGGATCGCACGGGCAAGCTTCATGCGGGGTCCTCCAACACTGTGGTGAGCGGGATCAGATGGGTTGTGTCCGCGTCGCGCAACAGCATGCCAAACAGCTCATCCACGCCCAGAAAGGTCCCGGTCAGAGATTGGTTTTGCACGTCTTCGCCGATGCCATGGGCCAGACCGCGCCATTCGGAATGCACCGGCGCGGTGCCTTCGCCCTCCCACCGGTTGAGCCAATTCAGCGTGTGCCGTGCCCAGGCCTCCAGCAGGGCCGGGGGGGCGACATCGGCGCAGCCTTCGGCAAAGAGCGCGGTGTCATCGGGCGTTTGACCGGTCTCTTCGCTCGCCGGGATCAGGGGCAGGCTGAAGCCGATGACCAGCCAATCCGGGACCGCGTCGGGATCGGTGCCCGATGCCATCGCCCGAAACCCGCCGCAACGCGCGCCGTTCACGCGGATGCCGCCCCACCAGTCCAGATGCACGGCCACTTCGGGCGGTGCCAGCGCGCCGAGCGCGTTCTGAAAGCCCACACCGCAGAGCGGCAGCATGGTCATCGCCCGGCTGAGTGGCACTTCGGGGGCGAAAACCAGCGCGGCCTCCATCTCTGCCGCACCCAGATGATAAGCGATAAGACCGGCGTCACAGCCAAGTGTTGCGCGCATGATCGCGTGGTCGAAGGCGCTGTCCGGCGCTTCTTCGCCCGACATCAGCGGAGGGAAAGTGAGCTCTGCCACGTCGCTCATCGGTGTCCTTGTCCTCGCTATCGTTGACGGAATGCGATGGGGGCGCCTAGTTTGGCCCAATGCGTATCCTGGTTCTGATCTTGGCCCTGTTGCCGGGTTTGGCAATGGCCGATGACAAGCGGGTGGCCTTTTATGCTCCGCCCGCGCTGGTCGAGAGCGGGTTGATCCGCCACATCGCACCACGCTTTTCGCTGAAGACCCAGATCAAGGTCGATCTTGTGAATGATCCGGCGCAAGCCGAGCTGTTGCTGGGCCCGGAGGGGCGGGCGCTGTTTTCGGGGCTTGGACAGGTCTGGCATATGGAACTGCGCAGTGAGACCAAGGGCGCGCAGCGTTTTGCCGACTGGCTGACCTCGCAGGTGGGTGCGCGCACCATTCAGGGTTTTGCGCCCGAGGGCACGCCGATCTTCACCGAACCCAAGGTGCAGGAGGCGGCGGTGGCCAGGGTCGAGATGACCGGCGATGCCGTGGCAGGGCAGGGCCTGTCCTGGGCCAAATGTGGGCGCTGCCATGTGACTGAGCGGGGCAAGGGCAGTTTCGGCATCGGCTCCACCCCCAGTTTCTTTGTCATGCGTGGGTTTGACGACTGGCAGGCGCGGTTCACCGGGTTTTACGTGCTCAAACCCCATGCCGCTTTCACCCAGATCGCCGAGGTGACCGACCCCTTCCCGGTTGATCGCCCGTCGCCGATCGCGCCCATCGAACTGACGCTGGACGAGTTGGAGGCGATCCTGGCTTATGTCGCCATTCTGGACCCCGCCGATCTGGGAAAACCTCTGCAACATCAATGATCGCGCCGCTTTGAAAGATAGTCGTCGGTGGTGCGCACGCGAGGCCGCTCGCCCCCGGCGAACGGATTGTCGGTTGCGTGGAATTGCGCGTTCACCCGGCAATTGTCGCACATCTGGATCATGCGCAGCTTGTCGCCCGAGAACATCGCGTGATCCTTCAGCTTTTCGCTGATCCGGTCGATGGCGGATTTGGACCCGAACAGCGCGCCGCACTCGATACAGGCAAAGGGTTCTTCCTCGTTGAGGACTTCCTGACGCAGGGCTGCATTGGTCAGGTCGAGGCGCGGTTCATAGGTGATGGCATCCTCGGGGCAGATATTGGCGCAGAGACCGCATTGCAGGCAGGCGTCCTCCTGAAAGCGCAATTGCGGCTTGTCGGAGTTGTCTCCTAGCGCGCCCGAGGGGCAGAGTGAGACACAGGACAGGCAGAGCGTGCAGGCATCTTTATCCACCAGCACCGCGCCATAAGGCGCGTCCTCGGGCAGCGGAATCTGGTCGGTATCGGGATGCAGGGCGCGCGCCGCCTGCCGGGTGATCTGCCGCCGGGTGCCCACGGGGCGAACCGGGCTGGCAACCGGCGCAGGGGCGACCTCCGCGTAGAGCGCGTCGCTCATTGCGTCGGGGTCGGGTGTGTCGAGCAGGGTGGCTTTGCCCGCGCCTGCGATGGCGGTGATCAGCGCGATCTGGCTTTGCAGCGCAGGGATATCGGCGGTTGGACCGGGCAGAAGCGTGACCGACGCGAACCCGGCGGCGAGGGCGGCCACCGCCTCGGCATGTCCAAAGGCACCAATGGCGGTCAATTCCAGCGGGATGACGTCAGCGGGCAAGCCACGCCCGTGGCGTGCTGACAGGCGCACCATTTTCGTTCCATGGGCGTCATGCACCAGCAGGCGCGGCGCGGTTCCACCCGCATCGAGATACGCCTTGGCCATGGTCTGTACCCGCCGCATGGTCAGGTCCACCGGCGGCGCGTCATAGGTGATCGCGCCGGACGGGCAGGCGGCGGAACAGGCCCCGCAGCCCGCGCAGATCATCGGGTCGATCGCCACATGCTCTCCGGCCGAGGTGATGGCCCCGGTCGGGCACAGGTCTAGACAGGTGGTGCACCCGGTCTGCTCGGCGCGGGAATGAGCGCAGAGCAGGGGTGTTGTCTTGACATACATCGTCTTTTCAAACGTACCGGTCAGGTGCGACGCCGCCATGATAGCCGTAGCCACACCGGGCGCATGGCCGGGATCAGCGCGCAGGTAGCCATCGCGCTTCTCAGGGGCGGGAAACAGGGGCGTGCCGCCACGCAGGTCGAGGATGACATCGCATTGCGACACCGCCCCGTCGCGCGGATCGCTGAGCGTGAACGCCCCGCGCCCGCCGGGGTTCACCTGTTGCAGCGCGTCGATCACCACTTCGAAGCCGCCAAAGGCCCCGGTTGCGCGGCGCAACTTGCCGACCACCACATCAAAGGCGCGGGTGTCGGGCAGCTCACCGTCTTCAATCAGCACCGTGACCCCCAGATGATCTTTCAACTGCTCGGCAGCTTCCAGCGCCACTTCGGCGGGGCCAAGGATTAGGCAAAGTCCCTCGCTGACCACATCAAGAGTCTTTTCCGGCTCGGCGGGCAGCATCGCATTGGCGATGAGGGCGGACATTTTGGGCAGTTTCGGGGCGTCATCCGCGCTCCACCCGGCGCGGTCGCGCAGGTCCAGACTGGGCGGGGCGGGGCGGCCCAGACCCTCTGCTAACTCCTCGAAAACCCGCGCTTCCTGAGTGCAGCAAAAAACGACATCCCCCCCTTCGAGCGCGGCTTGCGCCCGGTCCAACTGTGTGGTGCACAGGGCGGAACAGGGGCGCGCGACGTTAAGGCCGGTGGCCTCGGACAGCCCTTTGGCGTCGATGGTCTGGCTTCCCAAACAATCGCAGGTTATCAATGACTTGGGCACGGTTGCCTCCCCCATGTCAGGTGGCTTTTTGCCCCCTTATTTGATCGTTTCTTGGCGTAAGCCTAGTCAGGATCGTAGCGCTTCACAAACCATTTTCGGTGCCAAGCCAAGGCCGCAGTGCACCCCGAATCAGGCAAGCGATTCGCAATTTCAGGCCGGGCACTATTCCTGACGTAAACACTCATATTAGACATATCGTCCCTTATCGCCCGCCGTCTTCGGACAGGCTGGCCAAATTGCCAGAACCCGACCCAGGGCTGGTCTATCGGGCAGAAGAGCCTTCTCGGGCACAGGATTTGGCAGTTTGATAGCTTCAGAGGAGGAACCCGGGTGATCCGAAACCCCAACCAGCACCAGACCATGCCGCTGGGTGTCGTATTGCGACGCCTTCCGGGCGTGACCCGCTGGGCCTCTTACAGCTGGAAAGCCGTTGCCGTTTTGCCCGGAGCCGGACCTGCCGACTGGCAGGAGCTGCGCCGCGAAGGTGACGCGATTGAGTACCACGCCGCGACCCTGTCACTCGATCTGCATGGGGCAGAGACCGAGGCGTATCTGCACGGTTTGTCGGCAGAGGTGCCCGCGATCTATGTGGTGATGCGCGAAAGCGGTGGCGACCATCCGCTCGATGTGGTCCTGGTCACGGCCTCGCCTTATGAGGCGCAGGATTACACTGATAGTGGCGAAGAGATCGTCGAGAAAGTGGCGATGCCCGAAGGGCTGATGGCGTGGGTGCAGGCCTTTGTCACCGAGTTTCATCAGGATGAGGTGTTCGTCAAACGCAAGCGCGACAAGAAGCGTACCGACCTGACACAGGACGGCATTGGTGATCCACGGATCGCGGGGACAGGGGATATCTATGCCTCGCCCGCGCGACAGCGGAGGCGGGTGCATTGAGCGGTGAGCGCGATTTCTGGTCCCGGCGCCAAGCCGGGGTAGCGGCCGAGGCGCAAGCGGTCGAGGCCCGCGCGGCCGAAGCCGAGGCCGCTGAGCTTGAGGCGCGCCCGGATGACGAGATTCTGGCCGAGTTAAGCCTGCCCGAGCCGGAGGCTCTGGACAGCCCCGACGCGGTGCGGGACTTCCTGAAGGCCGAGCTGCCCCAGCGCCTGAAAACCCGCGCGTTGCGGCGGCTCTGGCGGTTGAACCCGATGCTGGCCAATCTCGATGGGCTGGTGGATTACGGTGAGGATTACACCGACGCGGCCACGGTCGTCGAAAACCTGCAGACCGCCTATCAGGTGGGCAAGGGCATGTTAACCGCCTTTGTCGAAGACGCCGACGAAGATGCGACCGAAGAGGACGCGGCCCAAGACCCCTTAGACGAAGAGATCGCAGAAGAAGAACCCGCGCCACTGGTTGCGCAGGCCGAGCCGCAGCCCCTGCCAGACCCTGAACCTGAACCCGTCGCGATGCCACAGCGCCGGATGCGGTTCAGTTTTGACACGGCATAAAGATGGAAGACCCGAAGATGGACGCCGCCCAGGACATTCAGATTGCAGACATGGATCGCGCCCGCGCCGACCTATACAACTTCCTTGGCGCGTTGCTGGCTGGCCCGCCGGACCAGATGTTGCTGTCGCAAACCGCGGGTCTGACCGGAGACGACACCGAGCTGGGACAGGCCATCGGCACGCTGGCCAAGCTCGCCCGTGTGACCAAGCCCAAGGCGGCTGAATCGGAGTTCAACAAGCTTTTCATCGGGTTGGGCCGGGGCGAGCTTTTGCCCTTTGCCAGCTATTACCTGACGGGGTTTCTGAACGAGAAACCGCTGGCGCTGTTGCGTCAGGACATGTCGGCGCGCGGCATGCAACGCTCTGAGACCGTGTTCGAACCCGAAGACAGCATTGCCAGCCTGATGGAGATGATGGCCGCCATGATCGTGGGCCGGTTTGGCTCACCTGCGGAGCTGGCGACGCAGAAGCAGTTCTTCAACAAACATATCGGCCCTTGGGCGGGGCATTTCTTTACCGACCTCGAAGAGGCCAAAACCTCGGTCTTTTACACGCCCGTGGGTACGGTGGGTCGGATTTTCATGGCCGTGGAGGCGGAAGCCTTCCGGATGAGCGGCGCTGAGTGATCAGCGTCAAAAGGGTCGGGGCAACCCGGCCATAACATCGAGAGGAGACGTGTCGATGAGCAGGAAAGAAGACGGTGCATCGCGCCGCGACTTTCTGAAGCTGGCAACGACCACGGCACCCGTGGCAGCGGTGGCTGTGGCAACCAGCGCGCAGGCCGAGGCGGCAGAGCCTGACCTGAGCAAGGAGACGATGCAGGATACCGCGCATACGCGCGCGTATTTGGACAGCGCGCGCTTTTAGGGGCGCCAACAGAGGAGGAGGGCCGCGCCCGGGAATCAGCCCGGACGAGGCAGGCCAACAGCGACTGGTTGCGTGACGCCCGACTGCTGGAGGCCAAAAGGGAAAACCAAGCAAGCAACCCGGTTCAACGGGGCGCAAGCAAGGGAGGAAACAATGCTTAGGAAAAAGACCAACGGGGTTGCGCGACGCCCCCAGCGGACAAGTATCCTGTCTGAAGCAGCCAACGCCTCGGTAGATCGGCGCGCGTTTCTGCGCGGCTCGGGGCTGGTGATCGGGGGCCTGTCGGCGATTGCCGCCACGGGCGGGACGGTCACCCAGGCCAGCGCTGCCGCTGGGGCAGCAGGCAAAGTGGACTTGAAGAAATCGGTATGCACGCACTGCTCGGTCGGCTGTACGGTTGTGGCCGAGGTGCAGGACGGGGTCTGGACCGGTCAGGAGCCCGGTTGGGACAGCCCGTTCAACCTGGGCGCCCATTGCGCCAAGGGGGCCTCGGTCCGCGAGCATGCCCATGGCGAGCGCCGCCTCAAATACCCGATGAAGAAAGAGGATGGTGAGTGGAAGCGCATCAGCTGGGAGCAGGCGATCAACGAGATCGGCGATGGCATGATGACGATCCGGGACGAAAGCGGCCCGGACAGCGTTTACTGGCTGGGCTCGGCCAAGCATAACAACGAACAGGCCTATCTGTTCCGCAAGTTCGCTGCCTATTGGGGCACCAACAACGTGGACCATCAGGCACGTATCTGCCACTCGACCACCGTTGCGGGTGTTGCGAACACATGGGGCTACGGCGCCATGACCAACAGCTACAACGACATCCATAACTCCAAGGCGATCTTCATCATCGGCGGCAACCCGGCTGAGGCGCATCCGGTCTCGCTGCTGCACCTGCTGCGCGCGAAGGAGCAGAACAACGCGCCGGTGATCGTGTGTGACCCGCGCTTTACTCGCACCGCGGCCCATGCGGACGAATATGTGCGCTTCCGTCCGGGTACCGATGTGGCGCTGGTCTGGGGAATTCTGTGGCACATCTTCGACAATGGCTGGGAGGACAAAGAGTTCATCCGCACCCGTGTCTGGGGCATGGATCAGATCAAGGACGAGGTTGCCCGCTGGACCCCCGAAGAGGTCGAACGTGTGACCGGCGCGCCCGGCTCGCAGCTCAAGCGCGTGGCGCGGACCATGGCCAATAACCGGCCCGGCACCGTGATCTGGTGTATGGGTGGCACGCAGCACACCAATGGGAATAACAACACCCGTGCCTATTGCGTGCTGCAGCTTGCGCTGGGGAACATGGGCACAAGCGGTGGCGGCACCAATATCTTCCGCGGCCACGATAATGTGCAGGGCGCAACTGACCTTGGCGTGCTCAGCCACACGCTGCCCGGCTATTATGGCCTGTCGGCAGGGGCCTGGGGCCATTGGGCGCGCGTTTGGGGCGAAGACCCTGAATGGCTGGCCGGTCAGTTTGCCAAGACAACCGGCGCCGATGGCAAGGAGAAGTCGCTACAGAACCTCACCGGTATCCCGGTGTCGCGCTGGATCGACGGCATCCTTGAAGATCCCGACAACATGGACAACCCCGACAAGGTGCGGGCCATGGTGCTGTGGGGCCACGCGCCGAACTCGCAGACCCGCATGGTCGAAATGAAGAAGGCGATGGAGCAACTGGACATGCTGGTTGTCATCGACCCCTTCCCGACCGTCTCGGCCGTGCTGCATGACCGGACGGACGGAGTGTATCTGCTGCCTGCCACGACCCAGTTCGAGACGCGGGGATCAGTCACCGCCTCGAACCGGTCACTGCAATGGCGCGAGCAGGTGATTGAGCCGCTATTCGAGTCCAAGCCCGATCACGAGATCATCGCGCTGCTGTCGCAGAAGTTCGGCTTCCATGACCGTATCTTCCGCAACATCAAGCTGGAAGAGGACGGGTTGACGCCGGAGCCCGAGGACACGCTGCGCGAGATCAATCGCGGCATGTGGACGGTGGGTTATACCGGCCAGAGCCCCGAGCGGATCAAGAAGCACATGGCGAACCAGCACACGTTCGACCGGACAACGCTGCAAGCTGTGGGTGGACCTGCGGATGGCGATTACTACGGTCTGCCATGGCCCAGCTGGGGCCCGCCCGAGATGAACCATCCGGGCACGCCGAACCTCTATGACATGTCCAAGCCTGTCGCTGAGGGTGGTCTGACCTTCCGCGCTCGCTTTGGTGTCGAGCGGGACGGCGAGAACCTGCTGGCCGAAGGGGTTGCAAGCGCAGGATCGGAGATTCAGGATGGCTATCCGGAATTCACGATGCAGATGCTGATGGATCTCGGCTGGGACGGTGACCTGACCGACGAGGAACGCGCCGCGATCGATGCGGTGGCGGGTCCGGACACCAACTGGAAGACCGACCTGTCCGGCGGCATCCAGCGGGTCGCGATCGAGCATGGCTGCGCGCCCTTCGGGAACGCCAAGGCCCGCACGGTTGTGTGGACCTTCCCCGACCCGGTGCCGGTGCATCGCGAGCCGCTTTACACCAACCGCAGGGATTTGGTGGTGGATTACCCGACCTATGAGGACCGCAAGTTCTATCGCCTGCCGACGATGTACGCATCGATCCAGAAGCAGGACTTTTCAAAGGACTACCCGATCATCCTCACCTCTGGCCGTCTGGTCGAATATGAGGGCGGCGGCGATGAAACCCGGTCCAACCCGTGGCTGGCCGAGCTGCAGCAGGACATGTTTGTCGAAATCAACCCGCGTGACGCCAACAATCTGGGCGTGCGGGACGGCAGTCAGGTCTGGGTCGAAGGGCCCGAAGGCGGCAAGGTCAAGGTGATGGCGATGGTCACCAACAGGGTGGGCGAGGGCGTGGCCTTCATGCCGTTCCACTTTGGAGGCCATTTCCAGGGCGAAGACCAGAGGTCCAAATACCCCGAAGGGGCGGACCCCTATGTGTTGGGCGAAAGCACCAATACCGCCCAGACCTATGGCTATGATTCAGTCACCCAGATGCAGGAGACCAAAGCGACTCTCTGCAAGATCTGGACAGCGTAAGGAGACCTGAGAGATGGCAAGAGCAAAATTTCTCTGCGATGCCGAGCGCTGCATTGAATGCAACGCCTGTGTCACGGCCTGTAAGAACGAGCATGAAGTGCCCTGGGGCATCAACCGCCGCCGCGTGGTGACCATCAATGATGGCGACCCGGGCGAGAGGTCGATTTCCGTGGCCTGCATGCACTGTTCCGATGCGCCCTGTATGGCGGTCTGCCCGGTGGACTGCTTCTACCAGAACGAGGAAGGGGTGGTTCTGCACTCCAAGGACCTCTGCATCGGTTGCGGCTATTGCTTCTACGCGTGCCCCTTTGGCGCGCCGCAATTCCCGCAGGCTGGCAACTTTGGATCGCGCGGCAAGATGGACAAATGCACCTTCTGCGCCGGTGGTCCCGAGGAAACCCACTCCACCGCCGAGTTCGCCAAATACGGGCGCAACCGGATCGCCGAGGGCAAGCTGCCCATCTGCGCCGAGATGTGTTCGACCAAGGCGTTGCTGGCCGGAGATGGCGATGTCGTGTCGGCCATCTACCGCGAGCGTGTGGTGGCCCGTGGCTTCGGCTCGGGGGCATGGGGCTGGGGTTCAGCCTATGGCCGTCAGGACGGGTAGGCCTCGCTCAGCGACCGGCGCGCGTTCGCGCGCGCCGCAATGATCATGCCGGGACCGTGACAAGACGGTCCCGGTGGGTTTTGCCGGATTCGCATCCTTGATGCGATCAAATTTGAGGGCTGTGGCGTGCCCCGCTGCCCCGCTACTTGAGGACCCATATGCGCGCTCTTCTTTGCATACTCGCCCTTTGTCTGGCGCTGCCGGTTGCAGCGCAGGATGCTTCACCGCCTCCGGACCGGTCCGCCACTGGCGGGGCGCAAACGCTTGAGGATATCATGGCGCGCCAGCGCGGCGAGCAGGTCGCGCCGAAATCCGGCGATGCCGCCGGTGCGGCCCGCGACCTGTCAGGTCAGTTGGGTACATTGGGCGGTGCGTCAGACCCCGAGTTGTGGCGGCAGCTACGCTACGGGTCGGCGGACGTGACCGTGTCCTCCGGCGGTGAGGTCGCCTCGGTGCTGATGCAGGATGGCGGCATGGCCTGGCTGGAGTTTCGCAAGGGGCCGCTGGCGACTTATGGCGGCTATCTGTTGCTGGGAACCATCGTGCTGTTGCTGGTGTTCTTTGTCCTGCGGGGCCGGATCAAGCTGGATTATGAAAAGACTGGCCGCACCGTGACCCGGTTCAAGAAGTTCGAACGCGCGGCGCATTGGTTGCTGGCGGGGTCCTTCATCCTGCTGGGGATCACCGGTCTGCTTACCCTGTTCGGGCGCATGTTCGTTGCGCCCTACATCTCCAAGGAGTTCAACGCGACCCTGCTGATGGGGTCGAAGCTTATCCACAACAACGTGGCATGGGCCTTTATCGTCGCGCTGATCGTCGTGTTCTGCCTTTGGGTCTGGCACAACATTCCCAACCGCACCGATATCACCTGGTTTGCGCAGGCCGGGGGCATCATCGGCTCCAAACACCCGCCCGCCAAGAAGTTCAACGGCGGGCAAAAGATCATCTTCTGGAGCGTGATCCTGCTGGGGGCGTCGATTTCTTTGACCGGTGTGTCGCTGCTGTTCCCGTTTGAATTCCCGATGTTCCTGAAAACCTTCGACATGCTGCGCAGCGTGGGGATCACCGAGCTGCCTTTCTACGGTCCGCTGCCCACTGCCCTCGCGCCGCATGAAGAGATGCAATATGCTCAGGCCTGGCACGCGATTGTTGCCTTTGTCCTGATGGCGATCATCATTGCGCATATCTATATCGGCTCGGTGGGTATGGAGGGCGCTTATGATGCCATGGGCTCCGGTGAAGTCGACGAGGCCTGGGCCCGCCAGCATCACTCACTATGGCTGGAAGAGCTGGAAGAAAAGGCGAAGGCGACCCCCAAAGATGCGACGCCTGCTGAGTAGCCTGTTGCTGTGCCTCGCGCTGCCGCTGTCGGCGCAGGAGTTCACCACTTACAAGGGCCATGGCGGGCCGATCATGGGCCTGCTGGTGACCGGGGATGGCACGCTTGCCTCGGCAAGCTTCGACAATTCCGTCGGTGTCTGGAGCGGGCAGACCCCGCGCTGGCTTGACGGGCACGACGCGGCTGTGACGGCAATTGTCGAGGATAGCGAGGGCGTGCTGGTGACCGGCGGGGATGATTTTGCCGTCTGGCACTGGGGGGCGCAGCCGCGCAAGATCGGGCAGCACAAGGGCAAGGTGACCTCGCTTGCCGCATCCCCGGATGGCAGGGTTCTGGCCGCCGGATCGTGGGATGGGGATATCGTGTTGTGGCCATTGCGGGAGGACGCGCCTGAAACGCTGCCTTATCCCGGCGCAGGCGTGAATGCGGTGGCCTATTCGGCGGATGGCGCGCAGCTTTTCGCGGCGACCTCCAAAGGAGACCTGTTGCGTTATGACATGACCACCCGCGACGCGGCCCGCCCGCTGGTACGGCATGGCTTTGGCATCAACCGCCTGATCGTGGGCGATGGCTGGATCGCCTATGGCGCCGTGGACGGGGTCACGCGGGTGATCGACGCGGACTCGGCCGCGCAACTGGCCGATTTCACGCTGGATCGCCGCCCGATCCTGTCCATGGCGCATCACGCACAGACCGGGCAACTCGCCATCGGCGATGGCGAGGGGCATATCATGATGGTGGACACCGAGGCGTGGCGCATCACCCGTGATTTTCGCGCCATGCGGCAGGGGCCGGTCTGGGCGCTGGCCTTTTCCGCCGATGGCACGGTGATCCATGCGGGCGGGATTGATGACGTGATCTATGCCTGGCCCGTTGCGCTGCTGGACAGCTATGATCCGGCCGGGGGCAACACGCGCAGCTTCCTGCGCGACGTCGCCACGATGAGCAATGGCGAGCGGCAGTTCATGCGCAAGTGCTCGATCTGCCACAGTCTGGAGCCGAAGCCATCGCGCAAGGCGGGGCCAACGCTGCATGGTGTGTTCGGGCGCAAGGCTGGTGTGGTGCCGGGCTATCGCTACTCGCCAACGCTCGACGGGTCTGCAATTATCTGGACTGACACCACGATCGATGCGCTGTTCGACCAGGGGCCAGACCATTATATCCCCGGCTCGAAAATGCCGATGCAGGTGATCGCCGGGGCGCAGGACCGGGCCGACCTGATCGCGTTCTTGCGCCAGGCGACAAAGGAGGATTGACCATGAAGGCCATGATGATGGGCTTTGCCGCGCTGATCGTCATCTCGGTGGGTGCGCATTTCGGATTGCAGGAACTGGGGTTTTCGACCGATGCGCGCAATGCGGGCGACACTGTGAGGCTTGATTGACGCAATGAATGCGCCGCCGAATACCACGCTGGACATGTATGGCACCTCGCTGGCCGGGGCGTCGGTCCTTGTGATCGATGATGAGCCGGGGATGCGGCATTTTCTGACCAAGACCTTGGAAACGCGGGTTACCCGTGTCGATGCGGTGGGCTCGCCCGCGCAAGCAACCAAGGCACTGGACGAGGCGCAGTATGACCTTGTGATCCTCGACAATCTGATGCCCGGCGGAACGGGGCTGGACTGGCTGACCGAGCAGAAGCGCAAGGGGTTCTTTGCGGATGCGATCCTGATCACCGCCTATGCCGATCTGGAAACGGCGATTGCCGCGCTCAGGGCCGGGGTCAGCGACTTTGTCCTCAAACCCTTTCGCGCGAACCAGATCCTGAGTGCCGTTGCCCGGACGCTTGATCGCAAATACCTTGAACGCGACAACACGCTGCTGCGGCGCGAACTGTCTTCGGGCAGCGGGCATGGCAAGTTGCTGGGCAATTCCGAACCGATGGAGGAGGTGCGCGCGATGCTGGGGCGTCTTGCACCGCTGCCGACCTCCGTGTTGTTCACCGGTGGCAGTGGCACCGGCAAGGAATTGGCCGCGCGGCATCTGCATGATGCTTCTGACCGGGCCGAGGCGCCCTTTGTCCCGGTGAACTGCGCCACGATCCAGCCCGACCGTTTTGCCGAAGAGCTGTTCGGCATCGTTGAGGCCGAGGATCGGTTGAAACCGGGCCTGTTGCTGCTGGCCGATGGCGGGACGCTGTTGCTGGACGAGATCGCGCAGATGCCGGAAACGGTGCAGGCCGCGCTATTGCGGGTGCTGGAGGACAAAAAGGTCCGCCCGGTGGGGGCCGAGCGTGAGATTCCGCTGAATGTCCGCTTCCTGTTTGCCACCAATGACGATATCGAGGCCTCTGTCGCTGCGGGCCGGTTCCGCGCCGATCTCTATCACCGTATCCATGTTGTGAAAATCGACATGCCGCCGCTCAGGGACCGGATGGAGGATATCGTCGAGCTTACGGCTTATTTCATGGCGCAATTTTCCGCCTCGCTGGCCATGCCGTCGCTTCAATTGGATGAGGAAACCCTTCTGAAGCTGCGCCGCTATGACTGGCCGGGCAACGTTCGCGAATTGCGCAACCTGATTGAACGGTCGGTGATCCTGGGCGGCTTTCCAGAAGAATTTTCCGGCGGCGGCAGCGTCATCGGATCACAGGCGATCGAAAATCTGGACCTTGTCGTGCAGCGCCATATCCTGCACATGCTCGACCTGTGCGGCGGCAACCGCGCCGAAGCGGCCCGTCGGTTGGGCGTGTCCCGCAAGACCATCGACCGCAAGATGCAGGCCTGGTCAGAGTGACGGCTAGGGTGCAGCAGTTGCAACGCAGCGCGTCACGGGGTTTCGACCCTGATGGCCATGGGTCCCTAACGCTCGTCTGTCTTCATCTTTCGCTCCAGCCAACGGACGCCGGCAGATACGATCAGGATCAGGACCAGATATTCCAGCACCAGAATCGTGTAAATCTCCAGGGGTCTGTATTCGGACACGACCAACTCATTCGCCTTGCGGGTCAGTTCCTGCATTCCGATCACCGACACCAGAGAAGACATCTTTAGCATATATACCAACTGGTTACCCAAAGCAGGCAGAATACGTTTGATGGCCTGCGGCAGGATCACAAATCGCATCATGTCGGTGTAGCTTAACGAAATACTGTGAGAGGCCTCGTATTGACCCTTGTCGATGGATTGGATGCCGGCCCGGAAGATTTCGGCCTGAAAGGCGCTGTCGGACAGCGCGAGCGCAATCACTCCAGCCCAGAACACACCGATGGACAGACCGGTCACCTGCGGCAACCCGTAATAGACCCACAAGATCAGGACCAGAATGGGGATGGCGCGGACCAGCTCGACATAGACCCTGTTGATGCGCCGCAAATAGGGTTTTTGAGACAGGCCCGGCAAGGCAACCAGCAGGCCGACAAAAACGGAAATCAAGATCGCAATCAGCGAGAGTGACACCGTATAATAGAGCCCGCTGAGCAGAAACTTGAGGTTGGTCAGCCCGGTCGGGGTTGTCGGGTCGACGACGTACCACCCCCAATCCCCGGAACATCCCGACAGCAATATCGGAAGAGCCAGGATCAAGATTTTACGTTTCGGGCGTTTCACAAACATACCCATCCCCTATGCATCAGTGGTGCAGGATTTTTTCCAGAAAGTCCTGGCAGCGCGGACTATCCGGGGCAGAGAAGAACTTGTCCGGCGTTGCCTCTTCGACAATTTCGCCATGGTCCATAAAGACCATCTTGTCGGCGACCTTCTTTGCAAACCCCATCTCGTGGGTCACGCAGATCATCGTCATGCCGCTATCGGCGAGTTCCACCATCACATCCAAAACCTCGTTGATCATCTCGGGATCAAGCGCCGAGGTGGGTTCGTCAAAAAGCAGGATCTCTGGCTCCATGCAGAGCGAGCGCGCAATTGCGACACGCTGTTGCTGGCCACCGGACAATTGCCGCGGATATTTGTCGGCCTGCTCGGGAATCCGCACGCGGCCCAGATATTTCAGCGCGGTTTCACGCGCCTGTTCACGGGGCAGTTTGCGCGCCCGAACCGGACCCAGCATCAGGTTTTCCAGAACGGTCAGATGGGGAAACAGATTGAACTGCTGAAAGACCATCCCAACCTTGGCCCTGATCTGCCGCAGGTTCTGCGGGCTTTCATTCAGCTCTATACCATCAATGACGATCGTGCCGCTCTCATGCGCCTCCAAGCGGTTCACGCAGCGGATCAGGGTGGACTTGCCCGACCCGGATGGCCCGCAGATCACGACCTTTTCACCAAGCCCCACCTCCAGCGATACTTGTTTCAGCGCCTGGAACTCTCCAAAGTGCTTCGAAACGGCGTCCAGCGTGATCAGTGGGCTATCGGATTGCATGGCTGCGACCTCTTCTTGCTGAAGTAAGGGGTAGTAATTTGTTGATCCAAATGCAATAAATTAATCTTGGGGCAATGCTTGCATTGTCGGGATTACAGGAGGACCCCATTATGAAATTGATCAAACCATTTTTTGGTTTTGTTCTGCTGATGTTGTTCGCGGTGCCGGCAACAGCACAATCCGCTTTGCAGGAAATCCTGAGTTCGGGCGTTTTGAAAGTTGGTACAACGGGTGACTGGAACCCGATGACAATGAAGGACCCGGCAACCAACAGCTATACGGGCTTTGATATCGATGTGATGACAGAGCTTGCCACTGATCTGGGTGTTCAGGTGGAGTTTGTTCCGACCGACTGGAAAACGCTCGTCAACGGCGTCAGCTCGGGCAAGTACCAGATCACCGGGTCGGCCTCGGTTTCACCGGCGCGCGCCAAGGCGGCAGGTTACTCCGACAGCTATTTCTCGCTCGTCACGGTTCCGCTGATCTTGTCCAAGAATGCCGACCGCTTCAGTGATTGGGACGACCTGAACACGCCCGAGACGACCGTAGCCGCGACGCTTGGTACCACTCAGGAAAAGCAGGTCAAACAGTATTTCCCGGATGCCAAACACCAGATCGTGGAAGCACCGGCACGAGATTTTCAGGAGGTTCTTGCCGGTCGCGCGGATGCGCATATCACCTCCAATGTCGAGGCCATCAAACTGGTTGAGAAATACCCGCAAATGATGATCGTGCCGGTGTCGGAACCGCGCTCACCAACGCCAATTGCGATGTTGCTGCCGCAATCGGATCAGGTGTGGATCAACTACGTGAACACCTGGATTACGCTGAAAAAAGAGCGCGGGTTCTTTGACGAGCTTGCCTTGAAATGGAAACTCACCCAGTAGCACGCCTATAACGGGGTTCATGACTGATCGCTTGTGACAACGGGCGATCAGAAAGTGTGGCGGTTGGAAGATGCTGACGATCTACGCGATACCTCACAGCCTGTACTGCGCGAAGCTGCGCATAGCGCTGCGGCACAAGCAACTGGAGTGGAGAGAGGAGCCGCCGCCGGGCGGTGTTGGCTCTGATCAATTCAGGTCAATCATCCCCTCCGGCAACATACCGACGTTGAATGATGGCGGGTTCATACTGGGGGATTCCGAGGCGATCATCGAATACCTGGAAGAGGCGCATCCCGACAATTCCCTGATGCCGGAAAACCCGCGACATCGGGCTAGGTACCGTGAAATGAGCAGGTTTCACGATACCCGGCTGGAACCTGTGCTCAGGCAGTTTTTCCCATTGGTTGATCCGACCAACAGGGATCAGTCTAAAATTGGCGCCGCGATCATTGCAATGAATGCCAGGCTAAAGCAGCTCGATGCGATGCTCTCAGGGTTTGATCACGTGACATTGCGGCTGTTTGACTGCGGCTACCCGATCACCTTCCTTTGGTTGCGCGCCATTTCCGACCGGCTTGGCACGGCAGTTCAGTGGCCAGAGAATGTTGTTGCGTATGACAGTTGGCTCCGCAGCACCCCGACCGTATCGGAAGAAATCGCGCATTACATGCCACATGTCGAAGATTGGTTGGCAACCAAGCTTGGGGCGTCGGAATAGCAGGTCGTGCAACGTGATACCTGCGGAGAGCCCAGATGGCGCTTCTCGGACTACGCTCTAGCGCCCTCTGCGTGGTGCCTTTGCCCTTTCGACGCGCAGGGACTCATTTGCAGGTATCGCTAGGGAGGTTCCGGATACACACAGAATCCACAGCGCAATCATCAAGGGGATCGCTGCGATGCTGGCGAAGGAGGCCTGATAGGACATTGTGCTGACAAGCGCACCCGCCACGATGGGTCCGGCGATCTTGCCGGCGTTCCGGATGGCACCGATGCTGCCAAAGGCAAGCCCGAGATGCGCCGCCGGCGTGGCGCTCGCAACAAGTGACAATGTCGCCGGGCCGAACGCGCCCTGACCCGCACCGATAAATAGCGCCGCCGCCAGCATTGCGAACCACGTTGGCCCCATGGCCGACAAGATCAGCAGCCCAGCGGCAAGCGCCCCGAGGCCCAGCAAGAGTGGCACAGAAGGGCGTGTCCGGTCGGCGAGTCGCCCCATGGGTGGGCGCAGCGCGGCATTGGCACCCTCCTGGATCGCAAGGAATGTGCCGATTTCGATCGGCTGGTGTCCGGCAACGAGCGCCATGACTGGCATGAACGCCTTGACCGCGTAGATCGCCACATAGGTCGTGCCCTCAATCAGGGCCAGCACGACAAGCGGGCGGCTGGACGCGATGGCCCGCACAGCGCCGGTCAGTGACCAGTTTTGCGGGATCGCGACGTGATCCGCGTTTCTCAGATACAATGTCGGCACAAAGGCCAGCGCGGAAAGAAAGCACGTCCCGGCATAGATCGCTTCGGGTGCGGCGAAGGTCAGCGCGACACCTCCGATAAGAGGGCCAAGAATGTAGGATGCGGTGCGCGCCAGTCCGAACCAGCCAAAGGCCTCGGCCGCCGTTTTGCTGCGCCAGGCGGCGATATAGGCCAGGGTCACGGGGCCATAGATCGCAGTCGATAGCCCGTGAACAAGTCGTAATATGAACAGCTCGGAAGGGCGCTCGACAAAAAGGTACAGGCACGGGACCACGGTGAACAGCGTGGTCCCCGTCAGCAGCCAGACCCATCGCCCGCGATAATCCGACAGCAGGCCAAACAGCGGTTTGAGAAACAGTCCGGTTGCGGTCGATACAGAAATGATCGCGCCAAGCAGCAGAGGCGAGGCACCAAGACCATGGGCAAAAACCGGCAAAACCGGCGCTTTGCCAATCTGATAGCTTGTCCGCACAATCAGATCGGCGAGGAACAGCGCGACAAGCGCTGACCCCCCGGCCGGGGCGTTCGCACGGGGCAGCAAACCTAACCTCGGTCCATGTTATGTGGCCCCTGCCGTCGGATCAGGTCGCGACGGCGGGCACGGGTATGCCTGCCAATTCCGAGGGCGGCCATGACCAAAGCCGACACGATGATGATCAGGATAAGCAGGCCCATGAACAACATGGCGACCACCACACCGGCCAGAAAGGCCGAGAGGAGTATCGCGAGCGCAGGTGACGGTGCAAGCAGCGTTTTACTTAAGCGCTGCCGCACCACCGGCATGTCGCCTTGGTAACGGGTGATCCGGCGGCGATGGGTCAACAGGATTTCCCCGCCTTGATCATGTCACTCAGCTCTTGCCCGGCCCAACATTTCAAGGCCGAATGCAACGTGCGTTTCAGGTGGCCGGTCACGAAGATCGATACCTTTTTATTGTCCGGATCGTCGGACTTGACCACAAGCTTGCAACAGGCCGAGTTGTTGCAAGTCGGCGTGTATTTCACGATCAGGTCCAGACAGGAGCCGGGCTTGACCGTCGCCGGGAACGGGTTGCTGACGATTTTGAAGTTCAGACACTTCTGATCGCAGTGCCGCTTCTTGCCCTTGTGTTTGCCATAGCCGTCATCCTGGCAGCCGCAATCGCACCCGCATCCGCAACTGTCGCAGTGAGAGAGCTCTTCGCAGCGACTGGGTTGCTTGAAGCCCACCTTGGTCACATGAAGATCGCAATCGCCGGTATTGCAGATGGCAAAGGTGGTCAGGGCGTGGGTCCCAAGTTCGACCCCGCCGAAGCACCCTGTGCCGGTGATCGTCAGCTTGCCGCTTGGGGCAAAGCCGGTGAGATCGATGGTTGCCGGGCTCGCCGGGTCATCGCTGACCACCGTGATCGTGCCCGCTTTCGGGCCGAAGGAGGTCGGCTGGAATCGAATGCTCACCGGTACTGCCGCCCCCGAGGCGATGACGATCGGGAAGGTCAGGACCTGCGGCACGATGAACTCTGCCGAATTCGACGAGATTGCCGTGATCGTCAGTGGGCATTTGCCACTGTTGGACAGCACCAGTGTCTTGTCGCTGAAATGATCGACGCAGACCTTTCCGAAATCGCCGTGGTCAGCGAATGACAGCACCAGCCGCGGAGGTGGCGCGGTTCCACGCACTTCAAGCTGCGCCGGACTGTCGAGGTCATTGCTGCTGACGGTGATCACCGACACGTCACTGCCGAACGCCGTAGGCTGATAGCGCAGCGGCAGCGTCATGCTTGCGCCGGGTGCGATCTTCAGCGGGAAGGGCACGGTATTGGGCACAAAGAATTCCGGCGCGGCAGACGCAATCCCGCTGACCAGCAGCGGGCAGTGGCCGGAATTGTTGACCACCAGCCCCTGATCGCGGAACTTGCCGACACAGACCTCGCCAAAATCGCCGCTATCGGCGATCGACAGCTCGGCTGCCGCAGTGCCGCCCTCGCCGCTTGCAAGCAGATCGACGGTTGGCGATTCCGGGTCGTTGCTGGCGATCCGAATGGTTGCCAGATCTGTCGCGCCCGGTGCCGATGGCGTGTAGGTCAGCGTGAAATCGACCTCGCCCCCGGGAGCAATCGACAGGGGTGTGGAAGGGAAGGCTTCGATGCTGAACGCGGTCGAGCCAAGGATGCGCTGCACGCTCTTGATGATCAGGTCATCGGTGCCGACATTGAAAACCTGTAATGTCAGCGACACAGGGCCTTCGCAGACTGTTCCGAATTCGAACCTGTCTTCAAGGTTGACGGCAATGACCGGGCCTTCGGGCGCGGCAAATTCGAACACACCTCGCCCGTAGGTCGCAGCCCGCAACACGTTTGAGCCGCGCCCGACCACAATATCGGTCACCGGCGCGTTGGGGAAATGCAGGTCGTCCAGCACGTACCAAGTGTTGCCCCGATCCACCGAGCGCAGCACGCCCAGATCGCAGCCTGCATAGATGGTCGAAGGCGTCTCATCCCCGTCCAGCGCGATGGCGCCGAATGGCACGTTCACGTCTGGCGAGATATCGGCCCATTGTGTGCCGCCAATCGTGGTGCGAAAAACATGCCCCGGCGCGCCAGCCGTGGCGAAACCGCCAAGCACGCAGAAGATCGCCGTCTCGTCGTTGGGATCAAAACTTGATCGCGTGACGTTTCGACCCGGCAGGTTTCGCGTGATATTCGTGAATGTGACGCCATTGGGAAGTCCGACCGTCGCCGCCATCGCATTGGTTGACACAAAGACCTGCCCGCCAGCTGAAACGACCACATTGTTGCCGTTGGTCGGCGATACTGCGATCCTCGGGGTGATAAAGCCCGATGCGACGGGAAAGATCGTGCGCCATGTGACGCCGCCATCGAGGCTCTGCCAGATATTGGCGTTGCTCGCGACGTAGAAGATGCCGTCATTGCCGGGATCAGCGGCAAGGCTCGCCAGATAGAAGGCATCCTCGGCGCTGCCTGCGGCCCAGGGGGTCACGTCATTGTTGCTGCCGCCATCATCAGTCGAGCGACGCACCCTTGTTGCAGGGTTGCCGCCGTTGCGCGTGAACAGCATGCGATCGGCGGTCACACCGTCATAGACAATGTCCCAGCCATCCGCGCCACCGATCGACGTCCACCCCAGCGCGCCGTTGGTGCGCTTGTGCCCGTTGTCCTGAAAGCCAGCGACGGTTACGTCACCGGTGGCTCCGGGTTTGATGTCCATGTTGTAAATCAACGTGGTCTGGAAGCCGCCGGAATTCAGTGCCGTCCAATTCGCGCCATCATCCGTCGAGCGGAAAATACCCCCGTCATTGCCACAATAGATCGTGGTCGTCGCGGGCGCTGGCGGTTGGAAGAAGCCCCAGGCATGGGTATCGGCATGGAGTCCATTTGAGATGTTGGAGAAATTTGCGCCTGAATCGGATGACCGCACCTGGTTTTGCGTGCCCCAATACAGGATATCGTTGGCACCATCCCCGGGTGAGGCGGGATCAACCTCCAGCGTCATGCAATAACCCGCGAAAGTCGTCGCGGCGGCTGCGCCTGCTGCGGCCTGCTGAGTCCATGTCGCGCCCTGATCCGTGCTCATGAACAGACCGATCGGGTCCGGGTTGGAGCCACGAACGTTATGCGCGATGACCGCATACATCACCTGGACACCACCCGCCGCAGGGGGCGAGGTTGGTGGCGCAAGCCGCGCAAGGACCTGCCCCATCACCACTCCGCCACCCAGAACGGCTGCAACCGCCGGGGTGGCGGCCGTCATGATCGGCGCCCAGTTTGCTCCGCCATCGGTGGACTGGAACACGCCCTGACCGCTGATACCCGAATAAAGGATACGCGCTCCGGCAGGTGAGGTGGTGTCAAGCTCCAGCGAGCGGGCGTCCAAATTCGCCGTCCCGGCACCCTGAACCCAGTTCTGGCCACCATCATCCGAGATCCAGACACCACGGCTCGTCGCGGCATAGACGATCTGCGAATTTGCCGGATCAACAATGATCGAATTGACATTGCGGTTCGCGAAATCATCCGCGTTGCCATCATTGCCCTCGGGATAGCCCGAGCCGAGCAGTATCCAGCTCGATCCACCATCACGGGATTTGAATATACCGACCCTCTGCTGCACCGAGACCGCGGCGCGTGTGCTTGTGCCGACATAGATCACATCGGTGTCGCCCGGATCGATGGCCACGCAGTTGGGCTCTCCGATCGCAAGGCACAGCTCTTCGTCAAAAAGGGCCAGCCAGGTTGCGCCTCCGTCTCCAGTTTTCCAGACGCCGCCATCGGCGGTGCCGATATAGAGGATGTCCGGATCGCTGGGGTGCGTTGCGATTGATGTGACCAGACCGTTATCTTCGCGTCCGCCCGTGATCGGGCTGGGGCCAATGGGTTTCCAAACTGTTCCCGGTATCATTTCTTGCCCTCCGCTCCGCCATTTGCGTCGTCGTCGCCTTCGTCATCGTCGTCCGGAGGGGCAGGAGGGATGAAAGTGGGCTTGCCGCGCACGGCGCCGGGAAGCTTCTGGAACTGGTCAACCGCGCGGGCATAGGCTTGCGATGAGGGCGTTTCGCCCCCTTCAAGCCGGTGTTTCAAAAAGGCTTCGTGAACATCGAGGTTTTCAGGCACTTCGCCGATAGGCTCGTCATCGCCTCCGCCGTCGCCATATCCCCCGCCGTTCCCACCACCGGAGCCACCCGAGCCCTTTTTCGTTGGTTTTCGTGTCTTTGGTTTCGTCGATTTAGAATTCGCCATGATCAGACGCTCCTCTGAAATTGAGGTTCTGAATAACGAGCGACATGGGTCTGGTAACCGAACGACCGATGCTAAAAATTCAAGAGCACAAGACGCGTTAGACGTGTGGGGTCGGTTCGATGTGTTGGGGCCAGCCTTCGAAGATTGCTGTCACTCATTAACCTGGATTCGCGCAAAAGAACGCGCATGCAAAATTGCAGTAACTCAAATTTATATTGAAAAAATGGTAGCATTCGGTCCCGATTCCGTCAAACGCGTCTCTTGATTTGCGCAAGGTACCGCCCATCGGAGGAAGTCGTCTGACTGCAACCTATGCAGGTTATTTCTTGTTCCAGAGAGGGTTAGCGCCTGGGGCCGGGTTTGCGTGGAAGGCGCTGCAAATTTGTTAGCGCTGCCCGCGTTAGCCCGTTCTGACCGTCAGGTCTGCGGGCAACATGGCCTCTGCGATTCTACGGGCGTTTGCAATGTCGTTCCGGGTTGCGCGGGTGGTGGCGTCCTCATGCGACAACCCGTGATCCAGCCACCTTTTGACAAGTCGTTCTTCGAGGATCCGCAGCGGAACCTCCAGGCGAACCGAGAAATCCCAGTGCTCGTGTAGATCCCGCCACAGAGGCGCGTCGAAAAGCAGGTAGTTCCCCTCGATGATGACCGTATCGCAACGCGGGTCGATCAGGCCGCCTCCCGCGATAGCGATATCGCGGGCCCGGTCAAAGGTCGGATAGAAGACCTCATCTTCCACCTGCAGTCGGGTTGTCAGATGGGCAAAGCCGCTGACATCAAAGGTTTCGGGCGCGCCCTTGCGGTCGAGCAGGCCACGTTCGATCAGGGTCGGGTTGTGCAGGTGGAACCCGTCCATGGGCACCACCTGAGTGTCACATCCGCTCTCGGTGAGCCGCTCTGCAAGCGCTTCGGCCAATGTGGATTTGCCGCTGGCAGGTGCGCCAACCAGCGCCACAAGGCGTCGCCTGCCCGCACGGGGCGCGGCGAGGATAGACTCGACCAGCGACGTGACCGGTGGGTGCAGTGCCATCATGCGGCTTCGGGGGCCTCTTTTGCGCCGGTCATGAAGGCGACAGCGTCGGACATGGTGTAATCCTTGGGGTCGATCACACAGAGCCGCTTGCCCAGCCGGTGGACATGGATGCGGTCGGCAACCTCGAAGACATGGGGCATGTTGTGACTGATCAGAATGATCGGGATGCCGCGTGATTTCACGTCCTGGATCAGTTCCAGCACCTTGCGGCTTTCCTTGACCCCCAGCGCGGCAGTGGGTTCGTCCAGGATGATGACCTTGGACCCGAACGCCGCAGCACGGGCCACGGCCACGCCCTGACGTTGTCCGCCCGACAAGGTTTCGACCGCCTGATTGATGTTCTGGATCGTCATCAGCCCAAGCTCGGTCAGCTTGTCGCGGGCAAACTTCTCCATCGCGGCGCGGTCGAGCTGGCGCAGGTATTTGCCACGCCAGCCGGGTTTGCGAATTTCGCGGCCCATGAACATGTTATCCGCAATCGACAGGGCAGGGGACATGGCGAGGGTCTGGTAGACGGTTTCGATCCCTGCTTCGCGCGCTTCGATCGGCGAAGTGAACTGCACGTCCTGACCTTCGAGCGTCACGGTGCCCTCATCCGGGATGACAGCACCCGACACCGCCTTGATCAGTGAGCTTTTGCCCGCACCATTGTCGCCGATCACGGCCAGGATCTCTCCGGGCATCAGATCGAAATCGCATCTGTCGAGGGCGGTTACCTTGCCGTAGCGCTTGACCAGACCACGGCCTTTGAGGATCGGTTCCATTATGCTGCCACCTTTCTGATCCACTGGTCCACGGCGACAGCCGCGATGATGAGCGCGCCGATCAGCAGGAAGGTCCATTGTGCATCCGCGCCCAGCAGGCGCAGGCCCAAAGTGAAGACCCCGACAATCAGCGCACCAAAGAACGTGCCCAGGATCGAGCCACGCCCGCCAAAAAGCGAGATGCCCCCGATCACCACGGCGGTGATGCTTTCAATGTTGAGAAGCTGCCCGGAGGTCGGCGAGACCGACCCGATCCGCCCGATCAGGGCCCAGCCTGCGAAGGCACAGATCAAACCGGCCAGCGCATAGACCGAGATCAGCGTCTTGCGCACGTTCACGCCGGACAGTTCCGCCGCCTCGGGATCATCCCCCACTGCGTAGACGTGCCGTCCCCAGGCTGTGTGGCGCAGCACATAGGCCAACACCAGCACGAGGCAGATCAGGAAGATCACGCCGAGGGTGAACACCGCCCCGCCGATATTGACCTTGGCCCCCAGCAATTGCAGCAGCGGGGCGTTGTCCTCGATCTCCTGACTGCGAATGGTCTCGTTAGCCGAGTAGAGAAAGTTGGCGGCCAGCACGATTTGCCACATGCCCAACGTCACGATGAAGGGCGGCAGTTTCATGACGGCAACCAGCCAGCCGTTGACGTAGCCGATGGCGGTGCCGAAAGCGAGGCCGCAAAGGATCGAGGTTTCCACCGGTATCCCGTATCGGAAGGTGAATTGCCCCATCACCACCGAAGAAATCACCGCGATTGCCCCGACGCTCAGATCGATGCCGGCGGTCAGGATGACGAGGCTTTGTGCCGCCGCCACGATGCCCACGATCTGTACTTGTTGCAGGATCAGCGTCAGCGCGAAGGGCGAGAAGAACTTGCTGCCCAGAAGGGCGCCGAAAATCACGACTGCTGCGACCAGAACGATCAGCGGCACAAGGGCCGGTGTTGTATGCAAGGCGTGGTGGAACCGGCCGACCAGCCCCTTTTCGTGATCGTCGAAGGAAGCCACCTCGGCATCCGCGCTGGAGGCCGCAGCTTCGAAATTGTCCGACGGGGACATGGGTTTCCTCCCGGTAGTAGCAGTGGTTTTGGGTTGGTGTGACGGGCGCGGTTCAGTACGCCCGCCATCTTATGTTCAAGCGTTTGAGGCGCTTATCAGCCCCAGCACAGCTCGGTTCCCTTGGCCGTGTCTATGCTGTCCACGCCCTCGACAGGGTTGTCGGTGACCAGCGACACCCCGGTGTCAAAGAAATCCTTGCCGTCGGTGGCTTGCGGTTTGGTTCCGTCCTTGGCCCAGGCGGCAATCGCCTCGATGCCTTTGGAGGCCATCAGCAGCGGATATTGCTGCGAGGTCGCGCCGATCACACCATCCTTGACGTTGTCGACACCGGGGCACCCACCATCGACCGATACGATCAGAACGTCGTTTTCTCGCCCGATATCCTTGAGCGCCTCATAGGCCCCGGCGGCAGCGGGTTCGTTGATGGTGTAGACAACGTTGATTGTCGGGTCCTTGGCCAGAAGGTTCTCCATCGCCTTGCGGCCGCCTTCTTCATTACCTGCGGTGATGTCATTGCCGACAATGCGCGGATCGGTTTCATCGCCCCATTTGTTGGGATCGCCCAGATCAATGCCGAAGCCCTGCAGGAAACCCTGATCGCGCAGCACGCCGACGGTTGGCTGGCTGACCGCCAGATCAAGCATTGCGATCCGGGCATTTGCCGCCTCATCACCAAGCGCCGCTGCGGCCCATTGGCCAATCAACTCACCAGCCAGGAAATTGTCGGTGGCAAAGGTCATGTCGGCCGAGTCGATCGGCTCAAGTGGGGTGTCCAGCGCGATGACCAGCAGCCCGGCTTCGCGGGCCTGTTCAACGGCCGGCACGATGGAACTGGTGTCGGATGCGGTCAGCAGAATGCCCTTGGCCCCACCCGCGATGCAGGTTTCAATGGCGGCCACCTGGGTTTCGTGGTCGCCATCGACCTTACCCGCATAGCTGCTCAGGCTCACACCCAGTTCGGCTGCCTTGGCTTCGGCGCCTTCGCGCATCTTCACGAAGAAGGGGTTGGTGTCCGTCTTGGTGATCAGGCAGGCGGCAACCTCATCCGCCGAGGCGGTTCCGGCCAGCGCGGTCAAGGCCAATGCCGACGAAGTCAAAAGTCTTTTCATGATGTCCTCCCAAGGAAATAACTTGCAACCGGGGTGGTTACACCCGGCCCGAACCTGAACGCTCTCCCGGCTTCAGGTTGCCTGCTAGCAAGCCCGATTCCCTTCTGTCTGTCAATAAATAAATAAACTTGATTTATTAAACCGCTTTGGGCATCTTTCCCTTGAACAGGAGATCACTATGGTCGGCATCATGGATGGCCAAGATGTCAGAGAGCATATCGGGGGCGTGAACCAGAGCGGGGTTCGCGACTATAACGAACGCCTGCTTCTTTCCATGCTGCAACGCAACGGTGCCATGCCGGGCAGCGATCTGGCGCGGCGCGCCGGGCTGTCGCCGCAAACGGTCTCGGTCATCCTGCGCAAGCTTGAGAAAGACGGGTTCGTCAAGCGTGGCCAGCCGATCCGCGGCAAGGTTGGCAAACCCTCGATCCCGATGGAATTGAACCCCGACGGGGTGCTGTCCTTCGGGTTGAAGATCGGCCGCCGCAGCGCGGATCTGTTGCTGCTCGATTTCGCGGGCAGGGTGCGCAATCAACTTCGAACCTCCTTTGACTATCCGCTGCCCGACGCTGTGCTTGGCTTTCTCGAAAGGGGAATGGAAACATTGTGCAGCGATCTGGATGCCAGCGCGCTGGCGCGGCTGTGCGGGATCGGGATCGCCGCGCCTTTCGAACTTTGGAAATGGCACGATCTGGTGGGTGCGCCCGCCAACAAGTTTGAAACCTGGAAAGACCTGAGCTTTGCCGAGCAAGTCGCTGGTTTCAGTGAGCTTCCGGTTTTTGTCGTCAATGACGCCACTGCCGCCTGCCGGGCCGAGCATCTTTATGGCAGCGCGAAGAAGTACCGCGACTATGCCTATTTCTTCATCGGGTCGTTCATTGGCGGCGGCGTCGTTCTGAATGACACGGTGTTCGAGGGCAATCAGGGCAATGCAGGTGCGCTGGGGTCGATGCGCAGCACCGGGCCCTTGGGTGAGAGCCGGCAATTGATCGATGTCGCCTCGATCCACCTGCTTGAGGCGCGCCTGATCGAGGCGGGACTGGACCCCAAGCTGCTCTGGCGGCAACCACAGGATTGGAGCGCCCTGTCGCGCTATGTCGACCCTTGGATCGGCGAAACGGCGCAGGAACTGGCCAAGGCGTCGCTGTCGATCTGTTCGGTGATCGATTTCGAGGCGATCCTGATCGATGGCGCCTTTCCCGAACCCGTACGCAACGAATTGGTGGAGCGGGTTCGCCGCTACCTGATCAATCAGGACACCCGCGGATTGGTGGTCCCTCAGATCGAACCGGGCAGCATCGGTGGCAATGCCCGCGGGATCGGCGCGGCAAGCAGCCCGTTCTTTTCGCAGTATCTGCTGAACACAAATGCCGGGCTATCGGCGATTTAACCGACATCCGGCGGCCCCGATCCTATCAAGATCAGCGCCACCTCAGACCATATCGGACGGCAAGATCAACGCCCGAGGTGATGCACCTCCTGCAGTCCATAGACCGGCGTGTCCAACCCCTCCATCCTTGCTTTCAGTTGCAGCGACAGGAATTGCGAATAATGACGCGACTGGTGCAGGTTGCCGCCATGGAACCACAACGCCTCTTGCTGGGTGGGCTTCCACATGTTGCGCTGTTCGCCTTCCCAAGGACCGGGATCTTTGGTGGTATCCGAGCCAAGGCCCCAGACCTTACCGACCTTGTCGGCCATGTCCTGCCCCATCAGGTCCGCAACCCAACCATTCATCGAGCCATAACCGGTGGCGTAAACGATCAGGTCGGCCTCAAGCTTTTCGCCGGTATCCAGAATGACCCCGTCCTCGACCACCTCGACCACCTGACCGCGCTTGAGCTTGATTTCGCCATCGATGATCAACTGACTTGCGCCAATATCGATGTAATAGCCCGACCCGCGGCGCAGATACTTCATGAACAGTCCCGAGTCATCATCGCCCCAATCCAGCCAGAACCCTGCCTTTTCCAGACCCTCGTAGAAGTTGGCATCGCGCTTTTTCATCTCTGCATAGGCCGGGATCTGGAACTGGTGCAGAATCCGGTAGGGCAGGGAGGCAAAGATCAGATCGGCCTTTTCGGTGGTCACCCCCGCCGCGACCGCCTCTTCCGAGTAAAGCGCGCCAAGGCCCACATCCATCAACGTGTCCGAGCGCACGATATGGGTGGAGGATCGCTGCACCATGGTCACATCGACATCGTTCTCCCATAGCGCCGCGCAGATATCATGGGCCGAGTTATTCGAGCCGATCACCAGCGCCTTCTTGCCTTTGTAAGCGTCCGGACCGGGATGTTTCGAGGAATGATGCTGATCGCCCTTGAACCTGTCCATACCGGGGAAGTCAGGCACATTGGCCTTGCCCGACATGCCGGTGGCCATGACCAGTTGTTTGGGTTTCAGCACCACCTCTTCGCCATCGCGATCCACGACCACGGTCCACTCGCCAGCGGCCGCATCATAGCTGGCGGATTTCGCGGTGGTGTGGGTCCAGTAGTTCAGCTCCATCACCTTGGTATACATCTCCAACCAGTCGCCGATCTTGTCCTTGGGTGAGAAGACCGGCCAGTTCTCGGGGAACTTGATGTAGGGCAGATGGTCGTACCAGACCGGGTCATGCAGGCAGAGCGACTTGTAACGGTTGCGCCAACTGTCGCCCGGGCGCTCATTGCGCTCAACAATAATGGTGGGCACGCCAAGCTGGCGCAGCCGCGCGCCAAGCGCGATGGCGCCCTGACCGCCGCCGATGATCAGGCAATAGGGCTGGGTCTGATAACCAAGCTCTGCCTCTTCCTTTTCGCGCTCTTCTTTCCAGGTGGTGCGGTGTTTACCTGCCCCATGTTTGGCACCAAGCGGGCGCGCAAACCCTCTGGGTTCTTCATGGCCCTTCAATTCGACCATCGTGGTCAGCAGGGTCCAGATCTTGCCACCCATCAACCGGATCAGGCCATAGCCCCGCGCGAGTTCGGTCTCGAAACTGATCCAGGCGGTGACGACGCCGTCCTCTTCGGTCGGGACCTCGCCTTCGGCGATCGACCAGCTCGAAGGCTTTGTGGTCGCCAACTGATGAGAGAGCATGTCGGCAACCTGATCTTTGCCCTCTACTGTCTTGAGGTTCCAGGTAAAGGTCACAAGGTCGCGCCAGTAGCATTCATCGGCAAACATGTCTGTTGCCCGGGCGATATCGCCCTCGGCAAGCGCCTGTCCGAATTCGTCCAGCAAAGCCTGGGTCTGGTCGGCAAGTGTTGTATCGAGCATTCTGTCCTCCCTGATTATGTCATCGATCAGATACTGACCGATCCGGTCCGCCAAAGGCAGGCGGCCCAAGGGCCGTTTGGTGCGACGGCCCCATCCAAGCCGCTTGGTTAATCCGGCCAGGTCATCTTCTTGGTGTTCACCGGGACCCTATCATCAAATCCAACTCGAAGTGGACTGCCACTTTGGTCGCCGCTCTGGCCTGAACTCGACCGCCGCCCTCCATTCGGATGGCTTAATCGCACAGGCTTGACTTTCGTTAAGGCCCCGGCCGCGCGCAGACGACATGGTTTTCCTCATCACCAACGCGGCGCAAAGGAGAGCGCAATGCGCGAAGTCATGACCAAGAGCATGGCCCGCAATATTTTTTATGGCGGGTCGCTATTCTTCATCCTCATCTTTGTGGGGCTGACCGTACACTCACACCGCTACATCGTGAACACCTCGACCGCGTCCGAGCCGCTGACCGAAAGCGTGGCAGCGGGCAAACGTGTGTGGGAGGAAAACGCCTGCATCAACTGCCACACAATCCTGGGCGAAGGGGCCTATTTTGCGCCCGAACTGGCCAACGTGATGACCCGGTGGGATGTGCTGGATGATCGTGAATCGGCGTTTGAGACGCTCAAGGGCTGGATGGAAAGCCAACCCACCGGGATCGAGGGGCGGCGGCAGATGCCCAATTTCGACCTGAGCGATGAAGAGCTGCAGAACCTCACCGATTTCCTCATCTGGACAGACCATATCGACGCCCAGGAATGGCCGCCGAATGACGCAGGTTAAGGAGGGCTTGACCCAATGAAATATCAATCCCAGAAAATCGCGCTGGCCTATTTCGCCGTGGCCATGGCGCTGTTTGCGATCCAGGTGCTTGGCGGCCTGCTGGCGGGCTGGATCTATGTCTCGCCCAACACGCTGTCGGAGTCGCTGCCGTTCAACATCGTGCGCATGCTGCACACCAACTCGCTGATCGTCTGGCTGATCACCGGCTTCTTTGGCGCGGCCTATTTCCTGATCCCCGAAGAGACCGAGCGTGAGATCCATTCGACCAAGCTGGCCTATATCCAGCTGGCCATTCTGGTGATCGGCACGCTTGGCGTTGTGCTAACCTATGTCTTCAACCTGTTCGAGGGGAACTATTTCCTCGGCAAAGAAGGCCGCGAGTTTCTTGAGCAACCCAAATGGGTCAAGGCCGGGATCGTCGTAGCCGCGCTGATCTTTCTCTACAACGTCACCATGACGGTGCTGAAGGGCCGCAAGACCGCAATCAGCAACATCCTGATCCTGGGCCTCTGGGGGCTGGCGCTGCTGTTCCTCTTCGCCTTCTACAACCCTGAAAACCTTGGGCTGGACAAGCTCTACTGGTGGTACGTGGTCCATCTCTGGGTCGAAGGTGTATGGGAACTGATCATGGCGTCGATCCTTGCCTATCTGATGCTGAAGCTGACCGGTGTGGATCGCGAGGTGGTCGAAAAATGGCTCTATGTTATCGTCGCCGCCGCGCTGTTCTCGGGCATCCTTGGCACCGGGCACCATTACTACTGGATCGGCACACCGGGCTACTGGCAGTGGATCGGTTCGATTTTCAGCTCGCTTGAGGTGATCCCGTTCTTTGCGATGATGGCCTTTGCCTTTGTCATGGTCTGGAAGGGCCGCAGGGATCATCCCAACAAGGCAGCACTTCTGTGGTCGCTGGGCTGTGCCACGCTGGCCTTCTTTGGTGCCGGTGTCTGGGGCTTCCTGCATACGCTGCACGGTGTGAACTACTACACCCACGGCACGCAGATCACCGCAGCCCATGGTCACCTTGCTTTCTTCGGGGCCTATGTCTCGCTGAACCTGGCGATCTTCACCTATGCGATGCCGATCCTGAAAGGGCGCGATCCCTATAACCAGGTGCTGAACATGGCGTCCTT
This sequence comes from Ruegeria jejuensis, assembly GCF_041537905.1. NCBI lineage: Bacteria > Pseudomonadati > Pseudomonadota > Alphaproteobacteria > Rhodobacterales > Roseobacteraceae > Ruegeria > Ruegeria jejuensis. The sequence goes on along the minus strand of NZ_JBGRUO010000006.1, from coordinate 62,978 downwards.
CTGGCTGATGTCGGGTGGCATGGTCTTCATGACCTTCGTGCTGACCTTCGCAGGCACCATCCAGACGCATATGCAGCGGGTTCTGGGCGACTACTTCATGGATGTGCAGGATCAGGTCGCGATCTTCTACTGGATGCGCTTTGGCTCGGGTCTGGTGGTAGTGATCGGCGCGCTGCTGTTCATCTACGCCATCTGGGTGCCTCGTAAAGAGGTCATCGAACCCGGCGCTGCCGAAACACCTGCGGAGTGATTGAAATGGATGGGTCCCTAAACTTGGAAAAGGGGGCGGCTAACGCCCCCTTCTACCTTGCCCAGGGCGATGAATGTGATGTCTTCGCAGCGGCTTACACCAACAACCTGCCGGTTCTGCTGAAAGGGCCGACAGGCTGCGGCAAGACCCGGTTCGTGGCGCATATGGCCGCGCAGCTTGGCCGACCGCTTTATACGGTGGCATGCCATGACGATCTGGCCGCGGCTGATCTGATCGGGCGCTATCTGCTGAAAGGCGGTGAGACCGTCTGGGTCGATGGCCCGCTGACACGCGCGGTGCGCGAAGGCGCGATCTGCTATCTCGACGAAGTGGTCGAGGCGCGCAAGGATGTGACGGTGGTGCTGCATCCGCTCACCGATGACCGGCGCATCCTGCCGATTGATCGGACCGGCGAAGAGCTGGAAGCCGCGCCAGGCTTCATGCTGGTGGCCTCCTACAACCCCGGATACCAGAACATCCTCAAGACGTTGAAACCGTCGACCCGGCAACGCTTCATCTCGATGGAGTTCGATTTCCCCGCCGCGCCGGTAGAAACGCAGATTGTGGCGCAGGAAAGCGGTCTCGACCCGGATCGCTGCGCTGCGTTGGTACGGCTGGCGAGCAAGCTGCGTGGATTGAAAGGCCAGGATCTGGAAGAAGGGGTTTCGACCCGCCTCGTGGTCTATGCCGCCACGCTGATCGCGCAGGGTATGTCGACCGACCGCGCGATTCTGGCGGCGATGGTCGAACCGCTGACCGATGACGAGGATATCAAACGCGGCCTCCTCGATCTTGTCACTGCCGTCTTTGGGTGAGGCCGGCGTATGGGCAGGATCGAGTTTGAGCCATGGGAACCCGAAGAAACCATCGGGAAACTGTGGCACAGCCTTGCCAGCCGTCTGGATGCGCCACTGGCGCATGACGAGGCCGCGGTCGACCTCTCCGAGGTTGCCGGACGGCTGGCCGTTCTGTTTCGCGGGCTTGGCGGTGGCGCTAGCGTAGAGCTGCGCCCGGTCTCGCCCGAGGTCTCGCGCCACCGGTTGGGCTGGCGGCGACAGCTTGGCACCGAAGCCGAAGCGCTGCCGCGCGCCAGTTTCGACGGTGAGGTGCTGCGCCTGCCGGACCGGCTGGCGGTCTATCCGGTGCGCGAGGCTAACGCCGCGCTTTATGTCTGGCTGGCCGCCGTCTCGGCCCATGCCGGGACACAGATCGACGAGCCGGACCCGCTGCGCGCCGATCTGGGCGCTCTGGATGAAGCTCAGCAAATGGTGAGCCGAACCCTAAAAAACGCACCGGGCCTGCGCCCGCTCTATGAAGAGTTGTGCAAGGGGCTGCTGTGTCAGCGCATGGTGCCAATCCTGCCGCCTGCCGAGGCGGCGGTGGAAGAGGTGATCCGCCACATGCTGGGCGATCCAAGCCCGCTTTCATTACAGGCAAGGCGTTTGCAAGCGCCGTCAATTGGTTTTGAACCCGATATCAGCGCCCCGCGCGGCTATCAGCCCTTTCGCCCGGTGCCACTCTGGCCCGAATTGCGGGCGGTGACCTTCTCTGACGCGCATGAGGTGGAAAACCGCGATACGGAGGGACCGCCGGAAGAGTCCGGAGAAAAGACCCATCGCGCGCGGCGGCGCAAATCCGATCAGGCGGCCCGCAGTGACAGTTTCATCCTGCACAAGTTCGAGGCGATCCTCAGCTGGACCGAGTTCCTCAACCTCAATCGCCGCGTCGATGATGACGATCCCGACAACGCCAAGAAAGCGGCAGACGATCAGGATGAGATCGGGCTGGGCCAAATTTCCAAGGCGCCGCCGACGCGGCTGAAGCTGCATCTCGACCTCGCGCCCGAAGATGTGGACCGCGAGCGGTTGTCGTGCCGCGTGCTTTATCCCGAATGGGATGTGCGGTCGGGCCAGTATCTGCCCGATCACGTGAACGTTCTGACCTCGGAGGCCGACATCCGGGAGGAGGCAGACAGCTTCGGGCAGGACACCGCCACCGCCCGTCGCATCCGCGCGGTCAAGCGACAGTTCGAGGCGCTGCGCCCCGGGCGGGAGATGACGCGGGGCCATCTTGACGGCGACCAGATGGACCTGGACGCGGCAGTGCGGGCAGAATCCGACCGCGTTGTCAGCGGTCAGGGCAATGATCGGATCTGGATGCAGTCGCGCCCCGAGGCGCGCGATCTGGCCGTGTCGATCCTGCTCGATATCAGCCGCTCTACCGAAAGCGCGGTGTCGGGACGGGCCGTCATTGATGTCGAGCGAGAGGCACTGGCCGCACTTGCGTGGGGCCTGAATGCCTGTGGTGACGACTTTGCGATCCACGCGTTTTCATCACTCAAGCGCGACCGTGTCTATGTGCAGCGTTGCAAAGGGTTTGACGAGGCGATGGGACCACGGGTCGAACAGCGCATCGCCTCGCTGCGTCCTGGTTTTTACACCCGCCTCGGTGCGGCGATCCGCCATGCCTCTGCCGATCTGGCAGAGCAGAGCCGCAAGCGCCGACTGCTGCTGGTCATCACCGACGGCAAACCCAACGATCTGGACCATTATGAAGGCCGCCACGGGATCGAGGATACCGCCATGGCGGTGCGCGAGGCGCGCCGGGCGGGGCAGTCGGTCTTTGGAGTAACCGTCGACAAAACCGGCAAGAGTTGGTTCCCGCGCATGTTCGGGCAAGGGGGCTTTGCGGTCATTCCCGATCCGGCGCGCCTGACGCTGGCGCTGCCGCAAATCTACCGGCAACTCGTGGGCGCTTGATCTAACCCTTGTGCCAGCTATCGGCGCGATCGGTTTCGGCGTATTCGCGCAAAGCCTCGATATCGGCAATTTCGGCATGGTTGCGGCTGACACGCACACCTGCGGTTTTCAACCGGGAAAAGGCGCGTGACAGGCTTTCGGGCTTCATGCCTAGACGCCCGGCGATCAGCATCTTGTCATAGGGCAACGTGACCTCGCAACCGCCCGCCTCCCCTTGGCAGAGTGTCAGCAGGAACTCGGCCACCCGTTGCGCCCCGGTCTGTGCCTTGAGCTGCTCAAGCTGCGACACCAGCCCATGGAGATGGCTGAAGGTTGCCGCCAGGATAGAAATTCCGATCTCCGGGTCCTTGCGCATCAGCGAGATCAGCACGTTTGCCGGAATATGCATCACTTCGCAGGGGGACACGGCCTCTGCCGAGACAGGATAGGGCAGGTTGTGCAGGGCAACAGCCTCGCCAAAGCTCTCGCCCTTGGTAAAGACGCTGACCACCGCCTCTGCCCCTGTCGGAGAAACGCGATACAGTTTGACCCAGCCGTCCAGCACCACATGGATCGCATGCGCGTTTTCTTCCTGCAGGAACAGGGTCTCGCCACGATCATAGCTGCGCCACAGCGCATGGCTCAGCACGTGCTCAACGTGTTGTTCCGGCAGCGATCGCACCAGCAGCGATTTGCGGGCCACGAGTTTATGGGCGTCATGCGTCACGTCTGGCACCTTTGCTGGAGCAGAAGCCGATAGGCGTTGAGCAATCACGCCCGTGGCCTGATTTGTCAACCGCATCCATAGCTCAAATCCCCACCCACATGACCGAAGTCAAGAATGGCGCGCCTGGATTGGCGTAGGACTCGCGCGTCACAACACTGAACCAGACTCATGATCCACGCCACTTCCATCCCTCTCAGGACAGCTCCGGGCCGTATGCGTAACGGTGCGTTTGCGTTGCTTGGCATCGCGCTGATTGTCCTGCAATTGCTCGCCCCCTCGTTGGCGCGCGCCGGGGGTGGTGACTGGATCGAGATCTGTTCAGATGGTGCGGCGGTCTGGATACAGATCGACGAAGATGGGGAAGAGCGCGAAAGCGAACCCTGCCCGAAATGTCAGAATTGCACGTTATGCGCCATTGGTTCTTTTGCCACATTGGCCACTGTGCCGGGTTTCAGCCTGACACCCAGCCTCGCAAGCGCCCGGTTTTCCGCATCGGCGCAATGCGAACGCCATAATCCGGCACAATTCTGGCCCGACAACCGCGGACCCCCGCCGGGGACCCAAGATCATATGACCCACGTACTGCGCGTGGCCCTGGCCTCCACTCCCGTGACCGGAGGTGCGCCATGGTCCTGAACCGCGCAGTCTGTTTCCTTCTGGCGTTTCTTCTGTCCTGCCTTGTCGCGCTGAGCGCGCAGGCCGACAGCCTGGCCAGCTTCCTGCCCGACATTGACCCTGCCGAGCTTGCACCCGGTGCCGAGGCCTTTGGCCCGGTGCGCGCGGATGTGGCCGTCGCCCCTGTGCTGCGCGATGGTGAGACCGTCGCCTGGGCCTTCTTGACCTCTGATTTCGTTGGCACCACCGGCTATTCCGGCAAACCCATCCATGTGGTCGCCGCCATTGACGAAGAGGCCGTTCTGACCGGCGTGAAACTGGTCAAACACTCCGAACCCATTGTGCTGATCGGTATTCCAAATGCGCGTATGGTTGAGCTGACCGGAGGCTATGCCGGGCTGGACCTGAAACGCGAGGCCGAGACCGGCGGCGAGGGGCATGACCTCGACATCATCTCAGGCGCGACGGTCACGATCATGGTGATTGATGACAGCCTTGTGCGCGGCGGTATCAAGGTGGCACGGGCGCTGGGGCTGGGCGGGTTGTCACCGGTGCAGCCGGATGGACCAAAGCGCGAGGTCGACATGGCGCAGGATGCCGTGTCTGACTGGGCCACCTTGTCGGGCGATGGCTCGATCCGGCGGCTGACGTTGGATGTCGGCCAGATCAACGCGGCCTTTGAAGCCACGGGCGACGTGCGCGCCATCAAACGGCCCGAGCCGGGCGCGCCCGACGATACCTATATCGACATGCATCTGGCGCTGGTTTCGGTGCCGTCGATCGGGAAATCCCTGTTGGGAGAGGCCGAATACCAGAACCTGACCAAGTGGCTGGACCCCGGCGAGCACGCCATTCTGGTGCTGGGGCGCGGTGCTTACAGCTTCAAGGGCTCGGGCTATGTGCGCGGCGGGATTTTCGACCGTATCCAACTGATCCAGGGCGACCAGTCAGTGCGCTTCTTTGACAAGCAACAGCAACGGCTGGGCTCTGTTGCCGCCCCCGATGCGCCCAGCTTCACGGAACTGGATATCTTCAAGATCCCGGTGGAGGCCGAATTCGACCCCGCCGCCCCTTTCCGGCTGCAACTCTTGGCGCAACGGGCCGTGGGCGCGGTCGAAAAGACCTTTCTGACCTTCGATCTGGGCTACAGGTTGCCAGAGCAGTACCTGTTGCCCGTCGCCGCCCCGGTTGTGGTTGATGACGCCAGCGATGAGGCCGCCGCCAAGGCCGCGCTCTGGCAGCGAATCTGGAGAGACCGGCAGGTCGAGATCGCGGCCCTGGGCGGCATGTTGCTGCTGCTGACCGCTGCCTTCTTCTTTCAGTTTCATGTCACGGCAAATGCGCGGGTGTTTTACTGGTTCCGCATCGCCTTTCTGACCGCAACGCTGTTCTTCGTGGGTTGGTACGCCAATGCCCAGCTGAGCGTGGTCAATCTGATGGCGCTGGCGGGCAGCCTGCGCACCGGCTTCACCTGGGACGCCTTTCTGCTTGACCCGCTGGTCTTCATCCAGTGGTTTGCCGTGGCTGCTGCGCTTCTGTTCTGGGGACGCGGTGCCTATTGCGGTTGGCTCTGCCCGTTTGGCGCGCTGCAGGAGTTGACTAACAAACTCGCGCGGGCCTGCCGCGTGCCGCAGTGGACCTTGCCCTGGGGTCTGAACGAACGTCTCTGGCCGCTGAAATACATGATCTTTCTCGGGCTTTTCGGCCTCAGCATGGTGTCGATCCCGCTGGCCGAAAAATATGCCGAGGTCGAGCCGTTCAAGACCGCGATCATCCTGAAATTCATGCGCGACTGGCCCTTTGTTGTCTTTGCCCTGTCGCTGCTGTTCGTCGGATTGTTCATTGAACGGTTCTATTGCCGCTATCTCTGCGCGCTTGGGGCGGCGCTGGCCATCCCGGCGCGCGTGCGCATGTTCGACTGGCTCAAGCGCTACAAGGAGTGCGGCACGCCCTGTCAGACCTGCGCCAATGAATGCCCGGTTCAGGCGATTCACCCCACCGGTGAGATCAATCCAAACGAATGCGTCACCTGCCTGCATTGTCAGGTGCTCTACCAGTCCGAGACAAAATGCCCGGTGGTCATCCGCCAGCTCAAACGCCGCGCCAAGGTGGGCGCGGTCGAGTTGAAGGTGCCGCTGGGCCAACCACCGGCGAACCACCCGAACGCCAAACCAAAAACTGCTTCCTGAAAGGGGGAATGACCATGTCGGATCAAGACAAAAAACTGAGCATCACGCGCCGCGGCCTGATGGGGGCCACCGCAACCGGAGCCGCCTTGGCCGCGACCGGGCTCGGCACCACGATGATGACCGCGCGCGAGGCAAGTGCCGCCGCCAAGGCCAATCTGGAGCCGGGCGAGTTGGATGACTACTACGGTTTCTGGTCCTCGGGCCAGACCGGCGAGTTGCGAATCCTGGGCGTGCCCTCGATGCGCGAATTCATGCGGGTGCCGGTGTTCAACCGTTGCTCGGCCACTGGCTGGGGGCAGACCAACGAGTCGCTGAAAATTCTGACCGAGGGGCTGCTGCCCGAGACCAAGGAATATCTCGCTGCAAACGGCAAGGTCACCTATGATAATGGCGACCTGCACCACCCGCATATGTCCTTCACTGACGGCACCTATGACGGGCGCTATCTGTTCATGAACGACAAGGCCAATACCCGTGTGGCCCGGGTGCGCTGCGACGTAATGAAATGCGACAAGATCATCGAGATCCCCAACGCCATGGATATTCACGGGCTGCGGCCTCAGAAATACCCACGCACCGGTTATGTCTTTGCCAATGGCGAGCATGAGGCACCGCTGGTCAATGATGGTTCGGTTCTGGATGATCCGTCGAAATACGTGAACATCTTCACCGCCATTGACGGCGATACCATGGAGGTCGCCTGGCAGGTGATCGTCTCGGGCAACCTCGACAACACCGATTGCGACTATCAGGGTAAATACGCGTTTTCGACGTCCTATAACTCGGAAATGGGCATGAACCTGGCCGAGATGACCGAGAATGAGCTGGACCATGTGGTCGTGTTCAACATCAAGGCCATCGAAGAGGCCGTCGCTGCCGGCAACTATCAAGAGCTGAACGGAGCCAAGGTGGTTGATGGGCGCAAAGAGGCCGGCGGCAACCTGACCCGCTACGTGCCGATCCCGAACAGCCCGCATGGCGTGAACGCCGCGCCCGACAAGAAACACATCATGATCAACGGCAAACTGTCCCCGACAGTGTCTGTGATCGATGTGGAAAAAGTCGACGCGCTGTTTGCCGACAATGCCGAGCCGCGCTCATGTATCGTGGCCGAGCCGCAGCTGGGTCTTGGCCCGCTCCACACCGCGTTCGACGGCAAGGGCAACGCCTTCACCACGCTCTTCCTCGACAGTCAGGTGGTGAAATGGGACATCGCCAAGGCGATCGAGGCTTATGCCGGGGCGGATGTCGATCCGATCCTGGACAAGGTGGATGTGCAGTATCAGCCGGGCCATAACTCGACCTCGATGGGCGAGACCGCTGATGCGGATGGCAAGTGGCTGATTTCGATGAATAAGTTCTCTAAGGACCGGTTCCTGAATGTGGGGCCTCTCAAGCCTGAAAACGAGCAGTTGATCGACATTTCCGGCGACAAGATGAAGGTGGTCCATGACGGCCCGACCTTCGCCGAGCCGCACGATTCCATCATCGTGCGCCGGGATATCGTGAACCCGGTCAATGTCTGGGACCGCAACGACCCGATGTGGGAAGACGCGCGCCAGCAGGCCGCTGCCGACGGCGTCGATCTGGACTACGGGGCCGAAGAACCGATCCGGGACGGCAACAAGGTGCGGGTCTACATGACCTCGGTCGCGCCAGTGTTCAGCATGGAGCAGTTCACCGTCAAACAGGGCGACGAGGTGACGGTCTATGTGACCAACCTCGATGATGTCGACGACGTGACCCACGGCTTCTGCCTGGCCAATTTCGGCGTCGCGATGGAGGTCGGCCCGCAGGCCACAGCCTCGGTCACCTTCATTGCCGACCGTCCGGGCGTGCATTGGTTCTACTGTCAGTGGTTCTGTCATGCGCTGCATATGGAGATGCGCGGCCGGATGATGGTCGAGCCGCGGGCGGTCTGAGCGATGCGCTGGCTCCTGCTTATACCCGTTCTATTCGCTTCGCCCCTTTGGGCGGGTGAGTGGGACGTGCCCAACCGGGCCGGAGCCATCGCCGAAGCACTAGCGCAGGCGGAGGAGGGCGACACCCTCCGCCTGTCGCCGGGCACCTATGCCGAGACACTGGTTCTGGACCGTCCCGTCACCATCGACGGGATGGGGCACGCCACAATCGACGGGCAGGGCGCGGGCAGTGTCATCACCGTCACCGGACCGGACGTGACCTTGCGCGGGTTGACGGTGGTCGGTTCCGGCTCAGACCACGAGGGCATCGATAGCGGCATCAAGCTGACCAAGACCGCAATCGCGCCGCAGATCCTGAACAATGTACTAATCGGCAATCTCTACGGGGTTGATATCCACGGGGCAAAAGACAGCCTTGTGAAAAGCAACCGGATCGAGGGTCGACAGGACCGTCGCATGAACGCGCGTGGCAACGGTGTCTACGTCTGGAACGCGCCGGGTGCCGTGGTGGCGGATAACGACATCCAATATGGTCGCGACGGGATTTTCGTGAACTCCTCGAAGAAAAATGCGTTCCGAAACAACCTGTTTCGTGATCTGCGTTTTGCCGTGCATTACATGTATGCCGACAATTCCGAGGTCTCGGGCAATGTCTCGATCGGCAATGATCTGGGCTATGCGGTGATGTTCACCAAACGGGTGCGCGTCACTGATAATGTCTCGATCAATGACCGTGAACATGGCGTCATGCTGAACTATGCCAACCAAAGCGTGATCTCGGGCAACGTGGTGGTGGGCGCGCAAGAGAAATGCACCTTCCTCTATAACGCCAACAAGAACGAGTTCACCGATAACTGGTTCGAGGGCTGCGGCATCGGCATCCATTTCACTGCCGGGTCCGATCGCAACCGGATCGTCGGCAACGCCTTTGTCGGTAATCGCACGCAGGTGAAATACGTCTCGACCAAATGGGTGGAGTGGTCCGAAGATGGGCGGGGCAATTACTGGTCCGATTTCGCGGCGTATGACGTGGATGGTGACGGCATCGCCGATGCGCCTTACCGGCCCAATGACAGCATGGACCATGTGTTGTGGACGCAGCCCTCCGCCAAGCTGCTGCTGGGCTCACCCGCCGTGCAACTTGTGCGCTGGTCGCAATCGGCCTTTCCGGCGCTGCTGCCCGGCGGGGTGATGGACAGCCATCCTCTGATGAGTGCCCCGAAACCCCCAGCAATCGAAAAGGTGCCGCATGAGTGACAAGGCCCTGACCATCCACCGTGTCAGCAAGGCACGCGGCACGCTGCGGGTTCTGGATGACGTGGATCTGCGCCTGTTACCCGGAGAGCGCGTGGCGCTGCTGGGCCATAACGGCGCGGGCAAATCCACCCTGATCAAATGCATCCTTGGGCTGACACGGTTCCAAAGCGGTGCGATCCATGTCGGTGCCGCGCAGCCCGGCAGCGCAGCTGCGCGCCGTGATACGGCCTATCTGCCCGAGGCGGTCTCGTTCCACCCGGCTTTGACCGGGCGTGAACAACTGACGCTTTTTGCCCAGCTCTGCGGCGCTGCTGCGGATGTGCCGGGCCTGTTGGAGCGTGTTGGGCTATCTGATGCGATGGATCGCCGGATCGGCGCTTATTCCAAGGGAATGCGGCAGCGTTTGGGGCTGGCGCAGGTGCTGCTGGGGCGGCCGAAGCTAGCGCTGCTGGACGAGCCGACCAGCGGGCTCGACCCGATCTCGCGCCAGGATCTTTATGCCATCATTGATGAGCTGGCGGGGCAGGGCACCGCCGTTCTGATCGCCAGCCACGCCCTGACCGAGGTCGAGGCCCGCACCGACCGGATCGCGATCCTGCGCAAGGGCGAGATGGTGGCCGATGACACGCTGGCCAACTTGTCGGAGCTAGCGGGCCTGCCGATCCGGCTTCGTGTCCGCGCGCGAGAGAACCCCGAGGCGCTGGCCGCCCATCTGGGGGGCGACCGGGTCAACGGGGCCTCGATCGAGCTCCTCTGTTCGCCCGCCGACAAGATGCAGGCGCTGCGCCGTATTGCCGACATGGGCGAAGCGGTCGTCGATCTGGAAATGACACCCCCCCGGTTGGAGGACCTCTACCGGCACTACGCGAAGGAGAGCCTGCAATGACCCGCTTTCTGGCCGTCACGCGGGCCGAGTTGCTGATCCTGCGCCGCAATCGTTGGCTATTGGTTGCTACGCTGATCATGGTGCTGTTTGCGCTGGCCCTGACTTTTGCCGGCAGTGCTCCGACCGGCACACTGGGTGTTGATATGTTGACTGTCTCGGTCGCATCCATGACCACGCTGTCTGTCTATCTCGCACCGCTATTGGCGTTGATGATTGCCTTCGATGCCATCGCGGGGGATGTGGATCGCGGCAGTCTGGCGCTACTGCTGTCTTATCCGGCGGGCCGGGGTGAGATTCTGTTGGGCAAATTCACCGCCCATCTTGCGGCGCTGGGTTTTGCCATGACTGTCGGCTTCGGCACCGCAGGGGCGTTGGCCGCGTGGCTTGGCGGGGTCGGGCCGGACAGCCTCATGGCGCTGAGCCGCCTGATCCTCACCTCGATCCTGCTGGGCGCTGTGTTTCTGGCGCTGGGATACCTGCTGTCTGCGGTCGCAAGGGGAAGCACCGCGGCGGCGGGTCTGTCGGCCGGGCTCTGGTTGATCTTCGTCGTCCTCTACGACCTCGGCCTTTTGGGGGCTGTGGTCATGGATCAAAGCGGGACCTTCACTCGGTCCGTTTTTCCCTGGATGATGGTGGCCAACCCGGCCGACGCTTTTCGTCTATGGAACATCGCCGCAACCGAAGGCGTCGCCATGGCCAGCGGCATGACAGGGGCCGCGCAGGCATTGCCCGTATGGGCCGCGCCCGCCTCGTTGTTGCTCTGGCCGCTATTGGCTTTGCTGCTGGCCCGCGCCGCGTTCCAAAGGGTTGAGCCATGAGATATCTGATCCTGATTGCGTTGGTGTCTCTTGCGGGTTGCAAGGAAGATGAGGCTGCCGCACCCCCGCCACCCGCCGATCTGACTGAAACCGCGCTGAGCTATTTCTGTCAGATGCACATTGCCGAACATGGCGGCCCCAAGGGGCAGGTCCACCTCAAGGGCCACCAACAACCACTGTTTTTTGCACAGGTGCGCGACATGGTGGCCTATCTGAAAAGCCCCGAACGCGAGGCCGAGATCACCGGTGCCTATGTCAGCGACATGGCAATGGCGCCGAGCTGGGAGGCGCCGGGTGCGGGCAATTGGATACCCGCCGATACGGCGATCTACGTGATCGGCGCGGACGTAGCAGGCGGCATGGGTGCGCCCGAGATCGTGCCGTTTGGCGACGTGGAAGGCGCGCAGGGCTTCATCACCACCTATGGCGGCGAGGCTGTGTCGCTCAAGGATATTCCGGATGACGCGGCGCTGGGCCCGGTCGATCTGGATCAGGAGTTGGAGACCCCAGCATGACCAGCCTGACCCGCCGCCGCTTCCTGAGCATGTCCGCCAGCGCCGCCGCGCTCCCCGCTTTCGCGGGGCCTAAGGTATCGGCCTATTGGCGCGGTGTGGCACTCGGCGCGCCTGCAAGCATGCGTTTGGAAGGGCTTTCTCAAGCCGAAGCTGACCCGATCTTCGCCGAGGTGGAGCGCGAGTTATTGCGGCTGGAGAACATCTTCAGCCTCTATCGCCCGACTTCGGAAATCAGCCGCCTGAATGATGCCGGACGGCTTGAGAACCCGTCGGCGGAATTTCTTGAGGTCCTCAGCCTGTCGGCCGCATTGCATCACGCCAGCAACGGGCTCTTTGATCCGACGGTTCAGCCACTTTGGCTGGCGCGGGCCTTTGGCCGGTCAACGCAGGGCCCCGTTGGGTGGTCCAATCTGCGGTTTGATACGGGTCGAGTTACATTCAAAAGGCCCGGCATGGCATTGACTTTGAACGGAATTGCGCAAGGCTTGATCACGGATCGCATCCATGGGTTGCTTGCAGCACGCGGCCTGCGCAACCTGCTGATCGACATGGGCGAGATCGTTGCCAGCGGCCATCGTGGTGGACAGACCCCCTGGCGCGTAGGGATAGCCGATCCTGACGGATCGCTGCGGCTGCGGGTTCACTTGAGCGATCGCGCATTGGCCACCTCCGCCACCAACGGCACCGTATTGGACGAGGCTACCGCGCAAGGCCACATCCTGCGCCCGGATGGGCAGCGCGTTGCGCACCGGTTGGTCTCGATCTCTGCCCCGCGCGCGGTGATCGCGGATGGCGTGTCCACGGCGCTCTGCCTCTGCGATCAGGGTGAGCGCGACGCGCTCCTACGGAACTTCCCCGAGGCCAAGCTGGAGGCCGCGATCACTCTTTGAGGGGTGGTTCCGCCTCATCGATCAGTGAGCGAACCCAACGGCCGGCCAGCCATGCCGCAGGCACGCCCAGAGGTACGGCCCAGAGGATCGAGGTTGAGGGATCGAGCGCCTGCCATCCCAGCACAATTCCGATCAGGCTCGCCATGAACAGGTTGATGGCCACAGCGGCCATCGCAAACGGGTAAAGCAGCAGCGCCAGTTTCCAGACTGGCCAGCGCCCGTCCTCAGTGGCTGGTGCCTTCCGAGAATGTGATCTTGTTCCAGACATTGTATTTCCCCGAAGGTTTGCGCATTGGCAGGCGGCGAAGTTCCTCCAGCGTTTGCGCGTCATAGACGATAACGGCGCCCTCATCCTCCCAGACCGAGACCAAGGCCTCTTTTCCGTCGCGGGTAAACTCTACATGGGCCACGGTGGCGCCAGGCACCGGGCGCAGGGTGCGCACGATTTCAAGGCTTTGCTTGTCGATCACATGCATCGCGTCCTTGTTGGGACCAAAGAAGACATCGGCCCAGAAATAGGGCGTGTTCTCATGGCTGCGCAGGAAGAAACCCGGCCCTTCGGTGGGGATCGTGGTGATCCGCTGCCAGCTTTCGGTGTCGATGATCGATAGCTTGCCTTCTTTCAGATGTGGCGTCGCCATCACCCGCTTGCCATGGCGCATCCAGCTGATGCCTGAACCCAGATGCGGCATCCCCTGCAGCGGCAGTTCCGCAATCTCCCGGCCGACATTGAGGTTGACGACCACGCCCCGGACCCCGTCCCGCGCCGCGCCGATCAGGTTTCGGTAGTCGTCGTCGAAAAAGAAATCATCCAGCGGCTCGCTGACTTCGATCCGGCGGCGGGCGAACAGGCCCTGGCTGGACGGTATGCCCTCGATCATGCCTTTCTCGCGCGAATGCACGAAGCCTTCATAGACCGGCTCGGCATTCGGGTCGGTGGCCACTTCCCAGATCTCGGGGGCATCTTTCAGCGCAAGGATGAAACTCTGCCTTTGCGGGGCCTGATAGACGGCCGAGACGCGCGACGGCGTGCCGTCCTTGGCCACAACATCCATGACGCGGGCCACGGACAGGTCCACGGTCGAGAGCAGCGTCAGGCTCATCGGCAGGTAATTCGAAACAGCCAGCCATTTGCCATCATGGCTCATGGCGATATTGCGACTGTTGAGGCCCGCGCGCACCCGCCCGACCTCACTCAGCGACCACAGATCGTATTTCTGCACCCAGCCGTCTCGCGACATGATGAACACGTAGCGCCCGTCGGGGCTGAATTTCGGCCCGCCATGCACGGCAAAGGGCGTTGCGAAGCGGTCGAGCACCTCGAACGTATCGCCATCCAGAACCGAGACGTGGTGATCGCCGGTTTCCACCACCAGCGTGATGTTCATCGGGTCGCTGTCCCAGACGGGTGCGGATACCGGAGCATAATCCGGCACCAGGTCGCGGCTCGCCATGATCTCGGCCTCGCCCCAGGGCGGGATTACGGCCAGCGGTTCCTTGAGATAGGCGGTCAGCGCCTCGACCGAGGCCGCATCAAGCGCATCGCCAAATGCCGGCATCTGGGTCGCGGCGCGCCCGTCGCGGATCACGGCGGCCACTTTCGGGCCCCGCATCCGCCGCAGGGTTTCCGGGATCAGGGCAGGACCCAGCCCGCCCAGCCGGTCCGCGCCATGGCAGGAGGCGCAGTGTTCTGCATAATCTGCAGCCGGTTCCGCTTGCGCGACGCTCAGGGGCATGGTCAGCGTCAGAACCGCCAGTGCGAGCCTAGGGATGTCAAAAGAACTGGTGCGCCGGATCATGGCGTTTCCCCCGGAATGGTTTGACCTCAAGCCGTTCGGTACTGGCCACGCCGATCTCTGCGTCGCTCAGGTAACAGGCCGGGTCTTCGGCCCAGGGATCGCCGGTCAGTTGCAAGGCGCGAATGCGGGTGTTGCCGCCACAGACATCACGCAGCGTGCAGGCCCCGCAGCGACCTTTCAGCGGGCGCGGGCGGGTGCGCAGCATGGCAAGCATCGGGTCCTCGCCGGTCCAGAGTTCGGAAAACGGCGCGGTCTTGACGTTGCCGATCGTGTAGTCCGACCAGTAGGTATCGGGATGCACGCGGCCCAGATTGTCGATATTGGCGACCCCCAGCCCGGAAGAATTGCCGCCCCAGGCGGCCAGATGCTCGCGCAGATGGGCGACGCGTTCCGCATCGAAGTTGCGCGCGACCCATTGCAGGAAATACCCAGCATCGGCGTCGTTGTTGCCGGTCACGATATCCAGAGGCGCATCCTCGGCCACTGCCACCCAGGCGCGATCCAGCAACAGGTCCAGCGCATGGCGGGTTCGTCTGTGGGCCGCGTCCTCGCCCCGGTGCTTGTCGCCGCGTCCGGCATAGACCAGATGGCTCAGATAGAATTTGTCGACCCCTTCATCGTCACAGAGCTTTATCAGGTCGGGCAGGTGGTGATGCGTGCCTTCGGTCAGGCAGAAGCGCAGACCCACCTTTATGCCGCGCTTCTTGCATTCGCGCACGCCGCGCAGGGCGTCGGCAAACGCGCCCTCGACGCCGCGGAACCAGTCATTGGTGGCCCCGATCCCGTCCAGCGAGATGCCGACATAATCAAACCCGATCTCGGCAATGCGGTCAGCCGCCTCGCCATGGATTTTCGTGCCGTTGGTCGACAGAGCCAGCATCCGAACCAGTTGCCGCGCGCGGGTTGCGATCTGGAACAGGTCCTTGCGATCCAGCGGTTCGCCACCCGACAGGATTAGAGCAGGGATTTTGAAGCGACCCAAGTCTTCCAACGTGTCCATCGCCTGCGCGTGGCTCAATTCGCCGGGGAAATTCACATCCGCCGAGACAGTATAGCAATGGCGGCATTTCAGGTTGCAGCGGCGGGTGAGGTTCCAGATCACCACCGGTTTCACCGGTCCCGATCCGCGTCGTGCGCGCACCGGGGTTGGGTCGATCAACTGGCGCATATATTCGGTCAGGCGGAACATATTAGGTCCTTTCCTTCAGACGCAGGCCGGTCTTTTTCAGGATGCGGGTGGAATAGAGGATGTCGCTGGCCCGGCAGGCGTCGCCAAGGATCGCCGCGATCTGCGCGCGTTTCTCGCACACTTCATCGCGGGTCGCGCCATGCACCATGGCAAACAGGTTATAGGGCCAGTCGGGCAGCGCGCGTGGGCGCTCATAGCAATGGGTGACAAAAGGCAGCGCGCCGATCTGCGCGCCAAGAGTCGTGATGCGGGTATCCTCGACATCCCAGACGGTCATGCCATTGGCAATCATTCCCAGTTTGTAGTGGTTGGGCGCGGCGGCGATGCGGCGGATCACGCCACTGGCTTTCAGCGCGGCGAGCCGGTCGATCAGCGTGGCCTCGTCCATCTCCAGCCGCGCGGCGACATCGGCGAAAGGGGCAGTGACCAGAGGTAACCCGCCTTGCAGCGCTTCGATGATCTGTCGATCCGTATTCGTGATGCTCATGCCGCCACCCGAAAGCCGATGAAGAATTCTTGCAGTTTCGGGAACCGGAGCACTTTCAGCCCGGTTTCCCGTTCGATTGCATCTGCCGTGGCTCCGATCCTCTCAGGCGTTTCGGTGGCCAAGACGAACCACATGTTCAGGTGATGCGTGCGCTCATAATTATGTGCGACCTCGGGGTGCGCATTGACCTTGATCAGGACGGAGTCGAACCTCTCCTCCGGTACCGCCATCGCACAAAGACAAAAGGCCCCGCCCATTGCGGCTGCATCGAAGAACGGGCCGAACCGGGTGATCACGCGGTCCTCTTTCATGCGGTTCAGACGTGTCAGCAGATCGGCCTCGGTCAGGCCCAACTCGGCGGCAACCTCTGCATAGGGGTTCGCGACCAGGGGCAGATCGTCCTGCATCCGATTCAGGATGCGGCGGTCGGTGTCGTCCAGCATAGTCATGCGGCGGCCTCCTTGGGTTTGATCAGCGCGCCGGTCTGTTTGAAACACCGGGTCGAGAACAGCACTTTATGCGCGACGTCCCTCAGCTCTGGCAGGGCGGCGGCGCGGGCCAGAACCGCGCGCGCCTCGGGACGGGATCGGGCGTGAATCATGGAATAGAGGCTGTAGGGCCAGACATCCGGCACCGGGCGGCGTTCGTAGCATAGCGTCACGCCGGGTACATCGGCCAAAGCTGGTCCGGCCTGATCCATGCGGTCCCCGGGCACCTGCCAGACAACCATCGCGTTCGAGGTCCATCCCAGCGCCCGGTGGCGTACGATCACGCCAAGGCGAGACAGGATACCCGCCTCACGCAGCGCGATGATCCGGCGCATGATCTCATCCGCATCCCGGCCAAGACCGGTCGCCAGATCATGGTAAGGCTGCGCGGTCAGGGGCAGACCGCTGCTGAGCATTTGCAGCAGGCTCCGGTCCCCCGCTTGCAGGGCTTGTAGATCAATCCGGCGGGGGTTTGGCACCGCCCGGTCCTCTGAGGCCATGCGGAAGCCCAGATCGATATTGAAAGGTCGCAGAAGCGGCAGGTTCAGCACCCGTAGCCCGGTGGCATGGGAAATGCGGTCCAGGGTGGCGCGCACATGGGTCTGGTCCGGGCCGGTTGCGACGAACCACAGGTTCCAGCGATCCTCGCGCAGATAGTTGTGGTTGACGCCCGGTTCCGCGTCGATGCAGGCCGCGACCTCTTCTATCCTGTGTTCCGGGGCCGCGATGGCCGCCAGTGTGCTGGCCGAGATGGTACCGGGCGCTATCGTGCCGCCCACACGCGTGATCCGCCCGCCAGCCTGCATGTGACGCAACCGGGCGATCACGTCGCCCTCGGGCAGGTTGAGCGCCTGGGCGATCTCGGAAAAAGGGCGCGCGGTGACCGGAAAGCCGCGCTGCCAGTTGTCCAGAAGCTGGCGGTCGACGGGATCTGTAACATGCTGCATCATTTACAACCCCGTCTTATGCGCGCGGGCCGTAAAGAAGATGCCCGAGGGGCTGTCGGCCTCGATCTCACGCAGCTTCTCGAAGCTCTGCGTGTCATAGACCATCACCTTGTTGGCATCCCGCACGCTGATCCAGACCTCATGCCCGCGCGGCGTGAATTCCATGTGCAGAACGGCGGGGCCGGGTTTGAATTCGTGGATCACCTGCTTGCTGAGCGTGTCGATCACCTGAATCGTATCGTTCAGCGGATGGGCGAAATTGACCCAGACATGGCGACCATCGGGTCGCGCCATGGCAAAGACCGGCTGACCATGGGTCTGCGTGCGTGCGGTTTCTTCCAGTGTTTTGGCGTCGATCCACAGAACTTCGTGGTGACCAACGGCTGGCAGCACAAATTCCGAACCGGTATCCGCCCAGCCTTCCAGATGTGGCATCTTGTAGACGGGCATCTCTTGTTGGCCACGCCCATAACCGGGCAACACGCGGATAGGCTGCGGATCGTCGGACCAGAGATCCAGCGCGGTCAGGCCGTCCTCGCCGAACAGCCCGGTGATATAGGTGCGCCCATTGGCGGTGATCAGCGCGTCATAAGGGTTGCGGCCCATCTCGGGGATTTTGGTGATCTGCGGCTCCGTACCCGCAAAATCGGCGATCCAGGTCTCGCCGCTATCCCACCCGGTGAAGACAAAGCGGCGGCCTGGCGCGTCGACCAGACCGATGGTTTTGCCACCGGTGGGGATGTCAGCCACCATATCCAGCGTGTCGGCGTCAAAGACGCGCACGCCGCCGGGCTCGTAATTCGACACAGCCACCAGTTGCCCGTCATCCGAGATCGCGCCGCCAATCGCATTGCCCGACTGCAGCACGCGGCCTGCGATCTGGCGGGTGACGATGTCGAGCTTGGTCAGACCGCCATCGCGACCAAAGATATAGGCAAAGCGCTGGTCGGGAGAATAGACCAGCGAGGCATGGCTGAGATCGCCCAACCCCTCGATCCTTGCCAGCGCGGCGCGGTCGGATTGATCAATCAACAGGACCGAACCGGTCGCGCGTTCGATCACCAACCCCAGATCGCCGGTAGCGGTGGGCTCGGCCTCGGCCAATGTGGCCAGACAGGCGGCGATCAGGCCAAATGCGAGGCGTTTCATTGCGTGGGCTCCAGCAGGTAGCGGGCGACCCATTCGGCCTCTTCCTCGCTCATCAGCGGGCGCCAGCCGGGCATCGCGGTGTCGGGGATGCCGTCCAGAATGACCCCCTTCAGAACGCTCAGATCGTAGTGCTGCAGCTTCTGCGCCCGCAGGTCGGGACCTAGCCCGCCCTTGAGCGTCAGCCCATGGCAGGAGCCGCAATCCTGATGCACCAGACGTTTCAACGCTCCGGGATCGAGGGTTTCGGCGGCAAAAGCTGACGTCGCCACTAATGCGCCAGTGGTCAGCAGGGCGCGCGTGAGGCGGCCAATCCGGGATATGCGCGCCAGCTCAGCCATGAGCCTTCACCGGATCGATCAGATCAGCGATTGCGCGATCGGCGCAAAGTGAAACCACCTTGCCGATGATGAAAAGGGTCGGGGCCTTGAACGCCTGGTCGCGCACATCCGTAGCGATTTGATCAAGGCGCGAGACAAGCCTGCGCTCGTCCGGCGTGGTGGCGCGGCTGACGGCAAGGATAGGGGTCGCGCCGGGCAGGTTTTCGGTCATCAGACCCATCGCGATCTGACCGATATTTGCCACGCCCATATAGATGACCAATGTGGTGTCTGGATCGGCCAAGCGCTTCCAGTCAAGATCGAGCACCTTGTCGGCCTGCCTGTGGCCGGTGACATATTGGACCGAGGTCGCTAACCCGCGATGGGTCAGCGGCACGCCGGTGACACAGCTTGCGCCCTGCGCGGCGGTGATGCCGGGCGCATATTCAACCGCGATACCATGTTTGATCAGATACGCGGCCTCCTCCGAGCCGCGCCCGAAGATCATGGGGTCGCCCCCTTTGAGCCGCGCGACCGTGTGACCCTTGCTTGCCTCGGTGACCAGAATATCATTGATCCGATCCTGCGGGACCGGGTGGCATTTGGGAGACTTGCCAACAGGGATCATCCGGCAGCCGGGCCGGACCATGTTCAGAATTTCGCGGCTGACCAGCTTGTCATGAACCACCACATCCGCCGCTTCGAGCATCCTGAGCGCCCTGAGCGTGATCAACTCGGGATCACCCGGTCCGGCTCCGATCAGACAGACTTTTCCGGGCTGGGTCATGGCGGGCTCCGTGTGCTGGGACGATTGCTGGCTCGGGAAAAGGTCGGGCGGGCCCAAAGGAACGCGAAATGGCCCGCCCGGTGGGCTGATTAGTAGACGTCAGCCCGGGTGTTATAGACGTTGAACTTGCCGGTCGGCGTCACAAGGCGCTCGTCCTTGATCACCTGTTTCAGTTCAAGCGTCTTGTCGTCGATCACCACGATGGCGCTGGTCAGGTCCTTGGCATTCCAGACCGAGAACCAGATCTCGTTGCCTTCCCGGTTGAACTCTCCCTGCACCACGCGGGGCTGTCCGTCGGTGACCCCGGCCCATTCCACGATCGGCAGAACGGTGTATTCCGGCTCTTCCTGGGTCAGTTCATCGATCTTGAAGACTGCAATCGAGCCGGTGATATCGGCATCCGGGTTCAGTGGCGCATCGACATATAGGTGGTTCGAGGTCGGGTGCGATTTCACGAAGAGCGACCCGCCGCCCATGCTGTAAAGCGTCTGAACCACGGTCCAGGCCTGATCCGGGTGGCCTTCGGGGTCGGTGCCAATCAGGGCCACGGTTTCATCGCCCAGATGCGAGGTTGCCCAGACCGGCCCATGGGTCGGGTGCATGATATTGGCACCACGGCCCGGATGCGGGGTCTCGCCGCCGGTTTCGATCAGCGCGGTCAGCTTGCTGTCCTTGGTGTCAACCACCGCCACCTTGCCACGGGCGTTTGCCGCGACCAGGAAGTAACGCTTGGTGCTGTCCAACCCGCCATCATGCAGGAAGCGTTCAGCTTCGATCTCGGTCACTTTCAGGTTCTTGATGTCCGAATAATCGACCATCAGAATCTTGCCGGTTTCCTTTACGTTGACGATGAATTCCGGCTTGTAGTGCGAGCTGAGGATCGAGGCCACGCGCGGCTCGGGATGGTATTCCTGATCGTCATAGACCATGCCGCGGGTTGATTTGATCTTGAGCGGCTCCAGCGTGTCGCCATCCATGATCACGTATTGCGGCGGCCAGTAGGACCCGGCGATGGCGTATTTATCCTCGAACCCTTCGAATTTCGAGGTTTCGACCGATCGCGCCTCGGAGCCGACCTTGATTTCGGCCACGGTGGCAGGTTCTTCCATCCACAGGTCGATCATGTTGACCTTGGCATCGCGACCGATCACGAACAGATAGCGGCCCGACGCGGAAATGCGGCTGATATGCACGGCATACCCGGTGTCGATCACGGCCTTGATTTCATAAGACGACCCATCAATCAGCGCGATCTGGCCTGCGTCGCGCAGGGTGACCGAGAAGAGATTGTCGATATCAATGTCGTTCATCTTCTCGTTCGGGCGCTCCTCGGGCGGGATGACCAGCTTCCAGCTTTCGCGCATCTCGGCCATGCCAAATTCTGGCGGCGAGGCCGGTTCCAGCAGGATGTAACGCGCCATCAGGTCGATCTGATCTTCGGTCAATTCGCCTGATGTGCCCCAGTTCGGCATCCCGGCGGGCGAGCCATAGGTGATGAAGTCGCGCAGATACTCGAACCCGTTTTCGCGGGTCAGGTCGGTCGTCAGCGCCTTGCCGGTCGCACCCTTGCGCAACACGCCATGGCAGCCGGCGCAGCGTTCGAAATAGATCTTGTTGCCGATGTCATATTCTTCCTGGGTCATCACCGGGTCGCCTTCCTTGCGGCCGGGGATTTCCAGGTTCAGCTGTCCAAGGGTGGTCATGCTGGGTTGATAAGATGCCGAGGCATCATCGCCATGATTTTGCTCTTGCGCAGAAACCATGGGGGCGGCCAGACCCAGCGCCAAAGACGCGCTGGTCAGAAGCAATGTTCTGCGAATGGCTGTGGTCGTTCTCATAACGGTATCTCCGTCGGTGGCTGGTGAGGCCTCCCAAGTCTGTCAGCCGTGCAGAGCCATTGCCTTGACTTAAGTTAAGGGCGCGGGACGAGGGGCAGGCTAGGTGTTGTCGAACGACGAGCGAGCAGATCTGCGCAGCCCCATGCCAGCGCGGACAGGAGTTGACGAATGGGTGTCGCGAACCGCCTGTTTTCAGAAGGGTTTCGGGTGTTTTTTCTGGCGGCCGGGCTTTACGCCCTGTTTACAGGACTGGTCTGGGAGTTGTTTCTGAGCGGGATCGGCCCCGGTCCGGCATTCGGACCGCACCCGGTCATGTGGCACGCACATGAGATGATCTTCGGTTATGCCAGCGCCGCGATTGGTGGCTTCTTTCTGACCGCAGTGCCCAGCTGGACCAACACGCAAGGCGCGCGCCAGGGCTTCATAGCGCTGGCGGCCGGGTTGTGGTTGGCGGGGCGTCTGGCCGTCTGGTATGCTGCAGCCTTGCCGCCCTTGTTGGTCGCGGCGGTTGATCTGGCGTTTGTTCCGGTTCTCGCGCTGAAAATCCTGACCCAATTGCTGAAGCGCCCAAAACCGCAGAACGTGATGTTCCTGTTGTTTCTTGTCTATCTCTGGGTCGCCAACCTGTTGGTGCATCTGGGGTGGATGGGTCTTGCCGATGAGACTACTGCTGCTTTAGGTCTGCGCGGCGGGTTGATGACGCTTTGCGGGCTGATCGCGGTGCTTGGTGGGCGCGTCACCCCCGCCTTTACCCGCAACGCGATGAAACGGGCCGGCGTGCCCGAGGCCGACTGGCCGCGCAGCCCCAAGCTGGTCGAGCGTGTGTCGCTTGTGCTGGCGCTCGCGCTACCGGTTTTGACGATGGCGTCCGCCCCGGATTGGCTGATCGGCTCGGCGGCGCTGCTGTTTGGCGTGGTGCAGGTGGTTCGCCTGGCTGGCTGGGGTGGGATCTGGTGCCTGACCCAGCCCATTCTGCTCGCGTTGCATCTGGGGATGGCAATGCTTGCGCTTGGTATGATCCTGACGGGGTTGGCCCGGTTCGGGATCGGACATGAGCTGGCAGGGCTGCACGTTCTGGGGATCGGTTGCGTCGGCGGTATGACTCTGGCGGTGATGAGCCGCGCAGCCCTTGGGCATTCCGGGCGTGCCCTGATTGCGCCCCGCCCGATGGCGCTGGGGTATATCCTGATCCTTCTGGCGGCGATCCTGCGATGGGCGGGCACCGAATTGAGCATGTTCTACCTGCCCGCGCTTCTCACCACGGGCGGCTTGTGGATCGCGGCGTTTGGCCTGTTCCTTTTTGCGCTCTGGCCCGCCCTGACCGGGCCGCGCCAGACATCCCCGTTGGGATAGATCTGCGCTGTTTACCAAGGAAGTTCAGAGCCCGATAGCGTGCAGTTGTCGGGAGGCCGCGCTTTTCTCGCTACGAAACTGAGCCTGCAGTTTCATCTGGGCAAAGCGCTCAGGCCGCTTGCCTCTTGCTCTGTTTCTGAAGGCGCAGCAACAGCAGCATGGCGATGATCGCCATATAGATCAGAGGTTCGATCTGAAATCCCTTGACCAGCATCACGTAATGCAGCCCGCCCAGAACAACCCCGACATAAACCAGCCGATGCAGCGAGCGCCATTTCGGGCCCAGACGGCGCACCGAGAAATTGTTGGAGGTCAGGGCCAGCGGCAACAACAGCAGAAAACCCGCCATGCCGACTGTGATATAGGGACGTTTCACGATATCGGCCCAGATCTGTTGCGGGACCTGAACGTCGAGGACCAGCCAGACCAAAAGATGCATGGTCAGGTAGAAGAACGCCAGAACACCAATCGCCCGGCGGAATTTCATCAGGTTCAAACCCAGATAGCGGCGCAGCGGCGTCACTGCCAGCCCGAGGATCAGCAATTGCAGCGCCGCCTCGCCCAGCTTGTGTTCCAACGCGCTGATCGGCTCCACTCCCAACCGGCCCGTTGCCCCCATCCAAAGCCAGAGGACCGGAGGCAGGACGCCTGCCAGATACACCGCCCAGACGGGCAGCTTTCTGAGATATGGATTGAACCGGTCCAGCACGTCAGTAATTCTTAGCCAAATCCATGCCTTCGTAAAGGCTGGCGACCTCATCCTCATAGCCGTTGAACATCAGCGTGGGTTGCCGTTTGGAGAACAGCCCGCCGCCGATCCTCCGTTCGCTGGCCTGTGACCATCTTGGGTGATCCACGGTTGGATTCACATTGCTGTAGAACCCGTATTCGCGCGGGGCGAGCTGGTTCCAGCTTGTCGGGGGTTCTTCCTCGGTCAGCGTGATGCGCACGATGGATTTGATCGACTTGAAACCGTATTTCCAAGGCACAACCAGCCGCAGAGGCGCACCGTTTTGGTTCGGCATCGGTTTGCCATAGATCCCGGTCGCCATGATTGTCAGCGGGTGCATCGCCTCGTCCAGGCGCAGGCCTTCGCGGTAGGGCCAGTCGATCGTGCGATAGGCGGTGCCGGGCATTTCGGAGGGACGGTAGAGGGTTTCAAAGGCGACATATTTCGCCCCGTCCTGAACGCCTGCCATAGCCAGCAGATCGGCCAGTTCAAAGCCGTTCCAGGGTACAATCATCGACCACGCCTCGACGCAGCGAAAGCGATAGAGACGCTCTTCTACTGTCATTTCGGACATGATGTCCTGAAAGCTGTACTCGCCCGGCTTGTCGACCAGACCGTCGATCTTGACGCTCCAGGGTTCGGTTTTCATCAGATGGGCGTATCTGGCCGGATCTTCCTTGCCGGTGCCAAATTCGTAGAAATTGTTGTAGGTGGTGATCTCTTCCCAGTTATTGGGTTCCAGCGTCTCGGCCGAAAGTGGGCCCGCCGCTGCGGCAAGACCTGCGCCCGCAAGACCCGCGATTACCTGACGCCGGTTCAGATAGGTTTGCTCGGGCGTCACGTCCGCGTGAGTCAGGTCATTCTTCCAGCGATGCGCCATTCTTGTCTCCGTACCCAATTCGTTCCTGTCACATAGCTTTAGGGCGATTTGGTTTAAAGAAAACTGTTCTCACGATTGAGCGACGGAATTGTAACGCTTCGGGCGGCCCCGCTCAAAGGCGAAGGGGGGCAAAATCAGGTGGCATTGCAGGGCCATCAGGTTAGGCTTGAAGGTGAGTCTCATGCCACCCCGCAACCTCCGGTGGCTCATCCGCGCAGGAGAACACCATGATGCACCGATATTCGTTGATCGCCGCAATGGCCCCCGGACTTGCCCTGGCCACCGCGCTGCAGGCGCAAGACCCCGCACCCGAAGTTGGGTATGGTTGGGAGGAAAAGCACTCGGTCGAGGGGCAGGAATTCATGGTCGCCGCCGCCAATCCGCTGGCGGTGCAGGCAGGCTATGACGTGCTGGCTGCGGGCGGCACCGCCGTCGATGCGATGATCGCGGTGCAACTGATGCTGAATCTGGTCGAGCCGCAATCCTCTGGCATCGGGGGTGGGGCGTTCATGCTCTATTGGGATGCCTCCACCGGGTTGCTGACCACATTCGATGCGCGCGAAACCGCGCCTGCCGCCGCCACGCCAGAGAGATTCCTGGACGAGAATGGTGAGAAAGTGCCGTTCAAACAGGCGATCTCAGGCGGGCAGGCGGTGGGCGTGCCGGGTATCCTGCGGCTGATGGAGGTCAGCCACAACCTCTATGGCAAACTGCCCTGGGCCGATCTGTTCCAAGCCACTATCGAAACCGCCGAGGCCGGTTTCGAAGTATCGCCGCGCATGGCAAACTCGCTGCAAAGCACAATCGATTTCGAAATGCCGCTGGATGTGCATCCGGGCGCAGATGTCTATTTCTTTGATGAGGCGGGGGCGCCTCTGACCGAGGGCACGTTGCTGAAAAACCCCGAATTTGCCGAGACCTTGCGCATTCTCGCCGCTGAGGGCGCAGATGCGTTCTATAGCGGCCCCATCGCCGAGGATATCGTGGCCGCCGTTGCCGGGACCTCGACAGTGGAAAACAACATCACCCTTCAGGACATGGCAGATTACCGGGTCAAGATCCGCCCGGCGGTCTGTGCGCCCTACCGGGCCTATGATGTCTGCGGGATGGGTCCGCCCACCTCGGGGGGACTGACGGTTGGGCAAATCTTGGGCATCCTCGACAAGTTCGACATCAAGGATATGGGCTGGTCGCCGGAATTCGTGCATCTCTATGCCGAAGCCGCCAAGCTCGCCTATGCCGATCGTGGGCTGTACATGGCCGATAGCGACTATGTCGATGTTCCGGTCAAGGGGCTGCTGGATCCGGCCTATTTGGCCGAACGTGCCAAGCTGATTGACCAGATCAACGCCAGCGAAAAGCGTGAGGCTGGCAATCCGCCCTATCAGGAAAGCGCGCTGAATCTGGCGCCCTCCAAGAATCCGGGCCGCCCCGGCACCAGCCATATCGTGATCCGCGACGCCTATGGCAACGCGCTGTCGATGACGACGACGATCGAGACATTCTTTGGCAGCCGGGTCTTTGCGCGCGGCTTTCTGCTGAACAACCAGCTAACCGATTTCGACCGCGCGCCAAAAGATGGCGACCGGCTGGTGGCGAACCGGGTCGAAGGCGGCAAGCGCCCGCGCAGCTCGATGGCCCCGACAATCGTAATGAAGGATGGCGCGCCTTACCTGCTGGTCGGCTCACCCGGAGGCAGCCGGATCATCAACTATGTGGCCAAGACGATCATCGCGATCCTCGACTGGGACATGGATCCGCAGGACGCCATCGAGACCGGGCATTTCGTGCATCGCAACACCGGCGCTGTTGACCTGGAAGAGGGCACAAGCGCGGCGGGCTTTTCCGAGGCGCTTGGCGGCAAGGGTCATGAGGTGAACCCGCGCGACCTCAACAGTGGGCTGCACGCGATCCTTATCAAGGATGGCAAACTGATCGGTGCCGCCGATCCGCGCCGTGAAGGTGTCGCGATGGGGCGCTAAAGCTACCCGCCCAGCTTGGCGTGCACCTCGTCCAGATCGATCTCTCCGGTCGGCATCTTGTTGGTCGGGTTTTCGAAGTCGTATTTGAACAGATCGAAATCGCGCTTGTAGATTTCATAGACCATATGCATCGACAGGTCGTCGAAGTAGTCCTCGACCGGATGCTGTCGCTTGGGCCCATGCCCTTCGGATTCGTTGAATCGCGGCACCGTCGCCAGATCGACCGGATGCGGAGTGTCGATCGCATCGACAACCTGCTGCATGCCGTCATTGAAGGCCTCGGTCCAGAAGATATGATCGTATTGCCCGCCATTGCTGATGAAGGTCGAGACATGGCCTGACATAGCCGACCAGTGAATGTCCGGGTCCATAGGGCGGCGCCAGCGGATGGTATCACGGGCGAATAGCAGAAAGCGGCGAAAGCTCGCGATCTGATCGAAGTCCTGCTTGCCGTCTTCGCCGCCCACCTCGACCCCGTATTTGTAGACCAGCATCGGCACCATGTTGCCGCGATAGCGGCTGCCATTGCGCTGGATGCCGCAGATTTTGTCGAAGAATGAGCTCAGAATCCGGGTATAGGGGTTGCGCACGCAGGTGAACGCATAAGATTTGTGGGTCTGCACGTTTTGGGTGATCGGTTGCTGACTCGCTTCCAAAGCCCATTTGTGCAGGCCGGATTGCGCATCATGGATATCGCCGTCGAAAAACTGCCCGTGATCGGAAAAATACATGATCTGACCGATGGTCGAACAGGCGCATTTCGGCACCACGCGATAGACCACGCTTTCGCTTTCAGTCATCCAGGTTCCTGGAAAGCCCATCTGCCTTGCCTCCTGTCCCCGCTTCGTCATAATTGACCGCAGGCGTCTTGACCTTAAAACAAGCAAAAATATTCCGTTTGTTCAATCGGTGTTAGCGGCGAATGGGTAAATGGCGGGCAGAAACAGGGACTGATCGATAAAAATGGCAAAAATCGCCTATATCCTTCTCTGTCACAAGGACCCCGACGCGATCATCCTGCAGGCCGAGCGCCTGACAGCGGTGGGCGACTACATGTCGATCCATTTCGACGCCCGCGCCAAACCCGAGCATTTTAGGAAGATCCACAAGGTTCTGCACGACAATCCGAATGTCACCTTCGCCCGCAAGCGCATCAAATGCGGTTGGGGGGAATGGTCGCTGGTGCAGGCCTCGCTCAACGCCATCGAAGCTGCGGTCGAGGCATTCCCCGATGCCACGCATTTCTACATGCTCTCGGGCGATTGCATGGCGATCAAGACGGCGGAATATGCCCATGAGTTTCTGGATGACACTGACAAGGACTTCGTTGAAAGCGTCGATTTCTTCGACAGCTACTGGATCAAGACCGGCATGCGGGAAGAGCGGCTGATCTATCGCCACTACTTCAACGAGCGCAAGCACAAGAACCTGTTCTATGCATCGTTCAATCTGCAAAAGAAACTTGGCCTGACACGAGAGATACCCGGCGACCTCCAGATGATGATCGGTAGCCAATGGTGGTGCCTGAGGCGACGCACCATCGAGGCGATCCTGGAGTTCACCCGCACGCGCCGCGACGTGATGCGGTTCTTTCGCACCACCTGGATCCCGGATGAAACCTTTTTCCAGACGCTGGTCCGCCACCTGATCCCCGAGGAAGAGATCGACAGCCGCACGCTTACCTTTCTGATGTTCTCCGATTACGGCATGCCGGTCAGCTTTTACAACGATCACTATGACCTGCTGCTGAGCCAGGATTTCCTGTTTGCGCGCAAGATCAGCCCCGAGGCGAAAGAGCTGAAGATCCGTCTTGGCCGGCTTTATGCCACGCGTGGGGTCGATTTCCAGATTTCGAACGAGGGGCGCAGCCTTTACAAATTCCTGACCGGGCGCGGCCGCATCGGGCGCCGCTTCGCGACACGCTTCTGGGAAACCGAAAGCTCGCTGGGTCGTGAGCGTGAGTTGATGATCGTGGTCTGCAAGAAGTGGCATGTGGCCAAGCGCCTGCTGGAACAGATCCGCCAGGTCACCAATCTGCCTGCAATTGACTATCTGTTCGACGAGGAGGCCACACCGCTGCCCGATCTGGGCGGCATTCAGGCCACGCTTGGCAAGCGCACCCGCCACCGTCGCGCACTGATGCGGATGCTGTTTGAGTACTTCGACAGCGACCGGCTGGTGATCTGCATGGATCCATCGAATATCGACCTGCTGAACGATTTTTATTCCGACCGCTCAAAGACCCGCATTCTGGAAATCGAATGTCAGTTCAGCGACGACTACCTGATCGGCCATGCCCGCCGGGTTGGTCTGGCCGGGGAGCGCACGTCGAAAGCCACGCTTGAGCGGCTGCTGCCCACGATCCGCAACGACCTGACCTATGAGGCCGACCGGATTCGCGACGCGGGTTTCGAGAAATACGGCCGCATTCACCAGAGTGCCGACCCGGAAGACAACGCTGAAAAGCTCGCCGCGTTCCTGTCGATTTCAACAGAGCAAGGCCAGCAGATCGCGTCCACCGACCATCTCTACGCCGATTGAGCTATCTACTTGGCGTTTGAACCGCCCAGCCAGCGCCTCAGCCGCCCCTGTTTCTCGGCGATGGCGTCACCGGTGGCGTAAAGGCTGTCTTCGACATTCTCCAGCATCGGATCGATCCGGCGCTGGCGGAAGCGGCGCCAGCGGACATAAAGCGCCCAGAGTAGGGCAAAGAACACTGTCAGGAAGATGATATTGAACCAGTTGACGACCTTGTAGTCGGGCCCGTCAACCGCCTTGATCTTCACCGCGTTGGGGAAGATCGACAGGAATTCGCTGCGCCAGCCATAGTGCCGCATCAGCGCCCATCTGGGGGCGTCGGCAGTCGATTTCATATCCGCCGCTTCGGCCTGCAGGTTTGAGGAATGGACCTTGAAATAGGGCGGCCAGCCCCAGCCGGTATCCTCGTTGCGATAGACCATGACCTTTCCGTTGGCCTTGCGGGTCTGGATGAAGAACACGTCCCGGTTCGGCGTTGTCGTGTCGTTGCCGACATCAGCGCGCGACCAGAACAGGCTGTTTTCGCCCGGATCGATGCGTTTTTCGTAGGTATCGGTGATCCGCACTACGTCGTATTGCGGCAGCGTATAGTTCAGCACTGCGGCAATTGTGCCCCAGAAGAGAATGATGAATGCCCATTTGACATAGACCATGGCGGGTCCTCACATGAAATTCGTTACGTAGATCAGCACTGCGATCAGTCCGAGCGGCACCACATAGACCCCAAGGATCAGCTTGCGGCGGAATGAGGCATCATACTTCTTCAGACCCCGGTTGATAAAGGCATCCCGGTTCCCCGTCATGCCCTTGTCCCGCCACCGCGCCTCGAGCTTGTCGCGCCGCACACGCCGGGAATAGAGCGACACGCAGACATAGACAACCGTCAGAACGACGAGCAGCGGGATCAGGAATCTCAGCGCCGCGATCAACCGGGCGTCTCCTTGGTAAGCTTCAGGTTTGTCAGAGAATGTTGCAAATGGACCCGGTGGTGAAAAGGGGAAAGCGGTCGGACCGAATGTCGCGAGCCCTGATCTGGATCGCTCGGCAGGCGAAACTGGCCCTTTCGCGCGGACGCAGGCTCAACTAGCGTTGGGTCAACGATCCGGATAGCCGGATTTCGACAACTTTCGGAGACCTGAAATGCTCGACGCAACCACTGACCTGAAATCGATGCTGAAAGACCCCTCACTGCTGGTCACGCAAGCCTATATCAACGGGCAATGGGTGGATGGCGAGAATGGTACATTCGCGGTCACCAATCCGGCGCGTGGCGACGTGGTTGCCGAGGTTGCCGATTTGAGCCGCGCACAAGTGGCCGAAGCGATCGCCGCCGCGGAGTCTGCGCAGAAAGATTGGGCGAGCCTGACTGGCAAGGAACGCGCGGTGATCCTGCGCCGCTGGTTCGATTTGATGATGGAAAACGCTGACGATCTGGGCAAAATCCTGAGCGCCGAACAGGGCAAACCCCTGGCCGAGGCGGTGGGCGAGATCGGCTATGGCGCCTCCTTCATCGAGTTCTTCGGCGAACAGGCAAAGCGAATCTACGGCGAGACGATCCCGGGCCACCAACGCGACAAACGGATCATGGTGCTGAAACAACCCATCGGCGTCGCAGCGTCTATCACGCCATGGAACTTTCCCAATGCGATGATCACCCGCAAGGCGGGACCGGCACTGGCGGCGGGCTGTTCCTTTGTGGCGCGTCCGGCTTCGGAAACCCCGCTTTCGGCGCTTGTAATGGGGGTTTTGGCGGAACGGGCGGGTATTCCTGCAGGGGTGCTGAACGTGGTGCCGTCCTCCTCGGCCAGCGATGTCGGCAAGGAGTTCTGTGAAAACCCGGTCGTGCGCAAGCTGACCTTCACCGGGTCCACCGAAGTGGGACGTATCCTGCTGCGGCAGGCTGCGGATCAGGTGATGAAATGCTCGATGGAACTGGGCGGCAACGCGCCGTTCATCGTCTTTGACGATGCAGATCTGGATGCCGCCGTGGAAGGGGCAATGCTGAGCAAGTTCCGCAATAACGGCCAGACCTGCGTCTGTGCTAACCGCATCTATGTCCAGGCTGGCGTTTATGATGCCTTTGCCGCCAAGCTGACAGCCGCTGTTGAGGCGCTTAAAGTGGGCGACGGTCTGACCGAAGGCGTCACCACCGGGCCGCTGATCAGCGATGCGGCCGTGGCCAAGGTGCAGGAACACCTCGAAGATGTGACCGCCCATGGCGGGAAGGTACTGACCGGCGGCAAATCCCACGCTCTGGGCGGGACGTTTTTTGAGCCCACCGTTGTCACCGGCGTGACGCAGGACATGAAAGTCGCGCAGGAGGAAACCTTTGGTCCCCTCGCACCGCTCTTCAAATTCGAGGACGAAGATGAGGTCATCGCCATGGCCAATGACACGATCTTCGGCCTCGCCTCGTATTTCTATGCCAAGGATCTGAGCCGGGTCTACAAGGTGGCCGAGGCGCTGGAATATGGCATTGTCGGCGTCAATACCGGCATCATCTCGACCGAGGTCGGTCCCTTTGGCGGCGTCAAGCAATCGGGTCTGGGCCGCGAGGGTAGCCATCACGGGATTGAGGATTATCTTGAGATGAAATACATCTGCCTGTCGGTCTGACGGGGTCGGGCGCGCCGGATGGGCGCGCCTTCTTGTTCAATACTCGAATTGCTGGCGCTCAACGAAGCGGGCGAAATGGTCACCCTTTGCGATCAATTCATCCGCCGTCCCCGCTTCGACGATCTTGCCCGCCTCCATGACAAAAATCCTGTCCGCATCCTTGACCGTGGACAGGCGGTGGGCGATCACGATGCGGGTCATCTCGATCCCTGACAGCGAATCCGCGACCGTCGCCTGAGTGGCGTTGTCGAGCGAACTTGTCGCTTCGTCCATGAACATGATCCGGGGGGTGCCCGCAAGCGCGCGCGCCAGCATCAGTCGTTGCTTTTCGCCGCCCGACAAGGTGCTGCCGTCATTGACCACCGTATGCATCTGCATCGGCATGTCGCGGATGGTCTGATCCAGCCCGACCTTTGCTGCCGCCTCCCAGGCCTGTTCCAGCGTCAGTGGACGTGACCCGGCGATGTTCTCAAGGATCGTGCCACCCAGAATCTGATTTTCCTGCAGAACCACGGCGAATTGGCGGCGCAGCGCGGCAATGTCGAGCCGCGACAGATCCTTGCCGTCATAGAGGATGCTGCCATTCTGCGGCTGCTCAAAGCCAAGCAGCAGGCGCAGCAGTGTGGATTTGCCGGACCCCGACGCGCCGACAATGGCCACGAACTGCCCCGGCTGAATGTCCAGCGAGATGTCGTCGAGCACCGGCGGCCCGTCAGCCTCATAGCCAAAGGACAGGCGGTTCACCTCAATCCGGCCGGTTAGCTTGCCCGGCGGTTGTTCGCCGCTGGGCTTTTCCGGCGCGGTGTCCAGAATGGGCTTTATCCGCTCATACTGGATCAGTGCGATCAGGCCCAGCGGCACGCTGTTAAGCAACCCGGTGATGCCCACCATGAAACTGCCATAAGCGGCTGCAAAGGCTACAAAATTACCAGCGTTGGGCGGCGCGTCGAAGATGAACTCGATCACCGCAAAAAACACCACGGTCGACAGAAGCGGGATCACCGTGTTGAAAGTGCGCAACAGGTTCTCGACCCGACGCGAGTTGTAATAGTGCTTTCGCTGTTCGTTGTGATGCGAGATCAGTCTGGCGGTCACGCGGTCCTCGGCCCCGGCGATGCGCAGCTTGCGTATCCCGGTCAGCGCCTGGTTTGAAAACCCGGCCAGCGCCTCTTGCGCCGCGATATAGCCGCGCAGATGCTTCAGCTTGATCAGGTTGGTGACAACCGCCACCAGTAGCGTCAGCGCCGTCAGGATCAGTGCCGCCAGCGTCAGCCAGCCGCCATAATAGATCATCACGATCAGGTTCAGCAGCGAGAAGATCGCGCCAAGCGCCGACATGGCGATCCCGCGCGACAGAACCGTACGAATCTGTGACAGTCCCAGCGCCCGCAAGGTCAGGTTCGCGGAATTGAACCGCCGGAAGAAGCCGGAGGGCATCCGCAGCAATCGATGCCAGACCGCCGATTGTGCCTGGGATTCAAACAGCGTTTCGATCCTCAAAAGTGACGTGGCTTGCAGGAATTGAAACAACGCCGTCACGATCGCGACCGAGATCAGCACCGTTGCCACCTCCATCACCAGCCCGGTTTCTGCATGCGGGATCGCTACATTGATCAGCGTCGCCATCAGCGAAGGTGTCAGCAGGCTGATCAGCCCGCCGATGATACCGAAGACAAGCAGCGCAACCACATCGCGCAGACTGCCGCGCAGGCCGGTTCTGAACAGGTCGCGAAACCCGACCTTTTCCTGCAACAGTGTCGGGTAGACAGTGTGAGCCCGGTCGATCAACGTCTCGGCAAGCGCCGCGTCTACCTTTCGGGTCTCGCCGGTCCGCGGGTCATAAGCCATTGCCCCGCTGCGTTTTGGCGACCAGATGGCCAGGGGATGGCCCTCGGCGGTGCGCACGATCAGGGGAAGGCTTTTGCCTTTCCACCAGCCATCGGTCAGCTGAATCTCGCGGCTGGACAGGTTGGTATCTCCCAGCAGCGCATAAAGCGGCCGGGGACCCTCATCGTTCATGGGTTTGGCCGCGGTTTCCGATGGGTCAACCTTCAGCACGCCTGCGAGGAAATCGACGACCTTCGCAAGATCACTTTGGGTTGGGGAGGGGCGGGCAACGGACCGTGTCCGCTGGCTGACCTCGACCGCATCGGCAAAGGACCGGCTCAGCAACTCGGCATCCTGTGCGCTGCGCCGGTCCTGTTGCGCACGGGCGCGGGTTTCAAGGCGCGCGATATTCGCGGCAAAGCCCTGCATCGCATGACTTTGAAACAGCCGCAAACCGGGTTGGATGTCGCGCATCAGGTCCAGTTCGGAACTACGCTTCACCGTGAGCTGAGCCGGTTTCGGGGCTGAAAGCCAGCTGTGTTCCGCAAGTGGGAACCACGCCTCGCCCGGCTGGATTTCAGTTATGTTGCAGACCGTTGTGGGCGTGTCCGCTTGTACCCAGGCGACGTCCTTTGCCCCTGTATAACACTCAGACGGTTCGATAAGACCTGTGGTGACCGGCCCCCGAAACACGGGCTTCTGATTGTGATCGGCCACCAATGCCGCGTCGAGATTGGCGATCCAGCGCTCTACCGGCACTCGTAGATCGGCCGCCAGGGCGGGAGCGGCAAAAAGCCTTTGGGTCGAGATCCGGAACAGCCGCGTGTGTACATTGCCATTCAGGATCAGCCCAAGCCGACGCTCGCCGTCGTCGATCTGACCGCCCAGCAGAATATCCCCCGCCGAGGCGGAAAACAAATGCTGGCGCATCCCTTCGGGCTGGTCCTGCTCGGTCAGATGCGTCGCAAAAATATCGGCCGATCCTTCGGCGACAAACCAGCAGGTCGCCGGGTCCCGCAGGACGATCGGGCCTGTGCCATAGGCGGCAAGCTCTTGCCCCTCTGCCACAATCGCATCGCGGAGACGGTCACGCTCCAGTACCGCCATGTCAGTATTTGACGAGGTCATGGAACTGCCCTCCTGCTTGCATCAGGGATTTGAAATTGCCGCGCTCGACCACCTTGCCCTGATCGAGCACGAGGATTTCTTCGGAATCGCGGATCGTCGACAGGCGATGGGCGATGATCAGGCAGGTGCAGCCGCGCTTGCGGATGTTCTCGTCGATCTTCTGTTCCACCAGCGCATCCAGCGAGCTTGTCGCCTCGTCCAGGATCAGAATGCTGGGGTCCTGCGCCAACGTGCGGGCAATCTCGAACCGCTGGGCCTCGCCGCCGCTCAGGTCGCGCCCGCCTTCCAACAGGCGACTCTGATAGCCCCCGGGGCGGCGGATGATGATGTCATGGATTTCCGCATCCTTCGCGGCCTGAATTACCGATTCCATCGAAATCGCATCGTTCCAGAGGGTCAGGTTGTCATAGATCGTCCCCTCGAACAGGTTCGGCTCTTGTGCGACCCAGCCAATCGAACTGTCCCGCAATCCCGGCGGTATCTGGTCCCGCCGCAACCCGTCATAGAGGATTTCACCCGAGGCCGGATGATAAAGCCCGGCTACCATCTGCCCGATGGTTGATTTGCCACTGCCGGTCGACCCCACCAGCGCCACCCGCGTGCCTGGCTGGATCGTCAGGTTCAGATCCTCGACCAGAAGCGGGCCAGAGGGCGTGTAGCGGAAACTGACATCGCGCAGTTCCACATGACCTGTCAGTTTGGCGGCGTCTTCGGGCTTTGCCTGCGCGGGCGAGACGAAATCGTCGGCCACATCATGCTCCAGGATATCATTCACCCGGGTCAGCGAAGCGCCGACGCTCTGGAATTGGCTGATGAACTGCACCAGCCCCTCGAAGGGACGCGAAAACGCGGTCATCAGCGCCAGAAAGGCGACCAGCCCGCCGACCGTAAGCTGCCCCTCGACGATGCGGAAACTACCGACACCAAGGATGATTGCCGTAGTCAGCGACGCCGCGACGCTGGGCAATATGCCGATGACATTCATCATCCGGCCCAGCTGCTGCTCGGAATTGATCATGCGGGCATGGGTGCCCGACCAGCGGGAAAACACCTGATCCTCGCTGGCGCTGGCCTTGATCGTGTCGATCGAGCGTGTGGTGAACACGCCCACACCCATTAGCAGCGCATTCTCGATCTCAAGCTTGAGGTTGACGTTGCGCAGCACATGTTTGGCTTGCAGGCAGCCGATGGTCACCGCCACGTTTATCGCAACACCAATCGCCGTCAGGACTGGGTCATAACTCACCATGACCGCGGCAAAGAAGATCACCGTCAGAAAATTCGCGACATTGCGGCTGAGCTGGGTGCCCAGCATCTGCGCGATGGAGTCATTCGCCATCATCCGCGCCACCAGATCACCCGGGCTGCGCTGCGCAAAGAAGCGGATCGGCAGTTTCATCAGCCGCGATTGAAAAAAGGCCGCGCCGGTCAGCGACATCTTATTCTCGATCTGCATCAGCGACCATTCCTGCAGCCAGGTCATCAGCGCATAGGCGATCAACGCGATGATCATGGAAAACAGCAGCGGGCGCAGAACGTCAGTCGCGCCCTGTATCAAGACGGTGTCGATGAAAATCTTGGAAAACGCCGGAATGGCCAGTCCCGGCACGATCAGCAGCAGGCTGACCAGCACCAGCATCACAAGCCCCGATTTGACCTGGGCCAGCCGCGAGACCATGTCGGAAAAGGCGCTTTTGCGTTTGCCGGTGCGCTCGAACGCCTCGGACGGTTCAAAGGTCAACGCAAGCCCGGTGAAGCCGTCGCTGAACGCATCAAGCGTGATCGTGCGCGGGCCGGTTTCGGGGTCATTGATATAGACGCAGTTGCGCCCGAATCCCTCGACCACCATGAAATGCCGGAATTCCCAAAACACGATGAACGGTGCTTTCAGCTCGGCCACCTTTTCAAGGTTGAGCCGGAAACCCTTGGCGATCAGCCCGTGCTCACGCGCCGCGCGCACCACGTCGGCGGCGTTGCAGCCATCGCGCGAGACATTACAGGCCACCCGCAATTCATCCAGTGGCACCCATTTGCCGAAATGCTCCAGCATGATCCCCAGCGAGGCCGCGCCGCATTCGACGGCCTCCATCTGGATGACGGTGGGGGTTCTGACCCGGCTCATTGCACACCTACCCAGCTTTTCAGGGTTGGCAGCAGCAGGGTAATCGGGGCCTGTTCACGCACGATCACCGAAACGCTCGCCAGCGTACCGGCGGTCAGTTCGGCATCAGTGCCGTTGGCAGAGGTCCAGATCAGATCGCCCCGAGCGTCCCGGTCCATCGAGATACGCACCAGCAGCGGTGCGCCTTCCTGAACAAACTGGTTGACCAGGTTCTGGTTCTGCAGGATCGCCATTAGCGCGTCCGACGAAAGCGGAAATTTGGACACGTCCTGAACCGTCCCCAGAAGCGTGCCGTATTCCTCCTGCTGGTACGTCGTGGGCGACACACGCACGGTCATGCCAGGCGTGACCAGCTTTGCCTGGTTCGCGCTGATAAAGGCCAGTGTTTCCAGTTCCGCGTTGGGCTGGATGATCGACATGATCGGTCGCCCCGCATCCAGATAGGCCCCCTGCGCCACCACGATGGGCGAGACCTCGCCTGAGGCCGGCGCATAGATCGTTTCGGTCTGCGCGACGGCATCCTCAAGCTCACGCACCTGTACGTTCAGTTCGGACTGCCGACGTTCCAGATCCAGCATGCGCTGACGCCACGATGTCACGCGTTCCTCTCGGTTGAGATCGAGCTGTGCGATGTCGTTATTGACGCTTTCGATTTCCTGCCGCGCCTGAAAATACTGGCTGCGCATCTCGTCAACTGAGGCGACATTGGTCATGCCGCGTTCAAGCAGCTTTTCGTTGCCGGTCAGGCGGCTCTCGAAGGCCTCGACCATCTCTTGGGTCTGTTCAAGCTTTCTGTTCATCGCGACGCGTTGCAGGCCTTGCAGCCGGTCGAACTCCTCAAGCTCCGACTCCATCATGGCTTTGTTATCCGCGACGGATTGCGCCGCCTCCTGCGCCAGCAGACGGGTTTGTTCCAGTCGCCCGACAAGTGTAGGGTTGGACACCGTTCCAAGAACGTCGCCTGCCTCAACAACATCGCCCTGTCCGGCTTCCAGCCGGGTGAGCGTGCCATCGCCAAGAGCCACGACCTCGGTCACCTCGGCGTCCTGATAGACGACAAAGGCGGGACCGATGACGCGTGTCTGGATTGTTCCGCCAACGCCCCAGGTTACAAGCGCGCCAAACCCGAGCAGCAGAACAGCGAGCAAGACCCAGCTCATCGGAGAGGTTACCGCCACGGCAACTTTCAACTCTTCCGGGGTTGAGAGTTTCTTGAGGGCTTTCTCACGGAACTGCATATCTCACCTCGTCCGGCTATTATAGTTCGGGGCGTGTCGCGAAATTGGGGCCGCAAAATCTTCATTAACAGATGTGAAATAGTCGAATGCGATTCAACCGAATGGGAACTCCACAATGCTCTTGCGGAAATTCTCCCAGTGAGATGCGTGTGCGCACAACTTGCTGTTATTAAATAATATTATCGCTTCATATTGCTATATCTATCTGCGTATTCATTCAGGCTGAAGCAATATTAAAAATTCTTCACGATGGTAACAATTATTCTCAATTATTACCCCCTATATAGTATCGCGAGATGTGTAATGCCTGTCAAAGAACGGTGCACGTCTTTTGAACTATCTTTGTATATGGGAGGAAAGCGGCGTGAATAATACAGAGGCGCAAAAAAACAAAAATGGGATGGAGCTCTTGAACAAGCTGCAGGCTGACCCGGGATTTGTAGGTTTCTGCGAATCAAATCCTAAAGAGGCACTTCAGGAATTTGGAATAGATGTGCCCAATGGCGTCGAATTGAAAGTCGTGAAAGACACTGATGACGTGAAATATCTGCACATTCCCCAAGCGCCGGCCGAGGGTGAGATTGGAGATTCTGATTTGATGAACGCACAAGGTGGTACGACAATGGGTTGTTTTTCGGCCGTCGTCAGCATTTACTACACGGTTGTTTCCATCGTTGGGGGCACTGGAACTTTTGACTAGGGTATAGGCCTTTGCGTTATACGAGCAGGTATCCCGGATGTGGATGCCCGCTCGTATGACTTTGTTTGAACAGCATATTTATTGCATGAGGCATTTCAGACTTGAGGCAATCTGCCCTCATTTCAGAAATTAACGGTTATTAATTCTTACTACACACACAGAAAACACAGCGTACTTATCTCATTTTTGCAGACGGAGGAAATCACAATTGCCAGTTGGCGTGAGATTTCCAGAACCATCCCGATGCAAAAAAATGAAGCAGTCACAGTTCAATTGGAGGAAAGAACGCCATGACCAAGTCCAAAGAATTCTATCAGGAAAAGCTCGCAGCCCTTTATGACCGTGCCTGGAACGACGAGTCGTTCAGCGCACGTCTGGATACCGACGCAAAGGCTGCTGTCGAGGAATATGTGGGCGAAATGCCCGCGAATGTGGATGTGAAAGTAGTCCGTGACACGGGCAACGTGAAGTATCTGCATATCCCGAACCCACCGGTCGAGCGTGAGATCCCCGATGCGGATCTGATGCAGGCGCGCGGCGGCACGTTCTGGAACTGCGCCACCGTGATCGGCGATCCGCAACTCACCGTTATCGGAACCAGCGTTGTACCGCAGCCGACTGTGCCCAACGGCGACTTCTAAGCCGCACAGCCGCTACGGGTCCGGGCGACGGATGGTCACTCGGGCCCGCAAATATCTCAAGCTATTTGATAAAACGGAGGGTCCCATGACCTATGATCAGAAAGTTTCGAACCCCGCGACCGCTGCCTTTCTGGACCGTGTTTGGACCGATGAAGCCTTTGCGGCGCGTCTGGATCGTGATCCCAAATCCGCCATGGCGGAGTATTTCGGTGAGATGCCCGAGGGCCTTGAAGTAAGAGTCGTGCGGGACACCCCGGATGTGAAACATCTCCATATTCCAGCGGCACCGGTTGAGGGTGAGATTGACGAAAGCGACCTGATGGGCGCGCAGGGTGGCACCACCAATAACTGCATGACCATTCAGTCCTGCATTGGGCTTACCTGCCCGTTCCCGATAACCGTGACGGTCCAGCTACCCGGGGCGGTCGACCCTTGAGACATCCCGGTCACATGAAAGAGAATATGATGGACAGCCTTGATCAAGCCAACGGAAATGCGCTCGCGGCGCTTTATGACCGGGTATGGACGGATGACGCGTTTGCGGCCCTGCTGGATCGTGATCCCAAAGCAGCGGTCGAACATATCTACGGGGCACTGCCCGAGGATATCGAAGTGCGTGTGGTGCGCGATACTGCAGACACCAAATACCTGCACATACCGGCCGCTCCGGTCGACCCTGAGTTGTCCGACGCCGATTTGATCGGCGCCCAGGGCGGGAGCACCTGGGTGTGCGTCGGTACGCTCGTGACTGCGGCTTCCGCGATCTCGATCGAAATCACTGTCTGAACCTAGACCATGCCTGCCGTGCCAACCGGTTTCAGCAGGCCAACCCCACCCCCTCAGAAATCGAGGCCCGATCTCCTGAACCCATTCGAACAGAAAGAGAAAGCCAATGACCCTTCTTGAAAACAGCAATGACATCACCGGAAATGCCAGCAAAGTTGTAGCGCAGGACCGTTTCAGCCATGCCGAATTGCAGGCGCTGGCCGCAAGCGCATCCTCGCTCGATGAACGTTTGCAGGACCGCAGCGCTTTTGCCCCGGTCGCAGACAAGGCCGCGCGCGCCGAGAAGGTGTTCGCGGATTGGACGCATACGGTGTCCGGCGGCGACGCTCAGGTGTTCGAGAATGTGTGCAAGGCGCGCGGCGTTGACAGTAGGACGGATGTTGCACTGTTCGGGCCCGTAGGTGGAACCGGGCGGGACCTGCCTGCGTGGGCAGCGACCTTCGAATGGGTGTTTGATACGCTGTCCCTCGCGCCCCAGGCGCAGGATGTCGCGCGTCTGGCCAACGATCCCAAGCGGCCCTTCGAAGAGCTGTTCTATGCGCTTGTCAGTGAGGTGCGCCGCCGTCGCGACGCCCGGGTGGACCCGGATATGATGGGTTCCTTCACGACTGAAGGGCTGGACCACCTGGATCGCTCGCTGCTGCAGCCGCTGACCGATATCTGCGTGCGCGCCCTGAATGACCGGTTTGCGCTGAGCGTGCAGACCCAGGGCTATGGCGGCGGTCTGGCCGCCATGCTGGGCGGCGACGCCTTGCTGGACAAGGTGCCTGGGTTTGTGGCCTCGTTCCGGGCCACGGGGTTGAAACAGTTCTTCGTGGAACGTCCCGTTCTGGCCCGTTTGATCGCAACGCTTGTCGAGCAGTGGCAGGTCGTGACGGTCGAGTTCATCGAAAGGTTGCATGCCGACCGGTTGACTCGCATCGTTGATCTGACCGGCGACGCTGACCTTGGCCGGGTGGCAGAGATTGGCGCAAGCCTGTCGGACCTGCACAATGAGGGCCGCTCCGTTTATCAGGTGACCTTCGAAAGCGGCACCAAGGTGGGTTACAAGCCGAAATCGCTCGATATCGACGCGGCCTGGGCCTCTCTGATCGACTGGCTTGATGCCAATGGTGCGCCGGCCTCGGCCGGTACGCCCGATGTGGCTGCATGCGGCGATTATGGCTGGGTCGAATGGGTTGCTCCGAAGGATTGCGAAACTGCTGATGAGGCAGCGGAGTTCTTCCGCCGCTCCGGCGCGACGCTCTGCCTGATCCGGGCGCTTCAGGGCAATGATTTCCATTTCGAGAACATCATCGCGCAGGGGCCGGTCCCGGTTCCCGTTGATCTGGAAACCATCATGGTCGCCCGGATCAAGGACGACCAAGAGATTGAGCCCGAAGCCGAGGCCATGGTCGCGGCTTATCGCAGCCTTGAGGACTCGGTGTTTACCAGCGGCTATCTGCCGGGCTGGACCTCGGTTCCCGGTGGCGCAGCTGTGCTGATGGGGGGGTTGGACGCCCATGAAACCCTCGCGTCACGCGCGGGCGGTTCGGAAGAGTTGAAAGCGCTCGGCAATGTGCCCAACCTGAATGGCGTTCCCTTGCAGGTGAATGACTATGGCCCGGAATTGCTGGCCGGATATGAGGCGATGTTTGCCTATTTGCAGCGGCATGGCACGGTTATCGCCGCCGACGGGGGGCCGCTTGATGTCTTTGAGGGTCTTCGGTTCCGGTCTGTGCTGCGCGCCACCCGGCTCTACGGTTTTCTGCAGCATCGCGCCCTTGGTCGCCAGTCCGTCGTCGATGGCGCGGCGTGGAGCCAGAATTTCGACTTCCTCTACCGCTCTTCGGTGACGCGCGATGGGGCAGGGCCGCTGGCTGCTGTCTGCCACTATGAAACCACCTGTATGGCGGGCTATAACGTTCCCTTCTTCGAGGGAACAACCGACAGCACCGATCTGATCTGCGGCGATGGCACCGTGGTGCCGGACTTTTTCCGCATGCCCTGCCTTAGGGAAATTCGCGAACGCCTTGCCGACATGGCCGATGACCTGCTGGAGTTTGATCTCATGGTCATCCGTCAGGCGCTCAGCTCGACCGAGTTGGACCCAAACGCCACCGGCACCGCACGCACCCCTAATGCCGACATCGCGCCGGTGACAACAGACCAGCTGATTGCTGCGGCGCAGACGATTGCCGGTCGCGTGGAAAAGTCGGCGATCCGCAAAAGCCGCAGCCAGACCTGGATGTGCCTCGCCCCGGTGACGGCGGATGAACGCGCGCTGCAATTGCAACCGCTCGGCAATACCTTCCTGACCGGTACCATCGGGATCGCGATGCTCGAAGCTGCGCTCTACCGCGTCACCGGTGAAGAGAAGCACCGCGTCGAGGCGATGGCCATTCTGGACACCACCCGACATGCGGTCGAGAACATCGATACCCTGCGTGTCATGGCCAAGCTTGCCCCGCTGGGCCTCGCGTCGGGCATCGGTGGCGTGATCTACGGTCTGGTAACACTGGCGGATATGCTGGACGAACCCTCGCTGCTGGAGGCCGCAAAGGTCTTTGCAAGCCTGCTGGACGAAGAGCGCCTGAAGGCCGAGGAGGACTCCAGCCTGTCGAGCGGTGTCGCCGGTGCGCTGGTGGGTCTGATCGCATTGTATGAAAAAGCCCCCGCCGATCGCTATCGCGACCTTATCGCGGCAGGCGCGGCTGCGCTGATTGATGCGCGCAAGGAGGTGCCCTTTGGTGGCAAGGCCTGGCGCGACCGGACCTGGCGGGTGTCACAGGTCGGGCTGATGCATGGCGCAAGCGGTATCGCTCTGGCGCTGCACCGCGCGGGCAACCTGCTGGAGGATAGTGCTCTGCACGCCGCAGCGCAGGAGGCTGTCGCCTTCGAAAGCGCGCTGCTGGATCGCTACGGCTACTGGCCGGACCTGCGTGATCTCACCACCCTTAAGGAGGACACGACGACCAAGCCCGCGCTGGATTATGCCAATGGCGCAGCTGGTATCGGACTGGCACGCCTGTCGATGGGGGACGAGCTCGCCGGAGCCGATGAGGGGCGGGCCGTCACCATGCTGGACGCGGCGCCGATGGAGGCCACCGATAGTGTCTTCAGTGGTCAGTTCGGCAGGCTCGCCTTCCAGGCCGAGATGGCCCGCACAACCGACGCGCCGGGTCTCGCGACCAAGCTGGGCCGCGAAACGGCGACCGTTCTGCAACAGGCAGACGCGGCGGGCAGCTTTGCTTGGCGCAATGGCTCCGATGGTCAGAACCCGACCCTGTTCGCGGGCTCGGCCGGCGTCGGCCTGGCGCTGCTGCGCATGGCACGCCCGGATCTGGTGCCCAACATCTGGGCGTTTGAAACCGGGTCAACCAACGCGGCCAACGCCACCTGAATTCTGAGAAAAGGAGACTGATATGAAACAGCTTTGCATTATCGGCCAGGACTATTCCGGCACCAACATCGTTCCCGGTAGCGAGAGCAGCTTTACCCTCGAAGGCGTCCCGCTGCGGTTCGGCATCATCGAAACCGACGATATTGGCTTCGATGCGGATGCATCGGAGAATGCCGACCGGGTCTATTTCCGTGTCACCGCGTTTTCCTGCAACTACCGCGACCGCGCCTTTGCGTTGCGGATGAAAGAGCCGAAATTCAGCAAGAGTTACTTTGTACTCGGTTCGGACTTCGTGGGCGAAGTCATTGCGGTGGGCCGCAATGTCACGCGGTTCAAGCCCGGTGACCGGGTGATTGCGGACGGAGCCTACCCGTCTTCAGGTGTCGAAGGCGTGATGCCCGGCATCCCGACCAACCAGGGCTCGCGCGAGCTGCAAATCCTGCATCAGTGCAAACTGATCCGGATCCCCGACAGCATGTCGGATGCAGTGGCGGGTGGTTTCTCGATCGGGGGTCAGACGGCCTATAGCATGGTGCGGCGTCTGAACCTGCAGCCCGGCGATAACGTGTTGGTGACGGGGGCCAAATCCAACACCTCGCTCTACGCGATCTCGGCGCTGCAGAACTATGGCGTCAACACCTATGCGATCTCCAGGTCGCAGAAACATGCGGACAAGCTGAAAGCGCTGGGGGTTGATCGGCTGATCACCGTTGATCCATCGCAGAAGGGCTGGTCGCTGTCCGGTGATCTGGCGCAATGCGTGATGGAGATTGGCGG
This sequence comes from Ruegeria jejuensis, assembly GCF_041537905.1. Lineage (NCBI taxonomy): Bacteria > Pseudomonadati > Pseudomonadota > Alphaproteobacteria > Rhodobacterales > Roseobacteraceae > Ruegeria > Ruegeria jejuensis. Next base: position 18,470 of record NZ_JBGRUO010000006.1, on the reverse strand, counting down.
CTTCGACGCGATGGTCGACCCGTTTTCGGATGTCTATCTGGCCGAGATTCCGAACATCCTCGCCATTGGAGGGCGCCACATCACTTGCGGCGTGGTCGATCAGCACTCGCACCTTCTGGGGCAGGAGCCAATCGTCGATCCCGTCGATGCCTCGCGCCTGATGGGCATGGTTCTGGCGCGCAACATCTCGATCATCGGCAACTGCCTGGGTCAAACCAGCGATCTGCAAGACGCGATCGATGACTATGCCGGCGGCAAACTGGACGTACCGGTCTATGCTCATCTCGGGGTGCAGGAGACCGGCCGGTTTTTCGAGAAGACCTATCTCGACATGGACCGGTTCGGCAAAGTGGTGCTCGACTATAACAAAGACGCTGCAACAGCCAGTGGCAAGATGGCAGCTTTGGCCACCGCCTGACCGCCAACATTTGTCAGGCAGGCCCAACAGGCCGCCACATCTGGAAGGATGTGGCGGCCTTTTCACATCTTCGGACCCGGGTGATTTACCTGCGAATATGGCCTGAAAGGCCCGGTGACATCGCCGGAAAGAGTGTCGGCCGGGGCTTCGCTCGCCGGATCCATTGACGGCAATCCGCTCACCCGGCGCGGCGTGGTTCCAACGCAAGGTCCAGGTGGGTCTGTGGGCGTGCGCAAAGCACGAACGCGACTTGGGGGTTGCGCCCTCTCAGGGGCAAAGAGGAGCTTGGCGCGTGGATACTGTCTCTGCACCCTATGTATCGGGGCACCAGCGAGTGGACACAAAAAAAAGGCGGGCGGTTGATCGAACAACCACCCGCCCTTGAGGAGTTGGTCTTAGTCCAGAGTGATTACCGCCGAGGCCGATCCAGCGGCAGACCCCAACGCCGAGATAACGATGCCTGCCGTTGCGACACAGACAAAGGTCGAACCACCCTGCGCGTTCAACAGGTCGGAGTCGGAAATCTCGCCCTGCTCGGGTGCGGCAGGCACGTGCAGAAAGCGGGTGTCGCCGGTATCGCGCACAACCTTGATCTCGACATCCTCGGGAATGTTGTGACCAGCAGCAGCGAGGGCTGCGCGTGGATCGCTTTCAAGCTGCGCCATGAACGCTTCGTCGGTCCAGGCCTTGTTCAAAATCTCACCACGCGGCATCGGCGCTGCGGGCAAATGGGTTGCAGTGTCGTTGTTCATTGTGTCCTCCAATATTTGGGTTTTAGCGTGGCGCGGCTCTTGCTGCCGGTCACTTCGTGGCCGCGGAAATCCCCGCCGAGATTCCTGCCGTAACAGCGGCGGCAATCGACACCGCCGCCGAATAGCAAAGCGGGGTGCTTCCACCGACGGCGTTCAGCAGGTCGCTATCCGAGATTTCACCATAGGCCGGAGCATAGGGAATATGCAGGTACTTGACATTTTCCGTATCCATGACGAATTCGATTTCCACATCGTCGGAAATCTGCGCCCCGAATTCAGCCAACGCGGCTTTTGGATCGTTCTGCAATTGCGCGCGATATGCATCGTCGCTCCACACCTTGTTGAGAAATTCTGCCTTTTGAACTTCTGCCGGTACTTGCATTTTTCTTTTAATGGTCATTGTATTCTCCCTTAATTTGCACAGATCGTGCGATTGACCCGGGATTTTGCTTTTCCTCCCCGGAGTTTGGTTTCTTTACAGTAGCTTAGGGACATATTTTCTGTCGAGAATCCCTCTGCCATCAGAAAGGAGGATTCCGCAAAACGCGAAGGCTGTATTCACCTTCAGAGTCTACGATCAAATCGGAATTGAGCATGTGGCAAAAAGCAACGGCTCCGAGTTGTTTCCGAGATAGATTTCCTCATTTCACCTAAAAAGGTAGAATTCAAACCTGTTTGCCGGGTGCGATTCCTGTTAAAATAGATTTAAGAATTATCGCGCCGGATGCGGCTGCAAATAACCCGATCGGCCAAATTCGGACAAGCAGATGTTCAAGGGCAGTAAGAAACCGGCGCGCTCAATTCTTCACGCGCAGGGCCCAGTTTAGCGCGTCCTCAAGCCGATCATCTCCCCAGAACAACTCTCCGTCCTCGGTGGTGAAACTCGGCGCACCGAACAACCCTTGCGATTGCGCGGTTTCGGTGGTTGCGCGCAGTTGGTTCTTGACGGAATCGTCGGTCTGAGCGCTCTGGAGGACCTGTGATCCATCCAGACCCAGACCGTTCAGCAGGGCGACCAGTGTTTCGGGCGCACTTATGGGCTGCCCCTGCGCGAATTGCGCGGCATAGACCGCGCGGGTGAAATCGGGCCCCCAGCCCGCCCCCGCGCCAATGGTGGCAATGCGCGCGGCGAGGAGGCCGTTCTGTGGAAACGGATCAGGCCGATGGATGTTCGGCAGGCCCTGAGCGGCGGCGCGACGCTCCAGATCGCGCCACATATATCTGCCCTTGGCCTCGTAGATGTTGAAGGGTGAGGTATCCCACCCCTGTGCGCGAAAGATTGGTCCCAGCAGGAAGGGGCGCCAGATCAGCTCCACCCCGGCGGCGCGGCAGCGATCCTCGATCCGCATCGCCGTTAGATAAGAGTAGGTCGAAGCGAATTCGTACCAGAAATGCAATACGGGCATGCGGTCGGGTCCTGTGCTGAACTGGCATTTTCTCAGTGCAGTGTTACCGGTCCGCGCGCCGATGCCAACCGACCGCCGTCCGAGAAGGGCATGGCTGACCTTGTGTCATTCGACCCCGCATGCGATGTCGGTCCCATAGCACTCCCTTATGTGATTGAGCCAGATGTTCCGGTCTTTTCCCGCCGCGCTGCTACCCTTTCTGCTGCTTCTCTTCGTGGGGACCGTCTGCAGCGCGATGATCGTTCCATATATGGGGTTTTTCATCGTCAACGGGCTGGGGCAGGAGCCCTGGACCATAAGCATCTATGCCGGGCTGGTGTCCTGTCTGGCGATCCTGGTGAATCGCAACTTTGCCGGGCGGCTGGATGGCGGGGACAATGCTTTTCCGCTGATCGGGATCGCGGCGGCGGCCTTTCTGATCGCCAATCTCGTACTGTCGGTCGCGCCGGTCTTCTGGGTGGTGCTGAGCGTTGGCGTGCTGGGCTTCGGAATCAGCACCAGCACCGTATCGACCCTGTTCAGCCTTGGTGGCAGCATGGCCGAGCGGCACGGGATCGCCCGCAGCCGCTTCAACGCCTATATGCGCGCCACCACATCGACGGCGTGGATGGTCGGCCCGGCCGTGTCCTTTCTGATTGCCGATCAACTGGGCGCGACGGCGGTGTTCAAGCTGAGCGCGCTTCTGTCGCTGCTCTGGCTTGGTCTCTGGTGGCGGGCCGTGCCGCATGACTTGCGCCTTGAGGCCAAGGACGACCAAACACCCAAGCCGGGGCAGGGCGGGCTCAATACTGGGCTCTGGCTGGCGGCGGCGTTTGTGTTCTGCCTGTCCACGGCGCATTCGCTGACCTTCTCGGCGCTGCCGCTGTTTTATGTGCAGGAGGTCGGCCTGCCCGGCTATGCCCCCGGTACAGCCTTCAGTGTGAAGACCTTTGTCGAGGTGTTCGCCATCTTTTCAACGCCTTATCTGATCGCGCGGTTCGGGTTGCGGAAGTCGCTGCTGGCGGTGACGCTGTTGGCGGTGGTCACCATTCAGGTGCTTGCCTCGGTCCAGAGCTACTCGCAGATGCTGGCCGGTGCGGCGATGGAGGGGCTTTATTACGGGCTTTATGCCAGCCTTGGGATCAGCTTCGTCCAGTCCTTTGCGCCGAATCGTCCCGCACGCGCCACCGCGCTGTATTGGAATACGCTGATGGTGACCGGGATACTTGCCGGGCCAGCAGCGGGTTTGATCGCGCAGGCCTATGACTTCCGTACCGTGATTCTCGTGGCCTCGGGTGTGGCCGGCGTGGCGGCGATCGTGCTGGTGCTGGGCAGCCTGTCCCGCAAACGGCACCCGTCGCCTTCGTGAGCCTGCAGGTCAGTTCGACCCAATGCCAGACCCACAAAGATGGATGCCGAAACGGGGGAACCCGTTTCGGCATACCACGCCTTGGGAAAGCTCTAAAATCAAATGCCGCGCCGCGGCCAGTAATCGTTAACATAGCGCATGTTCATCACCGGTTCACTCGCTGATCGGAAACCGATCTCCGGAGGCGCGGCCTGTCGGGAATTCCAGACCAACGCAGAAAGTTGTTGTGCGCTTCGGCTTAATAGTTTCGGTCAATGTCTCCCAAACCAGAGCGGTTAATGTCTTGCCGCCTGACATCATTTAGCCACAAAGAGCCGAGGGCTTCTGTAATCCAGGCCACACAAGGTTAAAAAATCTTGCCAGGGGCCGGTTTTCCGGCGCGCCCGGATCACACCACCGCTTCGCGTGGGGTCTGGTGCGCAAGGTCTAGGCCGCCGAGCCCCGCGAGCAACTCGACAATCTGCGCCACACCCTCGCCATGACGCAGGGCTGCCATCACAAAGGGCCGATCCTTGCGCATGCGAGTCGCGTCGCGCCGCATCACGTCCAGATTGGCGCCAACATGCGGCGCCAGATCGGTCTTGTTGATGATCAGGACGTCCGAGCGGGTGATCGCCGGGCCCCCCTTGCGCGGGATTTCCTCGCCTGCCGCCACATCGATCACATAAAGAGTCAGATCGGCCAGTTCCGGGCTGAACGTGGCCGACAGGTTATCACCGCCGCTTTCGATCAGCACCACTTCGACCTCGGGGTGGCGTTCGACCATCTGCGCCACGGCGGCGAGGTTGATCGAGGCGTCCTCGCGGATCGCGGTATGCGGACAGCCACCGGTCTCGACACCGATAATCCGGTCCGAGGGCAGCACCTGCATCCGCATCAGCGCATCGGCGTCCTCCTGCGTGTAGATGTCATTGGTGATGACACCCAGCGAGACCTTGTCGCGCAATGCGGTGCAAAGCGCTGCTGTCAGAGTGGTTTTGCCCGCGCCCACCGGGCCGCCGATGCCGATGCGCAGGGGGCCGTTCATACTGCTCATGTTCGGAAAATCCTCGAATACTGGGTTTCATGTTTCATTGCCGCGATATCGCTCAGAAAGGTGGTACCGCTCAGCGCGTCCAGATCACCATGTTCCGTCGCCTGTGCTACCTCGGCATAAACGGGGATCAGGGCGTGTTGCATCACTTGTCCTTCGGTCTGGCCCAGCGGCAACAACCGCTGCGCCGCCGCGATCAGGTTGGCGACAAAGGCCTGCAGATAGCTGCGCTGTGTCAGGTCAAGCGGCAGACCTTCCTGCGCGGCCGCCGAACCCAGAGCCACCGGATAGACCCAATCACCCAACCCGGGCTGCGAAACCGCGCGTGTGGTCCGGCAAAAGGCCGCGCCTTGCTGGTCGGTTTCAAGCAGTCTCTCGCGGGCCGGGGCAAATGCCCGCGCCAGATCGTCAATGCGGGACAGCGCCGCTGCCCCCTGCGCGTGATAGGCCGCCGCGAGAAACAGGGCGTCGGACCGGCCCGACCCGGCAGTCAACACATCGCTCAGCCACGCCTTGAAGCTTTCCGCATCGGTGACCCAGCCCTGATCCACAGCCGCTTCCAGCCCATGGCTATAGGCATAAGCGCTCACCGGGTAGGCGGGCGACAGCCATTGCAGCAGGGTCAGGGTCTCAGTGGGCGTGGCCATGGGTCCGCCCGTGCCCGTAAGCGCCACCTTCGGGCGTGAAAGGTTCCACCACGTCGCGCAGGGTTGCGCCCAGCTTCATCAGCATGTCTCGCATCACGTGATCGCGTTGGATCAGCAACCGGTCGCCCTCAATCTGGCAGGGTGTGTGGCGGTTGCCGATATGCCAAGAGATACGGGTCAGATCGGATGCTGTGACTTCCAACAGCGGCTCGGGCGCGGCGTGAATCTCAACCTTGCGCCCATCGTCAAGGATCAGCGCTCCGCCATCGTTCAGCGAGGTCGTTTGCGCCAGATCAACCAGTATCCGCTCGCCGTCTTCACAGGTGAGCACTTTGCGGCGCAAGAAGCGGCCCTCGTAGGTCAGAGACAGGTTGTTCGAGGGCTCGCCATGCAAATGATCGGCATACTGAAGCGCAGTAGAGAGGAGGGTGGTCATGCGCACGCCTCCTCTGATTTGGGTTGTGCGTCCGCTAGATGCGCCAGACCGAACCGGCAAAGACGTGATGCACGATACGGTCGCGTGACAAGCCGCGGCGTTTCAGTTCTTCGTCGCTGAGCGATTGCAGAAACTGAATCTGTTTCGCGTGCGAGCGCGCCTCGGCCATGTTGATCAAAACCGCGTAGATCGATGATCCGACTCTGCTGAGCATTGCGGAAACCGAGAAACCGGGGCGTTCTTGAAGTGTGGATTGTGCCAATAGGACCTCCATAAAGATGGGTTAAGCAGGTCCTCCCATGGCATCTAGTGTTTGTCATTTGATCCTCACTGTATAGTGGGTTTTTGATCATGGCTGCGTTGTGATTGCTGCAACGCAGCACAGGATTTGATCAGAATAAAAAGTATCGCTGCGCCATCGGCAGGGTTTCGGCGGGCTGGCAGGTCAGCAACTCGCCATCGGCGCGCACCTCGTAGGTTTCGGGGTCAACCTCGATCTGTGGCGTCGCATTGTTCAGGATCAGATCGCGTTTGCCGATGGAACGGGTGCCCTGCACCGCCACGGTGTCCTTGGCCAGCCCCAGGGTGTCACCGATCCCCTCGGCTTGTGCCGCCGCAGAGACAAAGGTAATGGCCGAGCGTTCGACCGAGCGGCCATAGGCCCCGAACATCGGGCGGCTATAGACCGGCTGCGGGGTCGGGATCGAGGCATTGGGATCGCCCATCTGCGCACAGGCAATCGTGCCGCCCAGCAGCACCATCTCGGGTTTGACGCCAAAGAATGCCGGGTTCCACAGAACCAGATCGGCGCGTTTGCCTTCCTCGATGCTGCCGATCTGATGGCTGAGGCCATGGGCGATGGCCGGGTTGATGGTGTATTTCGCGATGTAGCGGCGGACGCGCAGGTTGTCATTCTCGCCGGTTTCCTCGGACAAACGACCCCGCTGTTTCTTCATCTTGTCCGCGGTTTGCCAAGTGCGGATCAGCACTTCGCCCACGCGGCCCATCGCCTGACTGTCCGAAGCGATGATGCTGAACGCGCCCATATCATGCAGAATATCCTCGGCGGCAATGGTCTCGCGCCGGATGCGGCTTTCAGCAAAGGCCACATCCTCGGGGATAGATTTGTCCAGATGATGGCAGACCATCAGCATGTCGAGATGCTCTTCGACCGTGTTCACGGTGAAGGGCCGTGTGGGGTTGGTGGAGGAGGGCAAGACATGCTGCTCGCCGCAGATCTTGATGATATCCGGGGCATGACCGCCGCCCGCGCCTTCGGTGTGGAAGGCGTGGATTGTGCGGCCTTTCATGGCAGCCACGGTGTTTTCCACAAAACCCGATTCGTTCAGCGTATCCGTGTGGATCATCACCTGTACATCCATCGCATCCGCGACCGAGAGGCAGCAGTCGATGGCGGCGGGCGTTGTGCCCCAGTCCTCGTGTAGTTTCAGCGCGCAGGCCCCGGCCCGGACCTGTTCTTCCAACGCGGCGGGCAGCGAGGCGTTGCCCTTGCCCGCAAAGGCCAGGTTCATAGGGAAAGCGTCCGCTGCTTGCATCATCCGTCCGATATGCCAGGGGCCGGGCGTGCAGGTGGTGGCCAGGGTGCCATGCGCCGGGCCGGTGCCGCCGCCCAGCATGGTGGTCAGCCCGGAATGCAGGGCATCCTCGATCTGTTGCGGGCAGATGAAGTGGATATGACTGTCGAACCCCCCTGCGGTCAGGATACGCCCTTCGCCCGCGATGGCCTCTGTGCCCGGGCCGATGATGATATCGACACCCGGCTGCGTATCGGGGTTGCCCGCCTTGCCGATCTTGGCGATGCGCCCGTCCTTCAGGCCTACATCCGCCTTGTAGATGCCCGAGTGATCGACGATCAGCGCGTTGGTGATGACGTTATCTACCGCGCCCTCGGCGCGCGTAACCTGAGACTGCCCCATCCCGTCGCGGATCACCTTACCGCCGCCGAACTTGACCTCTTCGCCATAGAGCAGCGCGTTGTCGCCGGTCCCGCCCGTTGCGGCGGCCCCCGCGCGTTCCGCTGTCAGGTCGCGTTCGACCTCGATGATCAGATCGGTATCGGCCAGCCGCAGCCTGTCACCGGTGGTGGGGCCGAACATGGCGGCATAGTCGGAGCGTTTGATTTGAGCGGGCATGTCTGATCCTCAGATCACGTATTGTTTCATGAACTAGGCGAACTGCTGCCATTGGTCTGTAACAGTTTGCTTCGCTTTGATTTTTCGACGGGAACACTTCCTTGCAAACGAAGTGCGCTGCGGTTTTTTATAGTTTTGAGCCCATCGGTCGGCTTTGACAAATGAGACAGTGCATCACCGAAGGGTACCTTATGTCTACCATCGCATTTTGGCTTCACGTTTCCGCGTACGTTATCTTTGTTTTGGCTACACTCGGCCAATGGCGCGGCTGGTGGTAGATCAATGTATCGCGGGGCGAACCTTAACTCTTTGCCGGAAACGTTGGCGCTGCTTGGCATCAGAGGTCGCCCATGACTTGTTGATTGAATCCATAAACCCGTCGCGCGCCGCCGATGGGGATCAGCGACACTTCACGGCGTTGGCCCGGCTCGAACCGCACGGCGGTGCCGGGCGCGATGTCGAGGCGCAGCCCGTGAGCGGCCTCCCGGTCGAACTCCAGCGCCGGATTGGTTTCAGCAAAGTGATAGTGACTGCCCACTTGCACCGGCCGGTCGCCGGTATTGGCGACCATCAGAGTGATCGCCTCTGCGCCCGCGTTCAGGGTGATGTCACCCGCCGCGGGCATGACCTCACCCGGGATCATTTGGAACGGGTCGCGGCAAGACCCACTGCGGCCAGCGCGATAAGGGCGAGGCCCAAACCAAGATTGGTATAGTCCGTCCCATGGGCATGAACATGTCCGGCCTCATGGGCCAGAGCGGGCGTGGCAAACATCAGGGCGGGCAGCATCAATCGGGTCATTGGGATCTCCTTTGAACTCAGCGAATGGGGTTGTGAACGGTGACGAGCTTGGTGCCGTCGGGAAAAGTGGCCTCGACCTGAACCTCGTGGATCATCTCGGGCACGCCCTGCATGCATTGGTCGCGGGTGATCACCTGAGCGCCGGCCTGCATCATATCGGCAACCGAGCGTCCGTCGCGCGCGCCTTCGACCACCGCATCGGTGATCAGCGCTATCGCCTCGGGGTGGTTCAGCTTGACGCCGCGCGCCAGCCGTTTGCGGGCCACCTCGGCGGCCATGGCGACCAGCAGTTTGTCTTTTTCTCTTGGGGTCAGGTTCATGTCAGAGCGTCCAGCATTTTGGTAATTCACTTTGCGACAGGTATGTCAGCGCCGGTTCCAGAACCTGGCGCAGGGCAAAGCCGTCGCGTGCCAGCACCCGCGCCACCAGCAGCCCGTCCCGGATCAGGCTGGCCCCGGCGGTTTCGGGTAGCAGGTCGCGCAACCCGTTTAGGCGGGCCTCGGCATCGGGGGCGGCATAAAGCAGCAGCGCCAGCGCTCCTGCGCCATTGCCGGTGAAAGGCCGCGCCATATGGGCCTGCAGATCGCCACTCAGGTCGAGACGGTCCAGAAAGATCGGGTGACCAGCGCGGCTGATCTCTACATGGTCACGGAACCGCGCATCCGTGAGGCTCTCGCCCATGGCCGGACGGCCCAGGATCAACGGTTCGACCATCAGAAACCGGGCCTCGTCGTCCAGTTCGACCCGCAGGCTGCGATGCAGGGTCGAGCCGTTGAACAGGATGGTTTCCTGCGGCAGCCAATTGAGGCTTGCCCCGGCTTCCACATGCAATTCGGTCCGCAATTGCCCGATCTGGCCCGGCTGCGCGCGATAGGCCCGTTCGGCGGCTTGTGTGGTCAGGGTCAGCGCGGTTCCGGTAAGGGCCCGCGCCTCGACCTGGAAGCGATCGCCGCCGGTGATGCCGCCCGCCGTGTTGACCAGAACCGCATCAACCGCGGGTCCGCTTGGCCGTGGAAAGACGCATTTATACGACCCGGACATCCGCAGGTCATCCAGCACGCTGCGACCTGCCAGCGGTTTGGTCGACAGCTTGACATGTCCCCGCGCTCTGGGTTGCGCGGATGATGAAGACAGCGTCGGTATGGGTGCGGCCAGTTGAATAACTGCCTCCGATTCAGGCGATTTCGGCGCTGACTGTCGATCAGAGGGGCAGGAGCAACCAGCCTAAACGGCCAAATCAGCGGTATCCCCCCTTTGGTTGCCCAAAATATCAACGAAACAACCTTATTGGATTAAAAATTAGGCAAAAACATGCATTGAGTTAGAAAACAGGCGCCGGGCCGTTGCCTAATTTGCCGCGTTGCAGAATCGCTGAAGGCACTCAGGCCGGGGGGACCGGTCAAGGGTGTGTGACGGCCGGATCGACTTGGCACTCGGATCAGCCGCCACACGGGTGCAACATTTAAGTTGCGGGGGAATAGGTAAGCAGAGGTGCCTGCCAAAGCAAGCGTGTGCTGCTGATCCACCCCGCGAGGAGACAGAATGAACTTCCTGAAAACCACATTGGCGGCTGCGGTCGCGACCACCGCGCTGACCGGCGTCGCCCATGCAGCCGATTGCCCTGTAAAGGTGGGTGTGCTGCATTCGCTGTCCGGCACGATGGCCATTTCGGAAACCACGCTGAAAGACACCATGCTGATGCTGATCGATCAGCAAAACGACAAGGGCGGCGTTCTGGGGTGCGAGATCGAGGCCGTTGTCGTCGACCCGGCCTCGGACTGGCCACTTTTCGCGGAAAAGGCGCGGGAATTGCTGACGGTGCATGATGTCGATGTCATCTTCGGCAACTGGACGAGCGTGAGCCGGAAATCGGTTCTGCCGGTAATCGAAGAGCTGAACGGGTTGCTGTTCTACCCGGTACAGTATGAGGGCGAGGAATCGTCCAAGAACGTCTTCTATACCGGCGCCGCACCGAACCAGCAGGCAATCCCGGCCACCGACTATTTCCTGGAGGAACTGGGGGTCGAGAAATTCGCTCTGCTTGGCACGGACTATGTCTACCCCAGAACCACCAACAACATCCTGGAAAGCTACCTGCAGCAGAAGGGCATCGCCAAGGACGACATCTTTGTGAACTACACGCCCTTTGGCCATTCCGACTGGTCCAAGATCGTGGCTGATGTGGTTGCTCTTGGGGCCGACGGCAAAAAGGTCGGTGTGATCTCGACCATCAATGGCGACGCCAATATCGGCTTCTACAAGGAACTGGCCGCAGCGGGTGTTTCCGCCGACGATATCCCGGTCGTGGCCTTCTCGGTGGGCGAGGAAGAGCTTTCGGGCCTCGATACCTCGAACCTCATCGGCCATCTGGCGGCCTGGAACTACTTCCAGTCGGCGGATTCCGAGGCCAACGAAGAGTTCATCGCCACCTGGAAAGAGCGCATGGGCGAAGAACGCGTCACCAACGACCCGATGGAAGCACATTACATCGGCTTCAACATGTGGGTGAACGCAGCCGAGGCGGCCCAAAGCACCGATGTGGATGCGGTTCGCGCGGCCATGTACGGGCAGGAATTCCCGAACCTGACCGGCGGCACAGCGGTGATGCTGCCTAATCACCATCTGGCCAAGCCGGTGCTGATCGGCGAGATCCTCGACGATGGTCAGTTCGACATCATCAGCCAGACCGAAGAAGTGCCGGGCGATGCCTGGACCGACTTCCTGCCGGAATCGGCGCTGCTGAAATCGGATTGGAAAGAGCTGGGTTGCGGGATGTACAACACCGAAACCTCGACCTGCGTTCAGACCAAGTCGAACTACTGATCCCATGAAAACCTGCCAGAGGGGGCGACCCCTCTGGCCCATAAGCGCCTTCGGGCCGATAAAGGAATGAGTGCACGATGCTGCGCGCAGTGAATATTTTTGTCTTTTGGGTTCTGATGGCCACGGCAGCCCTCGCCCAGGACGCGCCGATGCAGTCGGTGTTGCAGGACCACCGCGACGTGATCGTGAAAAGCTCGCGCAAGACCATCGCGCCCGCCATCGATGCAGTGGCAACCAGCGGCTTGGCGCAGGCCCAGCAGGTGCTGGAAGCCTGGCAGGCCAAGAACATGTGGTTACGCAAAGAGGATGACCTTTTCTTTCGGGCGGAAAAGGCTGAATCTGGCCTCTATGCGCTTTATGACCTCGATACCGGCGCGCAGGTTGGCGAGGCAGAAAAGCGCGATCTGAAGCAGATCAAGCCCAATAGCGGCATCCGCGCCATGCTCGCCACGGCTCTGGTGCAGTTCCAGCTCTCCGATCCGAATGCGGCCAACCGGGCCGCGGCGCTGCAATCGCTGGAGCGCGACCCGTCAGCGGCGGCGCTGGAGCCGCTCCGCGCCTCGATCCCAGGCGAAGAAAATACCGTGCTGAAAGCCCGCAAAGAGCGGTTGGAACGGCTTTTGACCATGGCCTATGATCCTGATGATGCCGCCCGCGTCACTGCGATCGAGAGCATGTCAGACGATCTGGGCGTGGATGTGCGTGCCACGCTGAACCCAATCCTGCAAGCCCGCGTTCAGGTGTTTGAAGGTGACATCCCCGAAGACCTGAATGTCAAAGCCGAGCTGATACCCGGCAGCGAAGCCCTGTCGCTGGATCAGGCCTATGAGCTGCTGGTTTCCGAGGGTTTCGCGACGAAACCCCTGACGCCGGAGGATATCCGCAAAGCGCTGATCGCCCATATCGACGGTGGACGGGTCGGCGGCGTGCCCCTGGTCACGCTGGACACCGATGCCGCCCGCGCTGCGGCCTATCAATCGCTGGTCGAGCAGGGGCAAGTTGTACCGGGTGTGACCTCGGACCAGATTGGTGAAATCGTCGCGCAATATCAATTTGCCGAGGTCTATCTGGACCCGTCACACTCCGTCGCGGCGGCGGCAGAGCAGGCAATGGGCAGCATCAGCACGCGGGTAGCTGCCGGGCAGACGCTCGATCTGGTGCTGGACGGGCTGTCACTGGCCTCGATCTATTTCCTTGCGGCCATCGGCCTTGCCATCACTTTTGGGGTGATGGGCGTGATCAACATGGCGCATGGCGAGTTCATCATGATGGGCGCCTATACCGGTTACGTGGTGCAGCAGGTGATCCCCGATCACACCACCTCGATCCTGGTGGCGATCCCGCTGGCCTTTGCGGTGACCTTCGGGGCAGGGGTGGCGATGGAGCGGTTGGTGATCCGCCATCTCTATCATCGTCCGCTTGAGACGCTGCTGGCCACCTTTGGCATCTCCATCGCCCTGCAGCAACTGGCCAAAAACATCTTTGGCACTCAGGCGCGACCCCTGACTGCGCCGGGCTGGCTGGACGGGTCGCTGGTGCTGAATGACGTGGTCTCGATCAGCTATATCCGCATCGCGATCTTTGTGCTGGCGTTGTTTTTCCTCGTCGTGTTCCTGTTCATCATGAAACGCACGCGGCTGGGGCTTGAGACCCGCGCCGTAACGCAGAACCCGCGCATGGCGGCGAGCATGGGGATCAATCCGGGGCGCGTGAACATGCTGGCCTTTGGCTTTGGCTCGGGCATTGCCGGTGTCGCGGGGGTCGCGATCGGTCTCTTTGCCAAAGTGACATCCGAATTGGGCTCGGCCTATATCGTGCAGAGCTTCATGACCGTGGTGGTCGGCGGCGTCGGCAATATCTGGGGCGCGCTGGCAGGGGCCACGATGATCGGTTTCTTCCAGAAAGGTGTAGAATGGCTGAACCCGTCCAACACGCTGGCGGCACAGACCTACATGATCATCTTCATCATCATCTTCATTCAATTCCGGCCGCGCGGGATCATCGCGCTCAAGGGCCGAGCGGCAGGGGACTGAACCATGGATCGCAGTTTCTTCGCCCGCAACCCGTCGGTGCTGATCTTCATCTCGCTGCTGGCGCTGTTCACGCTGATGGTCACGGTGCTGGCCGAAGGGTTCGGCATCGGCGTGATCTCAACCTCGTTCGTCAAGACACTGGGCAAGACGCTTTGCTTGTGTCTGGTGGCCATCGCGATGGACCTGATCTGGGGTTATTGCGGTATCCTGAGCCTTGGTCATTTCGCGTTCTTCGGGTTGGGTGGCTACATGATCGGTATGTGGCTGATGTATGAACGGACGCGCGATATCGTCGTGACCTCGCTCAGCGAGGCGCCGCTGCCACCGACCGAGCAAGAGGTGATCGACGCCATCGGCACGCAGATATTCGGCGTTGTCGGCTCGAACAAGTTTCCGCTGGTCTGGGCTTTTGCCGACAGTCTGGTTCTGCAATTGGCGCTGGTGGTGCTGGTGCCCGGCCTGCTGGCACTGGTCTTTGGCTGGCTGGCCTTCCGCAGCCGGGTGACGGGCGTGTATCTGTCAATCCTGACACAGGCGATGACCTTGGCGCTGGCGCTCTATCTGTTCCAGAATGACAGCGGACTGCGCGGTAATAACGGCCTTTCGGGCCTGCAGAACCTGCCGGGACTGGAGGCGGTGCCGCAGGCCACCATCTCGCTCTGGTTCCTCTGGGCGTCGGCGCTGGCGCTTGGTCTGGGCTATCTTCTGGGCGCTTGGGTGATGTCGGGCAAGTTCGGGTCGGTCATCAAAGGCATTCGCGATGACGAGGCGCGGGTGCGGTTCCTGGGCTATTCGGTCGAACGCTACAAGCTGGCCGTCTTCACGCTGACTGCATGCATCGCGGGGATCGCCGGTGCGCTCTATTACCCGCAGGCGGGTATCATCAACCCCGCCGAACTTGCGCCGATCGCCTCGATCTATCTGGCGGTCTGGGTTGCCATTGGCGGGCGCGGACGGCTCTACGGGGCCGTTGTGGGCGCGGCGCTTGTCAGCCTGCTCTCCAGTTGGTTCACTGGCGGACTTGCTCCTGATCTGCCGCTTGGGTTTTACACGATCAAATGGGTCGATTGGTGGCAGATCGTGCTGGGCCTGTCCTTTGTTCTGGTCACGCTGTTTGCACCGACGGGGATCGGTGGGCTGGTCGATCTTTGGAATGAACGGCGCGCGCCGGATCGCCACGGCGCAGACCTGGGCCCCGATATGGGATCGCTGCGCGAGAAGGAGGCTTTGGAATGACCACGCTTTTGGAAGTCTCCGGCGTCTCGGTCTCGTTCGACGGGTTTCGCGCGATCAACAACCTGTCCTTCCAGATCGGCAAGGCGGAAATGCGCGCCATCATCGGCCCCAATGGCGCGGGCAAGACCACTTTCATGGATATCGTGACGGGCAAGACCAAACCGGACGAGGGCAGGGTGCTTTGGGGGGACAAAAGCCAGTCCCTGCTGGCGCTGAACGAGGCGCAGATCGCGCAGGCGGGCGTGGGGCGCAAGTTCCAGAAACCCACCGTGTTCGAGGATCAATCCGTAGCGGACAACCTGTTGCTGGCGCTGAAAAAGCCCCGCTCGATCCTGTCGGTGCTGTTCTTTCGCCCCTCCGCTCCTGATCGCGCGCGGGTGGCGGAACTGGCCGAGCATATCGGGCTGAAGGATGAGATGGATCGCAAATCCGGCGAGTTGAGCCATGGCCAGAAACAATGGCTTGAGATCGGCATGCTGCTGGCGCAGGAGCCGCAACTGCTGCTGGTGGATGAACCAGCTGCCGGTATGACACCGGAAGAGCGCGAGCATACGACCCGCATTCTGGTCGAGGCCGCAAAAACCCGCGCGGTGGTCGTGGTCGAACATGACATGGAATTCGTGCGCAGGCTCGATTGCAAGGTCACCGTGCTGCATGAGGGCTCGGTTCTGGCCGAGGGCAGCCTGGATCACGTCACCGCAAATCAGGACGTCATCGACGTCTATCTGGGGCGCTAGAATATGCTGAATATCAAGAACCTGACGCTGCACTACGGCCACTCGCAGATCCTCTATGATGTGTCGCTGGAGGCACAGCAGGGCGCGGTGACCTGCGTGGTGGGCACAAACGGCGTCGGCAAGACCAGCCTGATGAAGGCGATCTCGGGCACTCATCCGCGATCAGCCGGAGAGGTGTCGCTGGATGGCGAGTCCATTGGGCTGCTGCCCGCCCATGCGCTGGCGCGGATGGGAGTCGGATATGTCCCGCAGGGGCGCGAGATCTTCCCCTTGATGAGCGTGCAGGAAAATCTGGAAACCGGCTTCTCCTGCCTGCCGCGCGAGGCGCATCACATCCCGGACGAGATATTCGAGTTGTTCCCGGTACTGCATGACATGCGTGATCGGCGCGGTGGCGACCTGTCGGGCGGGCAGCAGCAGCAACTCGCCATCGCGCGGGCGCTGATCACCAAGCCCAAGCTGCTGTTGCTGGACGAGCCCACCGAGGGCATCCAACCCAACATCATCCAGCAGATCGGTCGTGTGATCTCGATGCTGCGCGACAAGGGCGAAATGGCAATCGTGCTGGTCGAACAGTATTTCGACTTCGCCTATGAACTGGCCGACAGTTTCGTTGTGCTGCGCCGGGGAGAGGTGACTCTCTCGGGACGCAAGGACGAGTTGATGCGCGAAGACGTGCTGGCGGGCGTATCCGTCTGACCCTGCTCACCGCGATTTCTATCGGACCAGCGCAGCCTAGACGGCTATGTCAGGCTGGATCACGGGATCGCATAAACGACACGACCCGCCGTTTCTAGCTTCGCGAAATCTCAGCGTGCGAAGCCAGCGATTTTGCCGAGATAGGCGGGGTTCGCATCGGCAAATACTTCTTTCAGATCATCACCTGCGGGGCCGTAAATCGCGATGCTGTCGACGGTGAATGCCTCAAAGAACTCTTCGGCAAAATTTGCTCCGAAATTGGACATGTGGAGCATCGCCGCATCATTGTCGGCATAGCGCTCATAGATATGCACGGTGTCGCCATCCTGCATGTATTCATAAATCAGCGCGTCTGGTTCGTTGGCCATTGTGGCCTCGGACATGCGGGTCACCAGCGGCACAACCTTGTCGGCCATGCCCTCATTCACCGACATGGTGATGCTCCAGTGAATATCATCCGCGTCTTCCCCGGCGATTGCGGCCGTGGCACCCAGGATCATCGCGCCTACCCAAATCGAAAATCTCATTCTAACCTCCCTTGGTTTTAATGGGTCGAGCGTGCGGGCACCGCATCGTATGAGTCAAGGATGCAACCAGCCTCAACACCTGCGCGAAAAGGTTTCGAGGACCAACCCATATGCTCAAAAGGTATCATGCTGGACGACGTCGCGGATACCGAAAGCGATACTTGGTGATCTTGCAGCCAGACAGGCACGAATAAGAAAAGACATACCAAAGGTCGGTGAACAGTATTGGTATGACCCCGATCTTATCGTGTAACGCCAGAGCGGGTCGGGTTTTGGTGCCCAACATACAAGGTCAGATGTGCGGACTTTATGGACACTCGCCGAATGTCCGCAATGCACTGTGCCGCTCGGCTACGCAGCTTGATCCAACTGGACTTCGCCATCGTGCAAGAAGCAATACTTGTCGAACACAGACAGATCGAGCGGGTTGGGTAGGCGAACATCCGACACATCGGGCATAGTCTTGACGCTCAGATCGAACGAACGGTCTATTTGCGAGATCAACACACAAATTGCACCTGTCGCCTTCACATATCTCCGTAGAGACGTGATCTGGTCGTCAAGGCTTGGATTGGTGCGCCTCTGATCGAGAAGTTGAAGGTAATCGATCACAATCACTGCGGGTTCTAAGACGCGTTCAAGGCGATTGATGATGTAGTTCGCAGATACTTCATCCGACGTATCAATAACCACGGCTTTCTGTTCGGGCACCGGGTCGATGCCGAGAGCCGAAAACCGGTCTGCAATGTCACGCTCGTGGTAGTCTAGTGTGAAGAAATACCCTTTCCGGCCAAGCGTTACTGCCTTTGACGCCAATTCGAGCCCAAGAAGTGTCTTGCCGTGACCGGGTCTTGCACCAAGCAGGACCAGGTCGCCGGGTTCGAGCCGAGACAGGACGATCGCCGCCGGACTTTCTCTAGACAATGACGATGAAAGGTGGCTCCAGCTTTGGAACCCCTCTTCAATAGCCATCTGATCCAGCGCTTCGTGCAAAGGGATACCATTCTGGCGCGCCAAGAGTTTAGCTTGTCGTTTCAACCGATAAATGGGAGCGGAAAGGTGCAATTTGGTTCCTCCTCTTTCGAGACGCCTCCGCAATCCCTCCTTATGCACACGCTCGGACGAGACAGGTCCAAATTCACTTCGCTCCGCATGACAGATGCTTCCCAGATGGAGGGCGGAGGCCCGAGCAAGGCCCACAACAACCGTGTCCGATCCGATCCCAAAATTCAACATTGAATAGCTGACGTTCGCCGCACGCTGACGAGTTGGGAGGCTGGGCTCACGCACTAAATCGCTCCGCGATATGGGCTCTGTTTGGCGTGAGTTGTGCTTACGCGGGATATGTTTCGCGGTTTGTTGAGTTGGGAGTTTCCTGTTGATCGAGGTGATTTTGCCTCGATTGACAGAGGGTTTTCCCA